>JBJEMC010000092.1:0-50607 GCA_051879475.1 Muricoprocola sp. | reverse complement strand
CGTCAAATGCAATTGTGCAAGCACATTGCATTTTCCTCGTCGCCATAACAAAAAATCCCATCCAAGACTATCATCCTGAATGGGATCTTATTTTTCTATTCTCTGCTGCTTCTTTGTCTTTTTACTTCATACATCAGTATTGCTGCTGCAACGCTGGCATTGAGGGACTCCAATTGTCCCGACATAGGAATCTTGATATAAGTATCCGCTTCCTCTGCCAGAGAGTCTGATAAGCCATTCCCTTCGTTTCCAATGAGAAATGCTGAGGGTTTCCTGTAATCTTCTTCGTAATAATTATGTTTTCCTTTTAAATGTGCTGCATAACAGCAGATGTTTTTCTTTTTCAGTTCCTGCAAAACCTCTTTTAGATCAGGAACGTATAAAAATGGCATTCTATATAAAGAACCCATGGTAGAGCGGACTGTCTTGGGATTATAAATATCCACCGTATCAGAACTCATAATGATGCCGCCTACCCCCGCTCCCTCTGCGGTACGAAAAATCGTTCCCAGATTCCCCGGATCCTGAAGATTTTCCAGAATCAGAAGATGAGGATTCTCCTTACTGATCATAGATGAGAGATTATACTCCATCTGCTTCACGATACACATGATTCCCTGGGGTGTCTGAGTGTCTGAAACAGATGCAAACAGCTTATTATCCAGGACTTCGTATTGGATACCTTTCAGAAGTTCTTGATTCTCTGCTTTTTCCAGAAATCCTTCTGACACATAGGTCATAACCAGCTTATCCTCCGGCACTTCCCTGAACATACGGATTCCTTCTACAACAAAAACCCGCTGTTCCCGGCGGGCCTTTGCTTTCTTTATCAACTGTATTAAATTCTTAATCTGTTTATTGGATGAACTGTTGATCATAATTATACTGATAAAGCTGCCGCTACATCCCACATATATTCTGACAGATCTTTCTGCATTGCCAAAGCTTCATCAATGTCAAGATCTGTAAAGTCACCATGTCTGTATCCAACTACACGGTTTGATTTGCCTGCGCAGAGAAGATCTACCGCATAAGCACCCATCATAGACGCATATACACGGTCTTTACAGGTCGGGCTTCCGCCTCGCTGCATGTGTCCCAGAATGGTTGCACGGGTTTCAATACCGGTTGCTGCCTGAATACGTCTTGCCATAGAGGTAGAATGTCCGATACCTTCCGCATTCACGATAATATGATGTTTCTTTCCTCTCTTCTTATTGCGGATGATATTATTGATCAGTTCCTGTTCATCATAATTATATTTTTCCGGGAGAAGAATATCTTCTGCGCCATTGGCAATACCACAGTATAATGCAATATAGCCCGCTCTTCTTCCCATTACCTCAATGATACTGCAGCGCTCATGAGAAGTCGATGTATCACGGACTTTATCAATTGCTTCCATTGCAGTATTGATTGCTGTATCAAATCCAATGGTATATTCTGTACATGCAATATCCAGGTCGATCGTACCCGGAACGCCTACTGTATTCACGCCAAGTGCCGCCAGCTTCTGAGCTCCTGCAAAAGAACCGTCACCGCCAATGACTACCAGACCGTCAATTCCATGCTTCTTGCAAACTTCTGCTCCCAGCTTCTGTCCTTCTTCTGTTCTGAATTCAGAACATCTTGCAGTACCTAAGATGGTGCCTCCACGTCCGATAATATCAGATACATCTCTTGCTGTCATATCCTTAATTTCTTCATTTAATAATCCACTGTACCCACGGTAGATTCCTTTTACCTTTTTCCCGTTTGAAATCGCTTTTCTGACAACGGCGCGAATTGCGGCATTCATACCTGAAGCATCACCGCCGCTTGTAAGTACGCCAATCGTATTAATCTCTTTCGCCATGGTATCTTCCTCCTCAAGGATTTATCGTTACTGTTTACCTTGTTTCAGCAACGAGTAAACATTCATCCATTTTCAGTTTAATGCATTTGCTCTATATTTTCAAATAGTTTTTATATTTTCCTCGCCAAATTCCAGATATAA
Source organism: Muricoprocola sp. (assembly GCA_051879475.1). Classification (GTDB taxonomy): domain Bacteria; phylum Bacillota; class Clostridia; order Lachnospirales; family Lachnospiraceae; genus Marvinbryantia. The sequence continues at coordinate 48,611 of JBJEMC010000092.1, read as the reverse complement.
CTTTTCCAGAAGCTCCTTATCTGCATTTACTGTCCAGTTTTCCGACAATCTCTTCATTGCTTTAGGCGATCGGATATAGATCACCACCCGGTCTTTTCCATCTGATTCCCTCAGTATGTCGTACAATCTACGTTCTTTTTCCTGGTAAGCAGCCTTATCTGGGAACTGAATCCAGAGCTCCCGGGCAATATCACTGAACTTTTTGATGCTTTCACAGATCAGTTTGCTCGGCTTGTCATCTTCTGCATTGACCCTTCCCGTGATAAATACCTTTTCATCCTGGATCAGCATATCCTTATTCTTCTCATAATCCTTTGGAAATACTACAACTTCCACGGTTCCCACAAGATCTTCCAGGGTAAGAAATGCCATCGTTTTATTGTTTCTGGTATATTTAATACTCTTTTCTGTAATCATGCCGCCAATGGTTGCTTTTGCACCGTCTGCCACCTTACTGCAGCCAAGTTCTTCATCCAGAGCAAAATCTGACGTCACATTGGAGATATGCTTTCTCCACACACCTTCATATTCTTCCAGGGGATGCCCGCTGACATAAAATCCCAGGACTTCTTTTTCAAAGGCAAGCTTCTGTTCCTTTTCATACTCTTCCACATCCGGAAGACTTACTTCATATTCTTTTTTCGTATCTTCATCTACGAAATCAAAAAGTGACATCTGCCCTACCATGGAGTGTTTCTTTTCCTGATTTATGGAATCCATAAGCGGTCCATAAACCATCATTAATTGTCTCCTGTTTCCGCCCAGATTATCCAGAGCCCCGGATTTGATAAAACTTTCAATGGTGCGTTTATTTACTTCTTTCCCGGAAAGGCGCTCAATAAAGTTTTTCAGAGAGGTAAATTTGCCGCCTCGTTTCCGTTCTTCAACAATCGATGCAATCACAGGTTTTCCTATACTTTTGATGGCAGAAAGACCGTATCTGATCTTATTCCCATCTACTGTGAATCCACTCTCTCCCACATTAATATCAGGCGGCAGGATCGTAATTCCCATCTGACGGCAGGTCAGATTATATTCTGCCACCTTTGACGGATTATCGATCACGGAGGTCATAAGAGCTGCCATAAATTCTATTGGATAGTAATATTTCAAAAAAGCTGTCTGATAAGAAATCACCGCATATGCCGCCGCATGAGACTTATTAAACGCATACTTGGCAAAATCAATCATATCATCATATATTTTATTGGCAACCTGCTCCGGAATTCCATTTTTGATGCACCCCGGAACTCCTTCTGCTTCATTTCCATATACAAAGTTCTGGCGTTCCTTTTCCATTACAGAGGCTTTCTTCTTTGACATGGCTCGTCTTAAAAGATCACTTCTTCCCAATGTATACCCTGCCAGGTCACGGACGATCTGCATAACCTGTTCCTGATACACAATACATCCATAGGTCTGTTCCAAAATCGGTTTCAGCTGCGGGCAGTCATACGTAATGCTTTCAGCGTTATTCTTACCCTTTATATACTGGGGAATAAAATCCATGGGACCCGGACGGTACAGCGCAATCCCTGCTATGATATCCTCCAGGCTCTGGGGTTTCAGTTCCTTCATGAAATTCTTCATGCCTGCACTTTCCAGCTGGAACACGCCATCTGTTTTCCCCGTGGACAGAGATGCCAGAACTGCCTGATCATTATAATCAATATGATTCAGATCCAGTTCTATTCCCTGATTCTGTTTCACAAATTTCACCGCATTCTGAATGACAGTCAGGGTACGAAGTCCCAGGAAATCCATCTTCAGAAGTCCCAGTTCTTCCAATGTCGTCATGGTAAACTGTGTCGTTACCGAGCCATCTGATCCAAGAGACAAAGGCACAAATTCATCTGCTGCCTCCGGACAGATTACTACTCCCGCTGCATGCATAGAGGTATGTCTCGGAAGCCCTTCCAGACGTCTGGACATGTCTATCAGATGCCGTATTTCTTCATCCGTATCATACAAATTCTTCAGCTCATGGTTCATACCCAGAGCTTTGTCTATCGTCATATTCAGTTCCTGGGGAATCATCTTTGCCACATTATCTACTGTGGCATAGGGAATATCCATAACCCTGCCTACATCTCTTATGACACCCCGGGCAGCCAACGTACCAAAGGTTACGATCTGGACTACTTTTTCTTTTCCATATTTTCTTACTACATAATCAATAACTTCCTGACGTCTTTCAAAGCAGAAATCCACATCAATATCCGGCATGGTTACTCGCTCAGGATTCAGGAAACGTTCAAACAGCAGATTATACTGGATTGGATCCAACTGTGTAATCCCCAGTGTATAGGCTACCAGGCTGCCTGCCGCAGATCCCCGTCCCGGGCCAACCATAATGTCGTGTTCCCTGGCATAACGGATGAAATCCCATACGATCAGGAAATAATCCACAAATCCCATGTCATGGATTGTATTTAATTCATAGTTCAGCCTTTCCTGAAGCTCTTCTGCACGTTCAGGCTCATATAATCTTTTCAGTCCTTCTTGACACAGCTGATTTAAGTATTCCCATGCTGTCAGCCCATTTGGCACATCAAAATGCGGCAATTTGTGTTTTCCAAACTCGATTTCCACATGACACCGGTCAGCAATCTTCTGGGTATTCTCCAAAGCCTGCAGTGCATAAGGAAATAGTTTTGCCATCTCTTCCGGCGATTTTACATAATACTGACCGCCTTCATATCTCATACGGTCTTCATCCGCCAGTTTCTTTCCCGTCTGTATGCACAAAAGAATGTCATGAGAATCCGCATCCTTCTCGTAGGTATAGTGAACATCATTGGTGGCAACCAGCTCAATCCCCGTTTCCCTGCTCAGCTTAAGGAGCTGGGAATTCACCATTTTCTGCTCCGGGATTCCATGATCCTGTAACTCCAGGAAAAAATTGTCTTTTCCAAAAATCTCCTGGTACTCAAATGCAGCCTTTTTCGCTGCATCATAGAGTCCTCTTGTCAGATATTTCTGCACTTCCCCGGCAAGGCAGGCACTTAAAGCAATGATACCTTCATGGTAACACCGCAGTGTCTCCTTATCTACTCTGGGCTTATAATAGTATCCTTCCGTAAAACCGATGGATACGATCTTCATCAGGTTTTTATAGCCCTGATTATTTTCCGCCAGCAAAACCAGATGATAATATCTGTCATCCCCACCAGAAGCTTCTCTGTCAAATCTGGAATTTGGTGCCACATATACTTCACACCCCAGGATTGGTTTAATTCCTGCTGCATTGGCAGCACGATAAAAATCAATGACGCCATACATGACGCCATGATCCGTAATTGCCGCGCTGTTCATGCCAAGTTCCTTCACCCGCTCTACATATTCTTTTATCTTATTTGAACCATCTAACAGACTGTATTCTGTATGGACATGTAAATGTGTAAAATTCAATGTTGTACCTCACTCCTGGTTATTCTGGTATTTTTTTAAAAAAGAAAACAGTTTCAACATAAATTTAAATGTAGAAATTAATCTATCTATTTTTCATAAAGAATTCAGATAATCTTCCACGGTCTTCAAGAATACCTTTGCCTGTTCCAATTGCTCCATCGCATCTTTCTTACTGGCGATAAAAAAATCATCATAATCCGATTTTTCTCTGAGGAAAGAACTATTTTTTATAATTGCAGACAATCTATTATCCATAATCCCTTCTTTTAAATACTCTTTATTAAAAAAAGCAATTACACCAGAATGTTTTGAAGAATCAAATCCTTTTAATATATTGCAAGCACGCATAGAATGAAAAATCGCATAATAGGAACGGTTTAAAGATGTTTTATATTGTCCTATTCCCAGATTTCCTTCTGCTGCTGAAAGCATTTCCTTTGCTCTTTCCATCCTATATCCTGCCAATTCCTTTAAGCTGCTTTCCAAAGAACAATCCCCTCTTTCTGCACATTCTTGTAAAACGGAAGCACATTTCCCCATTTTTTCATATTCTCTTCCTGAATATCAATAATTGAAAAAACTCTGTTATAGCGTATATCCATATCTGCAGACCAATAGATAAATCTCTCTTTAGTATTTTCATCCATATCTTTTTTCATGATAATCGCAATATCTATATCACTCTCTAACGTAAACTCATTTCTTGCAACCGAGCCATACAAAATAATCATAGAAATATCATTGTGAAAAATGTCAAGTAATCCTTTGATTAAGTCATTTTTCATAGAATCCGTCAACATCCGTGCCACCTCCCGTTTAGACTATAATCCAATGCTTCTTCTATCATTATATATACTTTAATATTATTATACATTTCTTTATTTTTTTTAACAATTAGTTTTTCATAAATATATTGTAATCGTCTACTATAAATGTTACTGTTCACGTGCGTTCCAGTAACAAACAAAAAGAGTGCTGCTAAAGTGCAGCACTCTTGGTCTTTCAAAATATATTCAGTTCAAATTACATGTTTCCACTGAGCATGAAGTTAAGAAGTCTGTCAACGTCTTCTTTTTCGTAAGCCAGGATCTCAAGTTCCGGAATATCTCCGTTTGAAAAGATATTAGCTAATGATACATACTGAGAAAGTTTGGATTTCAAATTTAAACGATCACCTTCGCCTGTTACCAGTTCAATTTTACCCTTACATTGATCAACAACTTCAAAGAATCCCTCAATGTTTGAAATATTCTGAATTTTCATGTTATACTCTCCTTTCGAAAATCGGTGACTTCGTTACGCCCCTACTATAACGGCATTTCCTTATTTTGGCAATAGGGCAAATCATCATTCTCCCTTTTGTTGTATACAATCTTTTAAAAAAGGTGCGTTCTCCGTCATATAGCCAGAGATTTTTCTGGCTTTTCTGGAAAAAAAGAGGCAGTTTCAACATAAAAAATGTGAGAATACAGCCACAATTTCAACTCCACATTTCCTATAACACAAAAAAGCACCTCTCTACGAGGTGCTTTACTTAACAGGGCTACAAGGATTCGAACCTTGAAATGACGGAGTCAGAGTCCGTTGCCTTACCATTTGGCGATAGCCCTTCATATCCAACGAAGGATATAATACTATAGGTTCTGAAAAAATGCAAGCATTTTTTGCAATTTCTTAACTTATTTTTTGACCTTATTTTTCAACTTTTCTGATTGCGTGTTCTGTGATCACAATTCTTCCTTCTTTTAAGAGTCGTCCAACCCCGCGTTTGAAGGCATTTTTGCTTAATCCCAGTTCTCTTTTGATCACTTCCGGGTTTGCCTTATCGGTAAATGGAAGCACTCCGGAGAATTCTTCGATAGCTTCCATAATTGCCTCTGCATCCTCTTCAATCTGGATGTAAGCCTTTTCGCGGTCGGAAAGATCCAGTTTTCCATCTGGTTTCACACCAGTAACTCTGGCTTCAATCTTATCTCCGATGTAATAACTGCCTGATGCATCGCGTCTTGGAATCAATCCGCTGTATTTATTATCTACTGCAACGAATACGCCAAACTGTTCGCTGATCTGATAAATAGTTCCCTGGACATGGTCATCTTTTTTATATGGGGAATCCAGATTCAGGTACTCATAGACGTTCATGGTCGCTGCAAGGCGTCCGCTTTTATCAATATAAAGTGCCACAAGGCACTGTTCTCCCTTGCGCACCTTTCTTGTCTGCTGTTTAAAAGGAAGCATCAGATCCTTTTCCAGCCCCCAGTCCAGAAATGCTCCGATCTTGGTGACATCTTTTACTTCCAGTACTGCCACTTCCCCCAGCATAAGCTTGGGCTGACGTGTAGTTGCAATCATTCTGTCCTTGGAATCTCTGTAAAGGAACACTTCCATCTGGTCTCCACAGGAAGCTCCTTCCGGTACTTCTTTTTTCGGCAGCAGCACCTTATCCTGAGAATCCTGTGATTCTGCCAGATAAATACCAAAATCTGTCTTTTTTACGATTACCAGAACCTGTCTCTTTCCTAATTCAAACATGTTTACCTCCCAAACTCTAAAACCGCATAGGGTCTCTTTTCTTCATCACAAAGGGTTACTGTTGTTTTTTCTTCTGTTACATGTACAAGGGGAACAATAATATTTTCTCTCTTTGCAGACTTCTTATACTCTACCCTGATTTTCGAAGCCTCAAACCCCTCCGGCAGATATTCTTCTGCCATGGCAATATACTTTGCATTATTTACATGATGGTTCGTATCCAGATGATATCTGTGAATACAAAAACCTGGTTTTTCCTCATTTTCCTCAGGAATCTGTACTTTTCTTGAGGTCTTTTCCATATCCAGAGCTTCATCCATTCCATAGCAGTCAATCACTTCCTGCTCCGTTCTTACAGGATGCCCCGTCTCTGTATCCAGATAGACCCAGAGAGAATCTGCTCTTGCCAGTACTTCCCCCTGGACGTCCAGCATCTGATAATTTCTTCCTCCCTGAAATCCTCTGAAGGAATGGGGCCATGTCTGTATGGTAATTTCTTCTCCCAGAGCAGGTCTTCTGAAAAACTCAATGATCCAGTATGCCATGATCCATGCACGTTTTCTTTTCTTCATCTCCTCCATGGTATTCCCAAGGATCTCAGACTGAAACGTACTGCAGTCCTGAAAATAATTGACAACATTGGCATATGTCAGCTTCCCATCCTCACCGATTTCGCTATATCTTACACGATCCTTAAATTCGTATTTCATACACATCTTCCTTTTATACTATAAAAAAAAGCGACCTCTCGGTCACTTACAAAACAGGGCTACAAGGATTCGAACCTTGAAATGACGGAGTCAGAGTCCGTTGCCTTACCATTTGGCGATAGCCCTTTGTCTCTCAACAAAAAACATTCTACTACACTCTTTCATAAAATGCAAGTACTTTTTTTTAATTTTTTCACCCTTTTTTTTGAGATAATACTACCATAATTGTCGTGACAGGTGTATAATCAATGCAAATGTTTTTCTAAAGGAGAAAATATAAAATTATGAGTACAATGAATCTGACACTCCTGACAGACTTGTATGAGCTTACCATGATGCAAGGCTATTTTAAAAACAACTGTAATGACACCGTTGTTTTCGATATGTTCTACCGTACGAATCCATGTGACAATGGATATGCCATTGCAGCAGGTCTGGATCAGGTAATTGATTATATCAAGCGTCTCCGTTTTTCTGATGATGATATTTCGTATCTGGCATCTTTAAATATTTTTGATGCGGACTTTCTTGAATATCTGAGAGGTTTTCATTTTTCCGGTAATATCTATGCCATTCCGGAAGGTACTGTTGTATTTCCAAGAGAGCCTCTTGTAAAAGTAATTGCTCCTATCATGGAAGCACAGCTGATCGAAACAGCACTTCTTACGATTGTAAACCATCAGAGCCTGATTGCAACGAAGACGGCACGTGTGGTACAGGCTGCTCAGGGAGATGGCATTATGGAATTTGGACTGCGCCGTGCCCAGGGTCCTGATGCCGGTGTATATGGTGCAAGAGCTGCCATGATTGCAGGATGTATCGGTACGTCCAATGTTCTTGCCGGCCAACTGTTTGACGTTCCTGTAAAAGGAACCCATGCCCACAGCTGGATCATGAGCTTCCCGGATGAATATACTGCTTTTAAGAAATATTCTGAACTATATCCGAATGCCTGCTGCCTTCTGGTGGATACCTATGACACATTAAAGTCCGGTGTTCCCAATGCAATCCGCGTATTTACAGAAATGAGGGAATCCGGCATAGAACTGAAGAACTATGGAATCCGCCTTGACAGTGGTGATCTTGCCTATCTTTCCAAGAAAGCAAGAACCATGCTGGATGAAGCAGGATTTACAGATGCCTATATCTCTGCATCCAGTGACCTGGACGAGAATCTGATCTCCAGCCTGAAAACTCAGAACTGCAAAATTACCTCCTGGGGCGTGGGAACCAATCTGATTACTTCCAAAGACTGTCCTGCTTTTGGCGGTGTTTACAAACTGGCCGCTGTTCAGGATAAGGATGGCACTTTCATTCCAAAGATCAAACTTTCTGAAAATATTGAGAAGATTACAAATCCTGGAAATAAGACTATTTTCCGTATTTATGAAAAGGATGTACACAAGATAAAAGCAGACCTGATCTGTCTTGCAGATGAGACCTTTGATGAAAATCAGGATCTTACAATTTTCGATCCTCTGGAAACCTGGAAACGTACCAAATTAAAAGCCGGAACCTACACACTGCGTGAACTTCTGGTTCCTGTCTTCAAAAACGGAGAATGTGTATATACTTCTCCATCTGTTATGGAAATGCGTGACTACTGTACCGAGGAGAAAAATACTCTCTGGGAAGAATGTAAACGCCTGGTCAATCCTCAGGAAGTATATGTGGATCTCTCTGATAAATTATATGATATCAAGAAGAAACTTCTTCATGAGATGAATCGGGATTAATGAAGCCTGACGAATCAAGGGGAGGGAGTTAGTGGCGTTTAAAAGCCACTAACTCCCTCCCCTTAATTCTGTTTATAAGTCTCCGGTGAGTCTTATGACGTCTTTCATTTCATCTATGTCCATATCCAGCATGATTGCCAGTTCTTCTACACTGAACTTTAATTCGCCTTCTTCCCCATCTGTCAGTTCCTTTAAAACTGAATCCAGTCTCTGAACCTTTGACACCAGATAATCGTCTCCAAAATTCTGCTCATCCTGTTGATTCACGGCATCTTTTATGCCTTTTTTGAGAGCCTGAAGAAGGTCTTCAGAACTTCTCTGCTGTGTTCCTTCTTCTGCCAGAATCATGAGCAGAGCTACATTTGCTTCCTGTATCAGATCCGGGAGGGACATTCCATCTCTGTATAACTCTGCCGTCATTCTGGCTGCCTCGAACATATAGTGCGAAAGATTTGCCTCATTTTCTTTCAGGCTTTCTTCATAGGATTGAAGATAAGTTCTGTCTTTATCTGTCAGGCAGGGATTTTCTATATCCTTTAAGTGACCGCTGCCCTTTGCCTCATTCTGAGCCTTTTTTTCTTCCTCTGATATCTGCTGTGATGATACGTTTTCCTCAAACTCAGCACCTGAAACTCTGATTCCCTGTGTTTTCAGATATTTATAAATTTCCTGAAACTGTGCCTGATCCAGATTCATATCTGCAAAGCTATTCTGAACCTGTTCTGATGTCAGTACCTGCTCATGTTCTTTTGCTAACAGGCATACCTCTGTCAGCTTTTTCTGAAAAGTCTGTATATCCATACCTTTCCCCCTGTGTTTTCATACTTATCCCATTCATCTTTCATATTTATTTTCAAGTACGTTTACGATTCCATTTGTTTTCCCATAAAACTTGCCGCGCACTTTGCAAGAACCCGTTCTGTCTCTCCCATCTGTACCTTGTCATTTTTGCCCAGAAGAACTACTGCGCCTATGGCATCTCCCTCGCATAGAATAGGGCTGATCACCTGTGCCCGCTTCTCCTCCTCTTCTTCCAGGATTTCCACGTATTCCTGATCATTTGGATTATGCAGCACATTTTCCCGTTCCCCGATCAGGTGCTCCAGAGAGCTGCTGATGGGTTTCCCCACTTGCATCTGCTTCGTGGCTCCGGCTGCTGCAATGACTTGGTCTCTGTCTGTGATGCACACGCTGTGACCGGTGACCATAGCCAGGGACTCTGCATACTCTTTTGCAAAGCTTCCTAATTCTCCTATGGGAGAATACTTCTTCAAGATAATCTCTCCCTCTCGGTCAGTAAATATTTCCAAGGGGTCAGATTCTCTGATTCTGAGGGTCTTTCTTATTTCTTTTGGAATCACAACTCTTCCAAGATCATCAATTCTTCTGACAATTCCTGTTGCCTTCAATGTATTTTCCTCCATTTTAAAATTCTCGTAATTGATACCTACGGATTGTTCCGTGCTGCGCACTCCCACAATCCTACCCTCTATTCGCATATCGTGAGATTACCCTCTCACTTTTATGCTCATATTGGTGGCGGGTTCCAGAGTCTTAACTCCACCTATGAGCAAGCTCATGTGGATTTAAGACCTTTTCACCCTGGTATCTATTGTTATATATTGTCTGTAATTACAGGAGTTTTATACATCGTTTATTCCAAAGGCACAAAGGCAGATGATAAAGAAGCACGCATCGCGTGCTTCTCATCTCTTAATCTTCATTTTTCTGAACAAATTTTACAAAGACTAATACAGCTAATGTAATGGCAATACCACATGGAAGAGAGATCCATGCGCTCTGTGTAAAGCCTGCAATGATATAAGTAATAAAGGAAATTACCGCAACCGTCAGTGCATAAGGGAGCTGAGTGGATACATGATTGACATGATCGCTCTGTGCTCCTGCAGATGCCATGATCGTAGTATCAGAAATCGGTGAACAATGGTCTCCACATACAGCACCAGCCATGCAGGCGGAGATTGCAATGATCATCAGTGTCGGGTCATTTTTAAATACGTTAACTACGATTGGAATCAAAATTCCAAATGTTCCCCAGGAAGTGCCCGTAGCAAATGCCAGTCCACAGCCAATCAGGAAAATAATAGCCGGGAGCATCTTCGCAAGACTTCCTGCATTCTGTTCTACAATTCCTGCAACATATGCTGCTGCACCAAGACTGTCTGTCATAGCTTTCAGTGTCCATGCCAGTGTCAGGATCAAAATTGCAGGTACCATAGCCTTAAATCCTTCCGGGAGACAGTTCATACATTCCTTGAAATTTAAAATCTTTGTTGCAAGCAGATAAATAATAGTAATCAAAAGTGCAAATAAACTACCAATTGCAAGGCCGATAGAAGCATCACTTCCGGAGAAAGCTTCCACAAATCCGACCCCGCTAAAGAATCCACCGGTATAGATCATACCTATTACACAGCATACAATTAAGCTGACAATTGGGAGAATAAGTGCCATTACTGTACCTTTTTCATTTTCACTGGTGCCTTCAATCTCTGTATATGTACCAACGGCAGTTGTAAACAGATCACCTTTTTTCGCATTATCCTCATGCTTCTTCATTGGTCCAAAGTCTGCATCAAGGGCCACCAGTCCTACCATCATAACAATGGTCAGAATTGCATAGAAGTTAAATGGAATGGCTCTGACGAAAAGAGACAGGCCATCTTCCCCCTCTACAAATCCTGTAACTGCTGCTGCCCAGGATGAAATCGGAGCAATAATGCAAATCGGAGCTGCAGTAGCATCTATCAGGTATGCCAGCTTCGCTCTTGAAATATTGTGTTTATCCGTTACCGGACGCATTACACTTCCTACTGTCAGGCAGTTAAAATAATCATCAATAAAAATCAGACAGCCTAATACGATGGTTGCAAGCTGTGCACCTGCCCGGGTCTTAATGTGTGCTGCTGCCCAGCGTCCAAATGCTGCACTTCCTCCAGCCTTGTTCATCAGACACACCATAGTTCCCAGGATTACAAGGAATACCAGAATACCTACATTCCAGGGATCAGAAAGGGAACCAACGATACCATCCTCCAGTACATGCAGAACGGTTCCTTCCAGATTAAAACCTGAATAAAATAATCCTCCTACCAGAATCCCCACAAATAAAGAACTGTAAACTTCTTTTGTGAGCAGTGCAAGTCCGATCGCCACAATTGGCGGTACCAATGCCCAAAATGTCTCATACATCATTGGGTTTGCTGCTGCAGCTTCCTCTTCTGCTGCAAAAACAGACATGGAAGACAATACTGTCATCAATCCTGTCATCCAGAGAAGAAATGCTGCTTTTTTCTTTGCTGCATTCATAACTTTTCTCCTTTGCTCTTTCTTCATATCGAAAGGGACTATTTACAGAACTGCTCGCACTTACTGTAAATAGTCCCTTTAGGTTCATTTTAACTTATCACTCATCACATGGCAATCATAAATTTTATAAATTTTTTATTTTATTCCCGCCATTCTTTTTAATTTACGAACTACTTTTTTAGGAAAACTTGTAGTAACCCAGTCGATGGTAGACTTCTGCTTTTTAATAACCGCTTCCTGTTCCTTAATAGTCTCCTTACACTGCTTAATCTGTTCTGTGTAATTCGTATGCTGAATCTGAAGCATTTGTCCACAGATATCAATGAGCTCCTGAGTGGAAAAAGTCACCGGTTCTTCCCCATCCTTCACTTCTTCCTCATAGAACAGCTTTCCATCTTCTCTTCCCAGATATTCCCTGGCAACCTTTTCATTCGTTTCCTGATACTGTGTCATAAATTTCCTCTGCTCAGCAGCACTTAAATACTTAGAAGAACTGAAGTCTACTTTGGCCTGGTTTTCTGCCATTACTTTCTTGATCAGAGGATACGCATAATTATCCAGTGTAGCAAATTCTTTGTTAGAATTTAAATACCTCTTCACTTCCAGATATGGGCCTCCCAGGCTCATATTGAACACTCTCTCCGGCATAATAAAATCAGAGGTGAATTCCAGTCCCACGGTCTCCAGGAAATCATCCGTCAGATTCTGATTTTTAAACTGTCCTTTTTCATAGACCCTGACAATGATGTTTTCTTTTCCAACGATCTGGGCGATTTCATTTAGCCTTTCAAAGTAATCAAATCTGATTGTTTTATATACCTCTTTTTCAATATACTCCCGAAAAGTATCCTGAGAATCTTCTTTTACTTTCTGAGCCCAGTTAGACTGTAAATACAAATCCTGTCTGCGCAAATATACAATGATCTTCACATCCAGATCATACTCTTTTGTATTTTCATAGAATCTTTCCATGTAGCTCTTATTCATATTCCACATTCCCTCATCAGAAAGAATGATATTCTCATATTCGGAGGCCAGTTTTCCTATCTTTTCAAAATTCTTCTGGTATCCTTCAAAATTTGTTTTCAGGAAATACCCGTTTCTGGCTTTTCCAATCCCGGGGAACTGTTCAAAATGAGGATACACATAGCCCTGTTTTTTCAAAGCTTCCCCATTATTCCACATGAAGTTCTGTATATGAGTGGTTCCCGTCTTCGGTGTTCCTATGTGAAAATATAACGTAGCCATCCTGTTTCTCCTATCACATCTTTTCCAGCAGCTTCATGATCTGTTCCACAGCTTCTTCAATGGATAAATCGGTGGTATCAAGCACAAGATCCGGGTTTGCAGGGACTTCATATGGACTGGTAATTCCTGTGAAATTAGGGATTTCTCCATTTCTTGCCTTTGCATATAACCCTTTCTTATCTCTGCGTTCACATTCCTCCAATGGAGTGCTTACATAGATTTCCACAAAATTCTCTGCTCCGATAATCTCTCTGGCCTTCTCTCTGTCGCTTTCAAATGGAGAAATAAAGGAAGTAATGGTGATCAGTCCTGCGTCATTCATCAGCTTACATACTTCTGCAACACGGCGAATGTTCTCAATTCTGTCGCTTTCTTTAAAGCCAAGGTTCCTGTTCAATCCCATTCTGACATTATCACCGTCTAAGGTCATAGTATGTTTTCCTGCAACAAACAATCTTTTCTCCAGCTCATTCGCCAAAGTGGATTTGCCGGAACCAGACAGACCGGTAAACCAGATTGTCTTTGGGGTCTGGTTTTTCTGATTTGCTCTCTGTTCTCTGGTGATATCCATATCCTGCCAAATCAGGTTATCAGATCTTCTCAGCACATAGGACACTACACCACAGGCAGATGTCATGTGAGATATTCTGTCTATAAGAATGAAAGAGCCAAGGCCGCTGTTCTGCTCAAACTTATCCAGAACAATCTTTTCAGAAGTAGAAATCTCACAGACAGCAATCTCGTTTTTAAAGAGCTTATCTGTATAGATCTCTTTTCCTGTATTTACATCAATCTTATACTTAATCTTCGTTACTGTCGCTGGGATTTTCTTTGTTCCAATCTTAAGCAGGTAATTCTTTCCTGCAACAAGACGAGTATCATCCATCCAGAGCAGTTTTACGGAAAACATATTTGCCACAGCCGGTTTTGCACCGCAGGTCAATACACAGCCTCTGGAAACGTCAACTTCTCTGTCAAGCTGAATCGTCACTGCATTTCCTTTATACGCAGTTTCTACTTCTTTTCCTGCACAAATAATAGATTTTACTCCTGCACATTCTTTAGATGGCAGAGTGATCACTTCATCTCCAACGGATATCTTTCCGGTCTCAACCTGCCCCTGAAATCCTCTGAAGGTATGATTTGGACGGCATACACGCTGTACTGCCATGGTAAAGCCGGTCTCCACATCATCTTCCTGCACATCAATATTTTCCAGGTAAGTAAGCAGAGTATCCCCCTTGTACCACATGGTTCTGGAAGATTTTTTCGTAATATTATCTCCATCTGTTGCAGAAACAGGAATGATCTGAATTGTTTTATAGTCAAATTCTGTCATCAGTGCATGGATTTCCCTTTTAATCTTATCAAAACGGTTCTTATCAAAATCCACCAGATCCATCTTATTTACTGCAAAAACAAAATGTCTGATTCCCATGAGAGAACAGATGCGGGCATGTCTTCTGGTCTGGATCAGAACCCCTTGAGAAGCATCCACAAGGATGACAGCCAGATCTGCAAAGGAAGCTCCCACTGCCATGTTTCTGGTATATTCCTCATGTCCCGGTGTATCCGCTACAATAAAGGATCTGTTATCTGTAGTAAAATAGCGATATGCCACGTCAATGGTAATTCCCTGTTCACGCTCTGCCATAAGTCCATCCAGAAGCAGAGAATAATCAATCTGTCCTTCTCTGGAACCGATCTTACTGTCCAGTATCAGAGATTTTTCCTGATCTGCAAATAAAAGTTTTGCATCATAAAGCAAATGCCCGATTAATGTAGATTTTCCATCATCCACACTGCCGCAGGTGATAAACTTCAGTAATCCTTCCATTAGAAGTATCCCTCCCTTTTTCTTTTTTCCATACTGGCACTTCCGCCATCACTGTCAATTACACGACTTGTACGCTCAGAGGTAACTGCTCCCAGTGTTTCTTCGATGATTTCATCCAGAGTTTCCGCATCGCTCTCCATTCCGCCGGTAAGTGGATAACATCCCAGAGTACGGAAACGGATTTTTTTCATTTCAATCTTTTCTCCCTCTCTCAGTTTCATACGGTCGTCATCCACCATGATGATATTTCCATCACGTACTACACATGGACGTTCCTTTGCAAAATAAAGAGGTACGATATCAATATTCTCCCTCTTGATATACTGCCAGATGTCTTTTTCTGTCCAGTTGGAAATCGGGAATACACGAATGCTTTCCCCTTTGTTGATCTCCGTATTAAACAATTTCCACATCTCCGGACGCTGATTCTTCGGATCCCAGGCATGGTCTGCATTACGGAAGGAAAAGATTCTTTCTTTTGCCCGGGACTTCTCTTCATCCCTTCTTCCGCCTCCAAAAGCTGCTGTAAAGCCATACTTGTCCAGTGCCTGCTTCAAAGCTTCTGTCTTCATAATATCTGTATAGGCTGCACCATGGTCAAAAGGATTGATTCCCTGCTTTACCCCTTCTTCATTGATATATTCCAGCATTTCAATTCCATATTTTTCTGCCACCTGATCACGGAACTGAATCATTTCTTTAAACTTCCATGTCGTATTTACATGCAAAAACGGAAAAGGCGGCTTTTCCGGATAAAATGCTTTTAAAGCAAGATGCAGCATAACGGATGAATCTTTGCCGATGGAATAGAGCATTACCGGCTTTTCACATTCTGCTGCCACTTCACGCATAATATAGATTGCCTCTGCTTCCAATTCGTCAAGATGTGACATTCTACTCATGTTTTACCTCCTGTATCTTTCCAAGTTTTTTAATCTATCAATCTATAAACATATATTTCCAATTGCCAGGGATAACAGTCCCGAAAGAAATACAATCCATCCGTTACTGATTTTTCCTGACTTAATAAGCCCCAAATCCATAATCCAGAGTATCAGTAGTTCCAATACCAGTGCAGGGAATCCAACATTTGTCACCGAAGCATTTTTAAGGCTCTGATATACCAGAGAAAGCATAACGGAAACTAAGAGCCCTGAGATGATGGTCTTGATCCAGGATTTCAGGATTCTAAGCACAGAAATATTTTCAAATTTTTCAAACACATACTGAGCCAGAGAAACAACGCTGCAGGAACCCACAATACTTGTCACAAACCCCGCCAGGGCAACGGCATATCCCAATAAAACACCGCCCCGGTTAAAGCCCATATAATAACCAATACCTGTCAGAGTCTTACACAGGATAGAGCCCGGCAGAACATTTACCACCGTTACAAGCTGTCCGTAAAACTGTGACTCTGTAATCATATCTTCTGATACAAACATACTGTCTGCAATCGTCAGGTAAGCATCCCCGCCTCCGAAGGACATGATTGAGGACAGATACCCTTTCAGGATAAATACCAGGGAATCCATACAGGAAAGAATCGCCGGCAAGGACAGCAAAACCCAGAAAAGGAGCCATGCAGCTTCTTCTTTCACAACAGAGTGAATTCCCACTGAAGCATTATGAAACCGATTCTTCTGGAGAGAACTGGCAGTCTTTGCTTTTCTTTTTTTCTTCTTTCCTTTTTTGCCCGGAAGCACATATTGCCTGATGATCAAAGCCAAAAATGTAAGAAGCAGTATTTTTACTGCAGAAACCTGAACAATCGGGGAAGCACTGATTCCAGCCAGAGACAACAGCTTACAGAACGATTTTCCTGCATTTAGTACTGCCACGCCCCCAATGATTCCAACCGCAAGAAATATCCTTTTCTTTTCCTTTGCCCACTGTATGGTTCCTGTAATATACATAGTCAACATGGCAAGGATAAATGCCGATACCCCTACTGACAAAAGCTTAATCTGGTCTAGAATATTATCATTTACCACAGACATCCCAGATACCAGCAGAAGTGTTGCCAGAGCTCCCGGAAGTGCCATTCCCACAGCCGCCAGAAGCATTCCTCTGGTTCCTCCCAGAATCTTTCCCAGCATACTGGATATTTCTACCGGGAGAGCTCCCGGTGTAATACTGGAAACGATCACAGCCGTCTCATACTCTTCTTTTGTTATCTTTTCCTCTTTTTGCACCATTTCCTGCTCAATGACAGGAATCAGAGAAGTTCCACCGCCAAACCCAATACATCCTATTTTAAGAAAGGGCAGTAACCAGGAATACCTTCCTGCTCTCTTTTTCTTTTCTTGATTCATTATGCTTCCCTCCATTATCAGTATTAGGATAACACCAAAAAATGATGCAAATGTGTGAATTTTATTTTCTTATAAAAGGGAGATGGTTTGGCCATCTCCCAAATGAAAATTTTGTTTTTCTGCGTATTATGCTTCTGTAGCTGCCGTTTCTGTTTCTTCTGATGCTTCGGTCTCTGTTACTTCTGTTTCTTCTGATACTTCGGTCTCTGTTACTTCTGTTTCCTCTGATGTTTCTGTCTCTGTTGTTATTTCCGTTTCTTCTGCCGCAGCTTCCGTTTCAGTTTCTTCCGTCTCTACAGCTTTAACAGTGTAAAGATCAAAGAAATCCACTTTATCCCAGACGTCACTCTTGATTTCAAAGTTTCCTGCTTCCCATTCTTCTATCGTGCTTGAATACAGATCATCCTGACGTTCTTTTATGATTTCTTCTTTTCGCTGTGCTGTAGCCTCCTCATCAAAAGTACTGCTCATCACTGCCACATATACACCATTTGCAGTCACTACCGGTTCGCTGACCATTTCTCCATCTGTAAGACCATCTACTGCTGCAAACAAATCTTCATCCAGGTCATTGTTATCTTTGCCATAAGACTCTGTACTTACAGATAAGGTTTCATCTGCTGCTGTTACAGCTTCTTCTAATGTAGAACCGCTATCTACAGCATCCATGATCTCCTGAGCCTTCGCAACAACTTCCTGCTGAGCTTCTGTGAGTTCCTCTTCTGCAGGTGCTTCTGTCTCTTCTTCGATTTCCTCACTTGCAGCTTCTGTGGTCTCTTCTTCTGTTTCCTCGCTTGCAGCTTCTGTAGTCTCTTCTTCTGTTTCTTCACTTACCGCTTCTGTGGTCTCTTCTTCTGTTTCCTCACTTACCGCTTCTGTGGCCTCTTCTTCTGTTTCCTCACTTGCAGCTTCTGTAGTCTCCTCTTCCGTTTCTTCTTCCGGGAAGTCAAGGAACACGTATTCAATGGTCTTCTGTGCTGCGTCTTCATCACTTACTTCTGTGTCAGCCCCTGCCTTTATGGCATCTTCCATTTTGCTTTGGATTGTATAAAGAGTAAGGGCTCTTGCCACAGATGTTTCATCTGCATACATGGCTTTTAATGTTTTCTCATCGTTATCTGCTATAAACTGCTTTGCCGCAGCTTCAATTGCAGCCTGCTCATCCGCTGTAATCTCCACATCATAATCTGCCATGTGTGCTTCCAGATTTGTCATATCCTGAAGATCATGCATGACACTTTCTTTCACAATATCACCATAAGCTTCTCCGCTGCCTGTCAGATCCTGCTGGAATAAATTACCGTCACCAAAGAGTCCTCCCAAATAATTCTGTGTCTCTGCCTGATTATAGCGAAGCATCACACACGCTTCTCCTAATGTAATATTCACACCTTCATTTACCGCAACTATATCACTGCTCTTTAATGATGCAGCACATCCCGTCAAAAGACTTGCTGTCATTCCCGCGCAAAGAGTCACAGCAATGATCTTTTTTCCATTTTTTTTCATTTTCCATATCTCCTTTGATATCTGAATCATACTTTTATCACATTTTTATCATACAATAATTAAAAATTCAAGTGTTTGTTAGAAACTGATATAAATAGGAGAATCAAACTTATGAAGAAAATAAAAATCTTGATCGTGGAGGACGAGGAAAAATTATCCATTACCCTTCAAGATTTTCTACGTATAAAAGGATATGAAACCATAGCCGTCTCAGATGGACGAAGTGCCCTGGAAACTTTTGAAGCGCAGAAAAAGGAAATCGACCTGATTCTGCTTGACCTGATGCTTCCCGTTATCGGCGGTTTTTCTATTCTGCGTGAAATACGTAAAATCTCTGAAGTTCCGGTAATCATTATCTCTGCCAGATCTGCCATTGAGGATCAGATGCGGGGATTTGAAAAGGGTGCTGATGACTATATTACCAAACCCTTTTCTCTGAGCCTTATGAATCTGCATATCGAAGCAATCCTCAAACGTGCCGGAAAGCTGCGTACTTTATTGAATTACAAAGAAATTTCTATTGATATGGGAAGCCAGAAGGTATACTGGAAAGATGAATTAATCGAAACTACCAGAAAGGAATTTGAATTACTGGTATATTTTATAGAACACAATGATATCGCTCTGGAGCGCAGCACTATACTGGATGCCGTCTGGGGATACGACTATGTCGGAGATATCCGCACCGTTGACACTGTAGTAAAACAGCTTCGCAAAAAAATGCCTGCCGAATGTAATTATATTCATTCTATTTATGGCGTGGGATATATATTTGGAGGAGATCGTTCATGAAAGAAACATATGAGCCTCAGGGATTGAAAAAATTTTTTTCTGTCAGCACCGTACTGATCATCATTTTAATTATCTACTCCCTGTTTGCATTTCCTCTGTACAGTCTGCAAAAGCAGCATCAGCTGAAAAGTTTTTATAAAACAGTTCAGGTACTGGAACTGGATAAAATGGACGATGAATCAGAAGAAATCATCAAAGAAATGTCTCCCGACAAAGCAGATGTTGTCATCACAGATTCTGAGTGGAATGTCGTTTACTCCAATAAAAACTGGGAGCTTACCTCTTTTATACAACGAAACATCATTAACCAGGCATCACAGTTTACCGAATCTCCCGAGATTACTATAAAAAACTTTGCCCGTCTGCAAAGCATCCGCCTGCAGGCCAAATTTCATCAAAATGGTGAAACCTATTACCTCTTTGTCCGGGAAGAAATCCGTTCTGCCAAGGAAATCATCAACTATACCAAATGGTATCTTCTGATCTGTTTCTCGGTAGTCATTATTCTCTATGCGATTCTGTTGTTCCGTTCTTCTCAGAAAGAAGCCTCTCAGTTAGAACAAAGAGAAGAACATTTTCAGGAAAATCAGAAGGAATTTGTAGCTAACGTCTCTCATGAATTAAAGACTCCCCTGGCGGTTATTTCCAGCCAGCTGGAGCTTATCGAGGAAGCCCCGGACCAAATTGATAAAACATTTTACTTTGAATCTATCCATGAAGAGATCAATAAAATGTCAGATATGATTGGAAGCCTTCTGGATGTAGCTTCCATAGAATACCGTATAGAAAATATGCAAAAAAGCATGGTAAATCTTTCAGAAATGATGGAATATCTCCTGCTGCGGTATGAGTCTCTTTTTAAAAAGAATGGATTAAAAACAGAGGTTCAGATCCAGGAAAACTGTTTCGTATGGGGAAACCGTACATATCTGGAACAGGCTATTAACAATTATCTGATGAATGCCTTCCAGCATACTCCCCCGGGAAAGAGCATTGCCGTCCGGTTAATAAAATCCCATTCCCATATCCGGGTAGAAATCTATAATGATGGAGAACAGATTCCCAGGGAAATGCTCTCTTCTATCTGGGATGGCTTTTACAGTTCCCATAAAAAAACTGGTTTGGGGGAGGGAAAAGCCGGTGTCCGTATGAAAAATGCCGGGCTTGGCCTCTATACAGTTAAGAAGATCATTCTTCAGCATAACGGAACCTGCGGCGTCGAAAACCAAAAAAACGGAGTCCTTTTCTGGATCAAATTGCCTCTTATGCAATAAAGGGGAGCGAAAAGCTCCCCTTTTATCCCAACTGTTGTATTTCCTGTATCAGTTCTGATGTCAGCAATAAAATGTCTCCATTATCCCTGGTACTTTTCCTTGGTTTTTGATACACAAAGGAAGGATTTGCCCCCATGACAAATTTCATTTTACCTTTCTGTTTCTTAATAAGTGCTTCTATTTTCTTAGGATCTGCCTGTGCCCGTTCAAACATCACAAAGGTGATGGTATCTCCTTTCTGAGATACTTCTGTGATGAAGGCTCTGTTTGCATCTCCTTTTAATTTCGCAATCTTCAGAAGATTCTGAACTGCTTTTGGAGGCTCTCCAAAACGGTCCATCAGTTCTTCCAGCATATCATCATATTCTTCTTCATTTTCGATTGCTGCAATTCTTTTATAAATATCCAGTTTCAGATATTCGTTGCTGATATATTTATCAGGGATATAAGCATCCACATCCAGATCCATTACGGTATCGTATTCTTCCTGCGGACGGCGCTCACCTTTTAATTCCTTTACCGATTCATTCAGCATCTTACAGTACAGATCATATCCCACAGCCTCCATATGTCCGCTCTGCTCTGCCCCAAGAAGATTTCCTGCTCCCCGGATTTCCAGATCCCGCATGGCTATCTTAAATCCACTTCCCAGTTCTGTAAATTCTTTAATGGCATGCAGACGCTTTTCTGCCACTTCTTTGAGCATTTTATTCTTGCGGTACATCAAAAATGCATACGCTGTTCTGTTGGATCTGCCTACTCGTCCCCTGAGCTGATACAGTTGAGAAAGTCCCATGGTATCTGCATCATGGATGATCATGGTATTTACATTCGATATGTCCAGTCCAGTTTCAATAATGGTCGTGGAAACCAGAACATCTATGTCACCATTTATGAAATCGTACATAATCCTCTCCAGTTCCCTTTCCTTCATCTGACCATGAGCAAATCCCACATTTGCTTCCGGAACCAGCTTTGAAATGGTATTGGTCATTTCCACAATGGTGTTTACTCTGTTATAAACATAATACACCTGCCCTCCTCTTGCCAACTCCCTGTTGATAGCTTCCCGAACCATTTCTTCATTGTATTCCATGACATAGGTCTGAATTGCCTGACGTTCCATGGGCGGTTCTTCCAGAATACTCATATCACGGATTCCAATCAGGCTCATATGGAGCGTTCTTGGAATCGGTGTTGCCGTCAAAGTCAGTACATCAACATTCTGCTTCATCTGCTTGATTTTTTCCTTATGTGTAACACCAAAACGCTGTTCCTCATCTATGACAAGCAGCCCCAGATCCTTAAAGACTACATCCTTGGACAAAACTCTGTGTGTGCCAATCAGAATATCTACCAGGCCTTTTTTTAAGTCTGTCAGCGTCTTTTTCTGTTCTGCAGAGGTACGGAAACGGCACAAAAGATCCACCCTTACCGGAAAATCTTTCATCCTTTGTACGAAAGTATTATAATGCTGCTGTGCCAGGATCGTTGTAGGCACAAGATACACCACCTGTTTTCCCTCCTGAACCGCTTTAAATGCGGCCCTGATGGCAACCTCTGTCTTGCCAAATCCCACGTCTCCACAAATCAGGCGGTCCATGATCTTGGTACTTTCCATATCTTTTTTGGTTGCTTCAATGGCAAGCAGCTGATCCTCTGTTTCCTCAAAAAGAAACATTTCTTCAAATTCTTTTTGCCATACCGTATCAGGGCCATAGGCATATCCCTCTTTGTCTCTTCTGGCAGCATAAAGTTCCACCAGTTCCTTTGCAATATTCTGCACCGCAGTACGGACTTTCGTTTTTGTCTTATTCCATTCCTGCGTTCCCAGCTTATTCAGCTTCGGTGCCTTTGCATCTGCTCCTGCATATTTCTGGATTGCCTCTGACTGAGTTGCCAGAACGTACAGATAACTGCCGCCACTGTATTCAATTTTCATATAGTCTTTCTGAATCTTATCCACCGTGATTTTCTCAATCCCACGGTAAATTCCCAGGCCATGACTTTCATGGACAACATAATCCCCTGGCTTTAGATCTGTAAAACTCTGAATCTTGTTTCCTTCATAAGTATGTCTTTTCTTACGTTTCTTTTTTTCTTTTCCAAAAATGTCACTTTCGGTGATCACTGCAAATTTAATCAAAGGATATTCATACCCTTTATGGATATTTCCTTCTGTCACCATGATTTCCCCAGGTTGTATCTCCCGCTGCGGATCCTGAGAATAAAAACTGTTTAACCCTTCATCCTGAAGATCCTGTGCCAGACGCTGTGCCCTCGTTCTTGATGCGGATAAAAGAGCCACTCGATATCCCTCTTTTTTCCACTTTGTAAGATCCTTTACAAGCTGGTCAAAACTGTTATTATAAGAGTTCACAGACCGGACTGTCATGTAATACGTCGCGTTTACTTTCCAGTCCTCCTTGGACAGATCCATCATGCAAAGTCCGATACAGTTCTTTAAATTCACTTTTCCGATAGTTTCCCCATGACTGTAAAGAAGCTTTATCTGAGACGGCAGGAGATATCCCTTTTCCAGCCGGCCCGCCATACTGTCAGAGAACTCCTTTTCCACCGCCCTGGCTTCCTGAATAATACGGTTTGGTTCATCCAGAAATAAAAGGCTCTCTTCTCCAAAATAGTCCAGAAAAGAAACTGTTTTTTCATAAAAATAGGGAACAAGAGAATCCAGTCCTGTCCTCTCTTCCAGTTCCACCAGCCTTTCCCGTATCTCATCCGTCATAGTTTTGACTCTATGGGCTTCCTCTGTCTTCCCGGCTTCCCGGAACTTCTTTTCCTGCTGCCTGCTTTCTTTTTCAATCTTCTTTAAGGCACTTTCTACCTGATTCTGGGAAATGATTATTTCATTTGCCGGATAGATTTTCAGTTCCTCCAGATTTTCAATGGAGCGCTGTGTCAGAATATCAAAACTTCTGATCGAGTCAATCTCATCCCCCCACAGCTCCATTCGCACCGGATTTTCTTCCGTCAGAGGAAAAATGTCAATAATTCCGCCCCTGATGGCAAACTGCCCACTGCCTTCCACCTGTGTCACTTTCTCATAACCCATCTCCACCAACTTTGCAGCAAGCTTCTGTAGATCCAGGGTACTTTCACAGGTATAGTTCAAAACATGTTCTTTTAAGGATTCCAGAGGTAAAAGACGATCCATGCATCCGGGAAGGGTTGTAATGACAGTAATATCCTGCTCTTCTATCAATGCCCGGAGCACTTCCATCCTTTGTTTCTCGATCTGGTTGCTCTGAATATCTGCATTAAAAAAAATCAGATCTCTGGCAGGATACAGAAGAACCTTCTGATCATAAAAGCAATAATTCTCATACAGTTCTCTGGCTCTGATATCACTGTAAGTAATAATCAGCTTTCTGGAATACCCCTGCCCTGCACAGTATGCAAAATGAGCCTTCTGTGATTCGATGCAGCCTGATACCTGAAGTATGCCCCGATTATTCTTCAGTTTGTTCTGAATCTGCTGTAACTCTTCCAGATTCTTCAAAGGTGCAGTAAATGCCTTCATATCCTAAACCTTGTTACTGTTCACGCTGTTCCAGTAACAGTAACTAACCCCTTCTATTATATTCATTCATGGCTGCCTCAATATCTCCTGAAACCAACATGGCAGCCGCTTCTGCTGCTCGCTTTTTCGCCTGTTCCATACAGTCTGTTTCTTCTTTGGAGAAGTGCCCCAGGACATAATCTGCCAGGTCATATCCCTTTGGCTTTTCCCCCACCCCTACTTTGATACGCAGGAATTCCTGCCCTCCCAGATGTGAAATAATACTTTTGATACCATTATGTCCCCCCGCACTTCCTTTCATTCTAATACGAAGCTGCCCGGGTGCCAGGCTGATATCATCATAAATAACAATAAGTTCCGATGTCTCATCCACTTTGTAAAAATCCAGCAACTCTCTTACACTTTCCCCGCTGAGGTTCATATATGTCTGAGGTTTTGCCAGAATGACTTTCTGCCCTTCTATCATTCCTTTTCCGATCAGTGCTTTATGCTTTTTGACAGAGATATCAATATTCCATTTGTCTGCTAATACATCTAATGTATCAAATCCTACATTATGTCTGGTATGAGCATATTCTCTCCCGGGATTTCCCAGTCCAACTATAATATACATATTTTTCACTTCATCCTTTCTTTGAGGATTATACGTTACAGTTCAGGTGCCACTGTTCCACGAGGTGTTTTGCATGGCAAAACCCGAGGTCTGCAGTGAAAAAGCCATCACCGAAGGTGATTTTGCATGGTTTTTCACTGTTACTGAAACGCACATGAACAGTATCGATTATAACATCAGCATCCCAAAACTGCCAGAAATAATTTACAGGGAATGAAAGAAGGCGAAACATAATAAAATGTTTCGCCCCATTTCACAACGCTTTGCTAAATCTGATACCTGCCTGTTACTCTTCTGCAGTAGCTGCCTCATAATTTTGAAGAATAATTTTCTGGATCTTTTCTCTTGCAGCTGAATTGATCGGATGAGCAATATCTCTGTATTCTCCATCAGAAGCCTTTCGGCTTGGCATTGCGATGAAAAGCCCTTTTTCTCCTTCAATGACTTTGATGTCATGAATTACGAACTCTCCATCCAATGTTACTGCAACTACCGCTTTCATCTTTCCTTCTTTCGCAACTTTTCTTACTCTCACATCTGTAATCTGCATACCTTTTCCTTCCTATTCTAACTGCTCTCTTTCACCCGTGCTCCCTTCATGCCACATAATAGATCCGTCTTTCTAATTCACGAGATGCGTAACTGTTATTTCATCATAGCACACCTTTTTACATATGTGAACATTTTTTATAAAAAAAAAGTGATTTTTTTTATAGATTTATCAAAATTGTATAATTTTCTAGACATCTACTATAATTTGGACTATTTCAGTTACTATTATCACTTTTTCATCGTTACTGGAACGTCTGTGAACAGTAACCACTTCCATTTTCTCAAAATATGAGGTATGATAGTAGAAATGGAAGTTTATATATTACAACATACCATAAGAAGGAGAAATAACATGTATACGATAGATTTTCAAAATCCGATTCACGTTCATTTTATTGGTATCGGTGGTATCAGCATGAGTGGTCTTGCTGATATTTTACTGGACCGTGGTTTTCAGGTTTCCGGTTCTGACCGCAGTGAATCTGAGCTGACAAAATGGCTGGAAGCATCGGGTGCCAGGATCTTTTATGGACAGAAAGCAGAAAATATTGAAGAAGGAACTGACCTTGTTGTCTATACAGCAGCCATTCATCCTGATAATCCGGAATATGCTGCCGCAGTAAAAGCAAACATCCCTATGCTTACTCGTGCAGAGCTGTTAGGACAGCTTATGAAAAATTACCAGATGCCTATTGCCATTGCCGGAACCCATGGGAAAACTACAACTACCTCCATGGCATCCCACATTCTTTTAGCAGCTAATCTTGACCCAACCATTTCTGTGGGAGGTATCCTCCCTGCTATTCATGGAAATATCCGTGTGGGAAATGACAAAATCTTTTTAACAGAAGCCTGCGAATATACTAATAGCTTTCTGGATTTTTTCCCAAAAATCAGTATAATCCTGAATATTGATGCCGACCATTTGGATTTCTTCAAAGATCTGGATGACATCCGCCGTTCTTTCCATCTTTTTTCCGAAAAGCTTCCTGATGACGGTGTCCTGATCATCAACAATGCTATCCCGAATGTGGAAGAAATCACAAAAGATCTTGTATGCCGGGTTGTCTTCTACGGAACAGGAGATTCTCAAAAGGCAGACTACTACGCAGTCGATATCACCTATGATAAAGAGGCCTGCGGTTCCTTCACTCTTATGAAAGGGAACCAAAACCTGGGACGCTTCATCCTACATGTTCCAGGTGCTCACAATGTGGATAATGCCGTAGCAGCCCTTGCTATGGCAGATATCCTGGGAATCCCTGTGGAACAGATGCAGAAAGGCCTGGCTTCTTTTGGAGGAACAGAACGCCGTTTCCAACATAAAGGAGAAATCAGCGGTGTTACGATCATCGATGACTATGCCCATCATCCAACAGAAATCAAAGCAACCCTGACTGCCGCCCAGAATTGTGCACATAACACGATCTGGTGCGTATTCCAGCCACATACTTATACACGTACAAAAGCCCTTTTGGATGACTTTGCCAAAGCACTTTCCCTGTCAGATAAGGTTGTCCTGGCTGATATTTACGCCGCAAGAGAAACCGATACTCTGGGAATCAGCTCAGAAACACTGCAGAAGAAAATACAGGAACTGGGCAAAGATGCTTACTATTTCCCATCTTTTGATGAGATTGAAAACTTTTTATTAGAAAACTGCGTGAAAGGTGACATGATTATTACCATGGGAGCCGGTGACGTTGTAAAAATCGGAGAACATCTGTTAGGAAAATAATTATCCACATTATCCACATTCTTATACACATTTCCCAGTGTTGAGAATGTGGATTTCTTTGTTTTTCGAGTTTTGCTGATATTATTCGACTTTATTCACTAAAACGTAACATTTTTTTAAGATTTGAAAAACATTTATCAACGTTATCCACATTATCCACATTTATATGGTGTATAACTTATGGTAAAACTCTTTATTTCCATTTGAGGAAAGCTGTGATAGAATACAGTAAGATACCAGTTACAGTTCAGGTGCCACTGTTCCGCGAGGTGTTTTGCTTTGCAAAACCAGAGGTCTGCAATGAAAAAGCCATCACCGAAGGTGATTTTGCATGGCTTTTTCATCGTTACTGGAACGCATGTGAACAGTAACTGATACCAGAATCCAATGTCTTAACCCACATGAACTTGTTCATAAGTGGATGAAAAACATTCGTAGGTATTATACATGAAATAACTACCAGGCAGGTGAAAAGAGTGATTTTACATAAACTAAGTTCCAGTGACGTTACACTGGTACAGAACCGATTTATTGATGAATATATGGCTTCGGCAAATGGAGAATTTGTAAAGGTGTATTTATATCTTCTTCGATGTTCTTCCACACAGCAGGAAATATCTCTTTCCACAATTGCCGATGCACTGAATCACACAGAAAGCGATATCCGCCGAGCACTTTCCTACTGGGAAAACAAGCAGCTGATCCGGCTGACCTTTGATGAGACTGACCGGCTGACTGCCCTCTCTTTTACAGAAAATATTCCACCTGCAAAGGATACACAGCAGACTCAGCTGGATGCTTATGCTTCTTCTCTTAAATCTGTTCAGCAGCCGGCAAAGATCTCCCTTTCTTCTGCACGCAAAAAAGAACTGGCAGGTCAGGAAGATATTCAGCAATTACTCTATATTGTGGAAACATATATGTCCAGACCTCTTAGTAGTACAGAAGTTACCCACATTTTATATTTCTATGATGAATTACATTTTTCTTCTGATTTGATTGAGTATCTGGTGGAATACTGTGTATCAAAGGGAAAAAAGAATATTAATTATATGCGCAAAGTTGCTCTTGACTGGGCTGCCAGAGGTGTCACCACCGTAGATGAAGCGAAACAGGATACAAACCTTTACCGTAAAGATTATTATACGATCCTGAACGCGTTTGGCATAAAAAACCGGGGTCCGGCCCAGGCTGAGACAGATTATATGGTTCGCTGGTTCGATGAACTGGGTTTTCCCACAGAGATCATCCTGGAAGCCTGCAAACGTACTATTAATTCTATCCACACTCCAAGTTTTCCATACACAGATTCCATCCTGCAGGGATGGAAAGAAAAAGGAGTACGTCATTTAAGTGATATAGTAAAAGCAGATCAGGCTGCCGCTACAGAAACACGCTCTTCTTCCAGGCAACCTTCTGCCCGCAGCAACAGCAATAATAAATTCAATAATTTCCATCAACGAAACTATGATTATGAAAAACTGGAACAGCAGTTGTTAGACTGTTAAAAGGAGACTGTTTTGTCACTGAATAATATACAATATGATACCATTATGCGGACTTATCAGCGTACTCAGGCAGAGCACCGTCATGAACAGGAAGACCGCATTCAGGAAGTTTTCCACAAACTTCCGCAGATAAAAGAAATGAATGACCAGATTGCCGCTTTAAGCGTCCAATCTGCCCGTGATCTCCTGGACGGAGACTCCATGGCAGTTCCTCGCCTGAAAAAACAGATAAGTGAACTGGGACAAAAGCGCCGTAATCTGCTGAAGAAAGAAGGCTATCCGGAAAACTATCTGGATCTTACCTACACCTGCCCGGATTGTAAGGATACCGGCTACATTGGAAATAAAAAATGCCATTGTTTCAAACAGGCTGAGATTGACTTACTGTATACGCAGTCCAATCTCTGTGAAGTTCTGAAAACAGAAAATTTTGATCATTTTTCTTTTTCTTACTATTCTGACCAGATCATTGATCCTTCCAGCCAGATTTCTTCCCTGGAACGAATCAAAAAAATCTATAAGATCTGTCAGAACTTTGTGGAACAGTTTGATACAAGGTTTGATAACCTGTTTCTCTATGGAGATACCGGTGTTGGTAAAACCTTTCTCTCTCACTGTATCGCCAGAGAACTTTTAAATACCACACATTCTGTTATTTATTTTTCAGCCCAGGATCTGTTTGAGAACTTTGCCGCAAAGCGTTTTCAGAGGAATCTGGAGGACATTCCATCTACGGATTATATTTATGACTGTGATCTTCTGATTATTGATGACCTGGGAACGGAAATGACAAATTCCTTTGTAAACTCCGAACTGTTTCTATGTATCAATGAAAGGCTTGTGAATCAGAAATCTACAATTATTTCCACAAACCTGACTCTGGATGCTTTTTCGGAAGTATACTCAGAACGAATCTTCTCCAGGATCTCCAATGGCTACACCATGCTGAAGCTTTTTGGCCAGGATATCCGTCTTCAGAAAAAAATACAGCGGTTGTCCGCTAAAAAGCCCTTGAATATTTAATGGTTTGTATTATAATGAGAGCTGGTATACTAGTCACTAAACAAATACCACTTTAAAAAAATGGAGGATTTATCATGCAAGCAGAATTCTGCAATCTCAATTCGATTCCAGTTGGACCTCTTGGTATTATTCCAATGGCCAGCTGTCAGACTCTGGGTGAAAAGGTTGACCGTCACCTGGTATCCTGGCGCAGAGACAGAGAACATGAACATAAATCAACAATCGCCTTACAGGAATATGAAAAAGACAGCTATATTATCCACGCAAAAACTCCCAGATTTGGTTCTGGCGAAGGAAAAGGTATGATCACAGAATCCGTCCGTGGAGATGACCTTTATATTCTTGTGGATGTATGTAATTACAGCCTCACTTACCGCATGGGTGGCATAGAGAACCATATGTCTCCGGATGATCATTTTCAGGATCTGAAGAGAATCATTGCCGCAGCCGAAGGAAAAGCCAAACGTATTAACGTCATTATGCCTTTCCTTTATGAAAGCCGTCAGCATAAACGTAATGGCCGCGAGTCTCTTGACTGTGCCCTGGGACTTCAGGAACTGACAAAAATGGGGGTAGATAACATCATTACTTTTGATGCCCATGACCCTCGTGTACAGAATGCCATCCCACTGCATGGTTTTGAAACCATTCAGCCGGTTTACCAGTTTATCAAAGGTCTTTTCAAAGCAGCTCCAGACCTTCACATTGATAAGGACACCATGATGATTATCAGTCCGGATGAAGGCGGTATGAGCCGTGCCATCTACATGGCCAACGTACTTGGACTGGATATGGGTATGTTTTATAAACGCCGTGACTACTCTCGTATCGTTGACGGACGTAACCCTATCGTTGCACACCAGTTCCTTGGTTCTAAAGTAGAAGGAAAAGATCTGGTCATCATGGACGACATGATTTCTTCCGGTGACAGCATGCTGGAAGTTGCCGCAGCACTGAAAGAATTAAAGGCAAATCGTATCTTTCTTTGTGCAACCTTTGGATTATTTACAAATGGAATGGAAAAGTTTGACAAAGCTTATGAGGATGGAGTATTTGACTATCTGCTTACCACAAACCTGGTATATCAGACGCCGGCTCTTCTCTCCCGTCCATACTACACAAGCTGTGATCTGAGCAAATATCTGGCACTTATTATTGATACCCTGAACCACGATGGTTCTATCAGCCAACTGCTCAATCCAATTGACAGAATTCATAAATTTCTTGATAAAGTAAATAAATAAACGTAACTATATGAAAAAAGGTATGGTGTGGCTGAAATCAGTCACATCCATACCTTTTTTCATAATGATATGCCTTTTTATTTCTTCTTAGCTGCTTCCAGCTTAATCTGACGACGGTTCTTTACTTCATCAGACATTGGTTTAATATCTCCGGATGCTGTCAGAGCTTCTCTTGTCATCAAAGGACCAATGAGCTCATAGATCAGTACTGCGAACAATGTGATGTTACGAATCAGTCTTCCTGCATCTCCCAGCTGCATTGCAGTGGTACACATTCCCAGAGCAACACCAGCCTGAGGGAACAATGTGATACCCAGATATTTACAGATTTTCGGTGAGCATCCTGTTGCTTTCGCACTGATATATGCTCCCACATATTTACCTGCAGAACGGAACAAAATATAAATGATACCAATTACTACAATTGCAAGATCTGTAAATACGCTCAGTTCCAATTCCGCTCCACTGATTACAAAAAACAAAGCAAACAACGGCGACGTCCACTTATCTGTTGCCGCCATAATATCTGCTGATAATGGGCACAGATTGCAGAATATGGTTCCTGCCATCATACATACAAGTAAAGAAGAGAATCCGATTTTAATCGGTCCTACCTCAAACTCGATCATAGCCAGAGAGGCTGTCAGAAATACCATGGCGATGGTCATATTCAAGCGGTTTGTATTTGAATTAAACAATTTTTCCAGCTGTGTCAGGAGAATACCCATAATAGCTCCCAGCACCAAAGAAAGTACAATTTCCAAAATCGGATTCAAGAAAATAGAAATTAAATCTACATTGCCGCTTTCCAACGTCTTCGCAATACCAAAAGAAACTGCAAAGACAACCAGACCAACCGCATCATCTAATGCTACAATAGGAAGCAGAAGACTTGTCAGTGGACCGCTGGCTTTGTACTGACGCACTACCATCAGAGTCGCTGCAGGTGCAGTAGCTGTCGCAATAGCTCCCAGAGTAATCGCCTGAGAAATAGAAAGTTTATCAGGCATAACAAAATGTACCGCTGCCAGAGCAATATCTACAAATGCCGTTGCAGCCACTGCCTGGCAAATACCAATGATAACAGCCTGATGCCCTGTCTCCTTCAATTCTTCCAGACGAAATTCATTTCCAATTGAAAAAGCAATAAATCCCAGTGCGACTTCTGAAATCAGTCCCATCTGGCTTACCGCCTCTGCTGAGACAAATCCCAGTCCCTGTATATGCAGCCTTCCAAGTACATATGGCCCGATCAATACCCCTGCGATCAGATAAGATGTCACTGACGGAAGCCTAAGCGGCTTGAAAATACGTGTCATAAGCAGTCCCGCCATGACTGCAATAGACACAGAAAGTAAGATAGACATAACCCGTTCTCCTTTAATATAATTTTTAACCGTTATTATATTAGTCACATCTTACAAAAAAATCAACCAGTTTTTATAAAAAAAGCTGAATTTTTGTGTCCATTGGTTACTTGGCTCATGTATCAAACTCTACTGCATGTTTCCGACTCCATAAGGGATACAGATTTTTCTGACACCTCTCATTCTTACGTTCCTGTATCGCAATTGTATGAAAGAAAGTCCGCCAAAGCTCTGTATATTCATCATTGATCTTTTCCGTCTCAGATAATCTTTCAAATTCTTCCTCATTCAAAGTACGTATATAAAAATGTTCATCTTTAGGATGAACCACCGCCTCCTTATGTATATCATCAATGATCATCCAGTGCTCCGAAGGCATCCTGTCTTCAAAAACAGGGCCAAGTACAAGGGCGATTCTGCTTTTGGGTTCAAAATGGGCTACATAGATCTCATCATTTATTTTATGAAAACGCATAAACTCCTGAAAACGATTCACTTCTTTTCCCAGCCTTGTACGTATCTGCCGGTTTCGCATAATATCTCTGTACTGTACCATTTCCAACGCTTTGGGGCCATAGGCGAATCCCAATATCATGCAACGGTAAATATTATCCAGGACATCTTCTTCGTAAGCCAGGGAAGTAAAAGCGAGTTCCCGATAAAAATAAGGAGATATCTTTTTCCTGACAGCATTCATGACACGATTCACTTTTTCCTGGTCTGCTTCCACATGGATATATTCATCAAAAAGCGTCATCTGCTCTATTGGTTCCAACAACAGACGAATATTCTGATGTCCTCTGCCACTTGACCAGGCATCAAAAATACAGCTGAGCATAGACTCCCAGTCAGGCATACAGGTATAATAAATCATAAAATCTCTCCCTTTATCCAGCTCAGCTGCTCAGCTTAAAATCTGTAAAAAGATCCATCTGCCTGCAGGCAACATCCTTCTGTTCTATCTTTATCACATCTGCCCGTTCCAGATCTGTCAGTTGTCCCCGGATAAACTTTTCCTCCATGGGAATGTGATAAAGCATCTTTCCATTACAGGTGATAAAGTACTGCGCTCTTTTCAGTACAATATGCATTTTCTTCAGCATCTCAAAATTCACGTTGCCATATCGGCGGGCTGACAAGATCTTTTTCACTCCCTTAGGTCCAATTCCCGGAACCCGTAACAACTCTGCAGCAGGTGCGGTATTAATCTCCACCGGAAACTTCTCCAGATGTAAAAGTGCCCAGTTACACTTGGGGTCTAGTTCTTTATCAAAGAAAGGATTCTCTTTTGTCAGTAATTCCTCTGCATGGAAACCATAATAACGCATGAGCCAGTCTGCCTGATACAGCCTGTGTTCCCTTAAAAGGGGCACCGGGGTTCCAATCGGAGGCAATCCTTCTTCTTCATTTAAAGGAATATACCCGGAATAAAATACCCTCTTCAGATCAAAGGCCTGATACAGGCTCTGGGTCGTTCTGATCAACTGTAAATCTGTCTCATCCGTGGCTCCAATAATCATCTGGGTACTTTGTCCTGCGCTGGCAAATGAGCGCCTTAACTGCGTATCTGAACGTTCTGCAGGCAAGGATAATAAAGACTGTTCCATTCTTAACTGATGACTGATACTCTCGATCCTTTTCGTTTCAGAAGATTCACCTGTAAGCTTTCTTCTGTCATCTCCCCAGATACTGTCCACTAAATGCCGGTTTATCTCGGCACGCTCCATTTTCGCATCTTTGCCAACAGCCAGACGGTGAGCAGCAATCGTCTCTGAAATCTGGTTCATAGGGCGAATGATATTCTTCATACTCTTATTCGGCGCCAACCTGCTCAGACTGTCCTGTGTCGGCAGTTCCATATTGACACTGATACGGTCTGCCAGTAATCCGGCTGAATAAAGGAGCTCACTGGAAGCTCCCGGAATCGCCTTGACATGAATATACCCGTTGAAATGATACTTAGTGCGAAGCAAACGTAAAGTCTGGCACATTCTCTCCATCGTATAGTTAGGATTCTTCAAAATACCGGAACTTAAGAAAAGACCTTCTATATAATTACGTTTATAGAACTCTATCGTAAGTTCACAGATTTCCTCAGGAGTAAATGTAGCTCTGGGAATATCATTACTTTTCCTGTTCTTACAATACTTGCAGTCATAAGTACAGTGATTCGTCATGAGGATTTTCAGCAGAGAGATACACCTGCCATCGGCCGCAAAGGCATGACAGACACCTGCCGCACAGGAATTCCCCAGCATGCCCTTTTTCCCGCTGCGCTGCACACCACTGCTGGTACAGGCCACATCATATTTCGCTGCATCACTTAAAATCGTCAGCTTTTCTTCCATTGATAAATCTGTCTGAATCTCGTACATATGTTTGCCTTTTTTATTTTTATTATACAAACATCTGTTCGATTTTTCAAGTACATTTTTATCTTAATTAAAGCAATTTCCGGATTTCTTCCAGATGCTTATATTCCTCCGGATATTTTTCCCGAATCTGTTCTCTGATCTGATTTCTGTGTTCAATCAGCATCTCTATCGCATGAGGATTTAATTTGCTTAACCTGTTTTCACCGAATTTTCTTCGTTTTTCAATATGCTGTTCCAGTCTGGAAGCTTCCTCTTCTGTTATTTTTCCTTCCTGCACATATTTTTCCAGACGGATTTCCACATAATCCAGGAACTCATTTTCATCAAAAAGACCAATCATTCCCCATCTGGTCTGGACGCCATGATGATCCAGGATCTTATCCTGTTTTCCAACTTCCATGCCATCTCTGATCAGATCCTCCGCTGTCATGGAAGCAAGCCCCTGCAGTTTTGCCTTGGCATCTTTTCCAAATGCCCATTCAAACTCCAGCAGCTTTTCATCTTCTTCTATGATACGAACTACTTCTCTTGATTCTGCTTTTCCTTCTAACTGATAAGGCTTATACACCCCGGCATCTCGAAGTGCAAGGGAAATCGTTCTTCTCACCGCACCTTCTTCAATCAGACTTCCTGCCCCCAGGGAACGAAGCTGGTCATTGAGACTTCCATCATGCTCTGTCAGATAAAAATGTATCCCTTTACTTCTCAGATTGTGATTGATGGTCACAAGCCGTTCTGCCGCAGTAAAATCTATGCTTGCAATACCTCTGGCATCTACGATGACCTGCTTTGTATCTTCTTTTACCGCCCCCTCGATATCCTTTTGGAAACGGTCAATATTGGCAAAAAACAGGTTGCCGCTAAAGCGATAGATGACGGTATTCCTGATAGGTCTTGCTGCTTTGTTGCGCTCCAGCGTATAAAAACTATCCTGGCCTTCGATACATCCAAGATAAGAAACGGATGGATTTACGGCTCGAATTGCCACTTCAAAAAAGGAAAGCAACACTCCAATCACTACTCCATTTACAGTTCCTAATACGAGGACTCCAAGAAACGCCAAGAGGAAAATGACACATTCATTTTTACTTGTATTCCACAATTTTTTAAATAGCTTTGTTTCCAGAATTCCGATCAATGCACAAAGGACGATTCCGGTCAGGACAGGTACCGGCAAATATTTTAAAAGCGGTGTTCCAAACAAAAGTACCAACAGCATGGTTGCTCCGGCAGAAAGAGACATAACCTGTGAACGGCATCCAAAGGAATCTGCAATTCCGCTTCTGGACACACTGCCATTGATCGGACAGCATCCTACCAGACCACTCACCAGGTTCATTCCTGCATAAGCCAGAAGCTCCGCGTTATTATCCACCTCATCGTTGTATTTCCTTGCATAATTTCCCGTAGCCAGAAGTGTCTGTGCCATAATTACAGCAGCGATACTTAGTGACTCCATCAAAAGTTCCCTCGTATGGAAAGAAAGAAGATGTAAATCCGGGATAGAAAATGAAGGCAATCCCCCTGCAACTTCAGGCAATACCTTGATTCCCCATTGATCCAGGTGCAGCCCCCATTGCAGCAAAGCCCCCACCGCCATCATGATCACTGTCATAGGCACTTTGGGAATCCACTTTTTACTTGCCAGTATGATAACAACCGTGCCAAAACCCAGAATCGCCGACGGCCAGTGAAAGAAAGCCAGTTCTTCACCGATATGTCCCAGAAGTGCAAATACTTCTCCGGTTCCTGCACTGCCTCCAAATAATTTCGGAATCTGCATCAGGATAATAGTAAGACCTACTCCGGATATAAATCCTCCCATAACCGGTTTGGAAATATACTTTACCACGCGTCCGGCTTTGATAAAATAAAAAAAGACGAACCACAATGCTGTCAGGATAGACAGAAGTGACGCCAGACCCATCGCCTGTTCAGATTCAAAAGCTACCTGAAATTCTGCCAGTAAGCCGCCAACCATGACAGCCGGCATGGCATCTACCCCTGCCACAAACTGTCTGGAGGTCGTCATAAGACCAAAGACAATAATAGGAAGTAAAGAACCATATAATCCATAGACTACCGGAAGCCCCGAAAGCTGCGCATATCCCATAGAAATCGGGATAGAAACCAGGGCAACAATAATACCGGAAATAATATCTTTCTTCCAGTTTATTTCTCCTTTATTTCTTCTGATCTGTGTCCATAATCTCACTCTTTCTCACTACCTTCCTGAATTTATTTAAAAAAATTTCATTTCACACCCTTGTTCGACAAATATTTCATTTCATCTATGCTAATATAAATAGCAACTGATAAACAAAATTCTTTATTAAAGTCGGGCGTCATTTCTTTTGTCATTGAATATCCTTTATTTTTCAAATTGAAACGTTCTGATCTATTATAGACTTTTTTCATATTTTTCTGTTTTTACGCCCGCTTTATTCAACTCTATACACCTTTCATTTTCCTGGTTTTAACACATAACCATCTTTATCACAATGCTACTATCTATATTTTATACACTTCTTTTTTAGGTGTCATGGTTTTTATCCATGGCACCTTTGTTCTGTAACAGAAGAAATTTTAAACTCCTGAGTATGCTAAAAAACCACCATCAACAGGAAGCACTACTCCTGTAACAGCACTTGCTGCTTTATCATCACAAAGGAAAAATGTTGCTCCCAGCAGTTCCTCCGGTTCCACGAAACACTGTCTTGGTGTTCCATTCAGGATTTTTTGAGATCTCTCAGATGGTGTTCCATCCGGATTCCAGAGAAGTGATTTATTCTGTTCTGCCTGGATAAATCCCGGAGCAATCGCGTTGCAGCGAACCCCTGTACCGGCAAAATGAGTAGCAAGCCACTGAGTAAGATTACTGATTGCTGCTTTTGCTGCTGCATAAGCAGAAATTTTTGTCAGAGCAACGTAAGATGCAACAGAAGCAATATTCAAGATGCATCCGGATTTTTTCTCCACCATGTCCTTTCCAAATACCTGTGTCGGAGCAAAGGTTCCCTTAAAATTCAGATTGAAAACATAGTCCACAGCTTCCATATCCAGATCAAAGAATGTCTTCTGCCCTTCCACAGCCTGATGATGGAAATCCACATCAGTTGTTGCAGATGGATGGTTTCCACCGGCTCCATTAATGAGAATATCACAGGTTCCAAGGTCTCTGACAACCTCCTCATGGACTCTCTCAAGCCCCTCCTTATCTAATACGTTCACTTCATAGGCTTTACAAATATATCCCTCGTCTGTAAGTTCTTTTGCAAGTTTTTCTACCTTTGCACCAGTACGTCCCAGTGCCGCAACCTTTGCCCCTGCCTGAGCGAATGCCCTGGCCATGGTAGAGCAGATCACGCCTGCTGCTCCTGTAATTACTACTACTTTTCCCGTAAAATCAATATTTAATGGTAAATCCATGTGT
The DNA here is from genome assembly GCA_051879475.1 of Muricoprocola sp. Classification (GTDB taxonomy): domain Bacteria; phylum Bacillota; class Clostridia; order Lachnospirales; family Lachnospiraceae; genus Marvinbryantia. The sequence continues at coordinate 10,523 of JBJEMC010000092.1, read as the reverse complement.
TTTCTCCCTTTATATTTTTTCTGATTTTACAAAAGACGCAGCAGCTTTCGCCACCGCGCCTTTCTATGTGATTTAGAAGGAATTAACTTAATTAAAATTCTCCTGACTATCTCTGTACACGAGCTCCTGCTCCGCCCATGATAGCTTCTACTTCTTTCTTGCTTGCCATTGTAGTATCACCTGGTGTGGTCATAGCAAGTGCGCCATGAGCTGCACCATAATTAACTGCAAGTTCAGCATCTCCTGTTGTCATAAGACCATAGATAAGACCTGATGCGAAAGAATCTCCTCCGCCTACACGATCCAGGATTTCAAGATCTTTGTAGTCTTTTGCTTTGTAGATTTCTCCATCTGCCCAGCAGATTGCGCTCCAGTCATTTACTGTAGCAGTCTTAACTGTACGAAGAGTTGTAGCAACAGCTTTGAAGTTAGGATATGTCTTAGCTGCTTCGTTGATCATCTTCTTATAACCATCCAGGTTCAGTTCTTTCAAGTTTGCATCGTTACCTTCGATTTCAAAACCAAGGCATGCTGTGAAATCTTCTTCGTTACCGATCATTACATCAACGTATTTTGCGATTTCTTTGTTAACTTCCTGAGCTTTAGCCTGTCCACCGATAGCACTCCACATAGATGGACGGTAGTTCAGGTCATAAGATACGATTGTTCCGTATTTCTTAGCTGTCTTAATTGCAGCAAGAACGGTTTCACAGGTCTGTTCAGAAATAGCTGCATAGATACCACCTGTGTGTAACCAGCGAACACCAAGAGTACCAAAGATGTATTCGAAATCGAAATCTTCTGGTGTAGCTTTGGAAATAGCTGTGTTAGCACGGTCAGAACATCCAACTGCTCCACGGATACCAAATCCACGTTCTGTAAAGTTGATACCATTTCTGCAGATACGTCCGATACCGTCTGTCTTCATAAATTTGATAAGAGAGGTATCAACACCACCCTGGCAGATGAAATCTTCCATCAGCATACCAACTTCGTTATCAGCAAATGCTGTGATAACAGCTGTATCCATCTTGAAGCATTTTCTAAGTCCACGAATAACATTATATTCTCCGCCGCCTTCCCATGCACGGAAAGATCTTGCTGTACGGATTCTCCCTTCGCCTGGATCAAGACGAAGCATTACTTCTCCAAGGGATACTGCATCATACTTACATTCGCTCTTTGGTCTTAAATTTAAATTCATTTTGTATATCCTCCAACACTATTTAATCAATTTATGGATTAGCCACGGATTTCTTTTGCAAGTGCAACAGCTTCTTTTGTCATTTCTTTGATCTTGTCAAATTCACCTGCTTTGATCATATCACCTTTTACCATCCAGCTTCCGCCGCAGCAAAGAATCTTGTCGCATCCAAGATAATCCTTCAGGTTCTTTGTACTGATTCCACCTGTCGGCATGAATTTAACCATTGTATAAGGAGCAGCCAGAGCTTTGATTGTAGCAACTCCACCGAACTGTTCTGCCGGGAAGAATTTTACAACTTTCAGTCCCCTCTTAACTGCCTGAGCAACTTCTGATGGTGTAATACATCCTGGGAATACCGGGATTTCTTTTTCAATACAGTAATCAACGATTTCCGGATCAAATCCAGGGCTGACGATGAATTTTGCACCAGCGCCTACTGCACGGTTTACCTGATCGATTGTCAGTACTGTACCTGCTCCAACTAACATATCCGGATACTTCTCTGCCATCAGACGGATAGATTCTTCCGCAGCATCTGTACGGAAAGTTACCTCTGCACATGGAAGACCTCCCTCAACCAGCGCCTCTGCAAGAGGAAGTGCATCCTTTGCATCGTTCAGTACAACTACAGGTACTACAGCCATCTCCTGGAACTGTTCTGCCATTGATTTCATAATAAAATACCCTCTCTTTCTAAGTAAAAAATCTTGAACTCTCAACTTGTATACTACTATACCACTTTCAACATGCCATGTCTATCTGAAAATTGCATAAAATAGAAGCCATTTTTTCGTACATGTTTTTTATTTTGCCAGCTCCAAGTTAAATCCAAAGTACCTTACTGCATTATTGTAAGAAATACCTCTTACGATATTTTCCAGTGCCTTATAGTCTTCCGGATATTCTCCGTTTTCTACCCAGCCACCGATCAGTTCACAGGCAATTCTACGGAAATATTCATGTCTGGTGTAAGAAAGGAAGCTTCTGGAATCTGTCAGCATTCCAATAAAGTTACCAAGCAATCCAAGGTTTGCCAGAGAAATCATCTGTTCTGTCATACCGGTTTTATGGTCATTGAACCACCATGCAGATCCCTGCTGAATCTTACCAATGGCTGTTGGATCCTGGAAACATCCAAGAATTGTTCCAATGGCAGCATTGTCATTTGGATTCAGGGAATAGATGATCGTCTTTGGAAGCTCATCTGTTGTGTTCAATGCATTCAGGAAATCTGCAATCTGTGCACTTGGCGCATAGTTATTGATACAGTCATATCCTGTATCCGGTCCTAACTGATTATAACGGAATACATTGTTGTCACGTTTGCATCCATAATGAAGCTGCATTACCCAGTTACGCTTGTGATATTCTTTTCCCACAGCAACCATAAATGCTGTCTTAAATTTGATTTCTTCTTCTCTTGTAATAGTACCGCCTGCTGCTCTCTTAGCAAAAATTGCCTCAATCTCTTCTTCAGGTGCCGGAACATACATTACATACTCCAGACCATGATCTGATATAGAGCAACCCATAGAAGCAAAAAAGTCCATTCTTACAGACAGCGCCTGTATCAGTGTAGCAAAGCTGTTTACTTCCACACCACTTACTTCACTTAATGTTTTCAGATAATCCAGATATTCCGGTTTTTCCAGATTCATAGCCTTGTCCGGTCTCCATGCCGGAAGAACCTGTACGTCAAATGTCGGGTCATCAGCAATCACTTTATGCCATTCCAGTGAATCTACCGGATCATCTGTGGTACAAATCAAAGTAACATTAGACTGCTTAATAATATTACGTACACTCATAGAATCTTCCTGCAATTTTGCATTGCACAGATTCCATACTTCTTCTGCTGTATCTCCATTTAAATATCCTTCATAACCGAAGTATCTTTTCAGCTCCAGATGGCTCCAGTGATACAACGGGTTTCCAATTGCCTTTTCCAGAGTCTCTGCCCATTTCTGGAATTTTTCACGGTCACTTGCTCCGCCGGTAATGTAATATTCATCCACGCCATTGGATCTCATCTGACGCCATTTGTAATGGTCGCCTCCTAACCATACCTGTGTGATGTTTTCGAATTTTCTGTCTTCTGCGATTTCCTTTGGATTAATGTGACAATGATAGTCAAGTATTGGTGTAGTTTCAGCATAGTCATGGTACAGCTTCTGAGCTGTAGGTGTAGACAACAGGAAATCTTTGTCCATAAATGGTTTCATTGTTTTTTCCTCCTTAATATATAAAATAAATGCATATTTTTCATTACATTCTTATGAAAAGTATAATACAAGTACCTGCGCATTTCAATTTTATTTTCGTAAATCTGCATAATTTTTTAAAAAGGAGCTGCCGTTTTAACGACAGCTCCTTTTCAAAAGCCCTATAAAATCACTTCTTAAATTCCAGCCAGTTTCAGGATTTCAGGAACTTTAGCTTCCCATCCAAGTGCCATAATATGTACACCCTGGCAGTATGGTTTACATTCTCTGATAATACGTGCTGCAATTTCAACACCTGTAATACCAGCTTTTGTCTTTTCTTTGTCAGCTCTTAATTCTTCAATCATTTCATCCGGAACATGAATACCTGCAACGTTGTTATTCATGTATTTAGCCATACCAACTGATTTTGGAATAACGATACCAAGCTGAACAGGTTTTCCAAACTGTTTTGCTTTTTCCATGAACTTGATAAATTTCTCCGGTTCAAATACAGCCTGTGTCTGGAAGTAATCAGCACCTGCTGCAACTTTACGTTCCATCTTCGCAAGCTGAGCATCTACAGAGTCACTGCAAGGAGCAACTACTGCACCCTTTGCAAACTTAGGCGGTTCCCCAACGAGTTCATTTCCACCAAGGTCAACACCTTTTTCCAGCTGGCATACTGTATGAAGAAGAGATACAGAGTCCAGGTCAAATACAGGTTTTGCCTGTGGATGGTCACCCATCTTTGTATGGTCACCTGTTAAGCAAAGAACATTGTCGATGCCTAACATTGCTGCGCTAAGAAGATCAGACTGAAGTGCGATACGATTTCTGTCACGGCATGTTAACTGGAAGATTGGTGTAAGTCCTTCATCTTTCAGTGCTTTACATGTTGCCAGAGAACCAAGACGCATAACGGAAGACTGGTTATCTGTTACGTTAACAGCTGTGATTCCGCCTAAATATGTCTTTGCTTCTTCGATTAAACCTTCAATATGGATCCCTTTTGGCGGTCCCACTTCTGCAGTTACTACAAATTCACCACGATCAAATAATTCTGAAATTCTCATTTTCCATTACTCCTAACTATTATTTTACTTCGTCATCTGTTGCATAATTACGGATCTGTGTCGGTGCTTTTAATACATCCAGACGGCCGATCTGAGCCAGTCTTCTGTAAATTCTTTCCCATCCACATTCCATGTCGCTGTCTACCTCACATTTACCGTCCTTGCAGCCGCCGCACTGGCCGTTTACAAGGCTCTTAGAACATGCAGTAATCGGACAAATACCGCCAGTTAAATTCAGATAACATTCTCCACACTGTTTGCAATCATACTCTAATGGAGTCACTCCCTGGAATCCTGGCAGAGGATATGTATCACAACCTGCGCAAACCCTCTTTGCTTCATAGAAATCAGCAACAGTCTGTACGCCAATACCACAGGAAAATACAAGGATCATATCTGCTGCTTCAATCTCATCTTTGTGATACTCCAGACGCAGCTTTGTATTTTCCGGATTACATAAATAATCAGTTGTAAAAATTCCTGTTACATTTCCCTGCTGGGCTAATTCAGCCTGAAGAAGATTTGCTTCTGTTTCAGGAAAATGAACTTCTTTACATCCATGGCAATTAATAATAAAAACTTTCTTTCCGTCAGCCAGGGATGTGATTGTTTCTTTTGATTTTAATTCGGTAATTAACATATTACTTCTTCATCCCCCTTATCGCGCCTTTACCGGCTTTGATCATGCTGACAATCGGAATCTTTGATGAACAGATAAAATCACAGCATCTGCATTCAACGCAATCCATAACGTTGTTATCAAGCATTCCCTGCCAATCCTGTTTACCTGCAAGTTTCACAAAATTCAGTGGAGCCAGTTCCTGAGGACAGACATCCACGCAACGTCCACACTTAATACATTCTACCGGTGTGGAATGATCTGTATCAACTGCAATAATACCATTAGATCCCTTCATGATTGGAATATTGAGGTCATTTACCACAAATCCCATCATTGGACCACCGGCTTTTACTGTATAATCTTCGCCTGTAATACCGCCGCAGTCATCAATCAGATCTTTTACGTTAGTACCAATCTTGGCAATATAGTTACCCGGATTTGGAATACGTTCTCCAGTTACGGAAACTACACGTTCGATCAGAGGCATTCCTGTCTTAATAGCATCAGCAATAGCCTTAACCGTACTGATATTATCCACTACACATCCCACATCTGCCGGAAGCTTTCCGCTTGGAACCTTTCTTCCTGTGACACGTTTGATGAGTGTCTTTTCAGCGCCCTGCGGGTACTTCGTTCTGGCTATGCAAACTTCGATGCCTTCGATATCTGCCACCTTGCCCTGCATCAGTTCAATGGCATCCGGTTTGTTGTCTTCAATTACAATAATACCTTTTTCAGCATTCACAGTCTTCATGATGGCTTTCAAGCCAAAAATAATATCATCTGCGTACTCTAACAGTACTCTGTGGTCTGCTGTTAAGATAGGCTCACACTCACATCCATTTAAAAGAACGGTATCTACAGGTTTACCAGGATTGAGTTTTACACAAGTAGGGAATCCTGCTCCACCCATACCAACAATACCGGCTTCCTTTACAATGTTAATGATTTCTTCCGGTGTAAGTTCTTCAAGGCTCTTATTCGGTTTCACTGATTCATGCAGCGTATTCTTTCCATCGTTTTCAATGATGATAGAAGTACACTGTCCCATGGTAGCATGCGGACGTGGCTCAATGGCAATTACAGTACCGCTGATACTGGAATGAACCGGTGCACTGATAAATCCACCTGCTTCTGCAATCTTCTGACCAACTGTAACATGGTCACCAACCTGAACGATTGGATTCGCAGGAGCTCCAAGATGCATGGAAACCGGGATCACAGCGATCTGTGGATCCGGGAATCTCTTCAGTGCAAGATGCTCTGTACGCTCTTTACGTTCTGATGGATGGACTCCACCATAGTATCCTGCAAGTCTGCTGTCGCGGATAGATTTTACATAATCATGTACTACTTCAAAGTTTACCTTGGAGTAATCACGGATCTGAACTGGCTGTTTTACAAATTCTTCATTGCGTCCCTGTTTCTCCAGACGCTGATAAATTCTCTCCCATGCACATTCCTTATCCGGTGATACCTCACATTTACCATCCTTTGCGCCGCCACACTGACCGTTCACAAGACTCTTGGAACAATCCACGATTGGACAGATACCGCCAGTGATATTCAGATAACACTGAGCACAGGCATCACAGGCTTTCTTTGTCAAAGCCATACCATGATGTCCTCTGTAATTCAGTGTATTGCTGGCTGCAATTACCGGCACTTCTGCCATACCTGCAACAGTCTGGATACCAAGGCCACAGGAAATAACAACCACATGCTCCGCTTCATCCGGAATCATGTCGACCATCTTTCTCTCCGTCTGTACCTTGTTGCAAAGGAAATCAACCTTAGCTGTACCTACGATCTTCTTTCCCTGTTCGGCAGCGATTTTTTCAAACTCACCTAAATCTGGTTCGTCAGTAGTGTCATACTCTTTGAAACACTTGTTACACGCAATGACAAACAGATTATCTTTATCTGCTAACAAAGATACCAGTTCATCGTTGCTTTTCAACTTGTACTTGGTATAGTTTTCCAATTGCTCACCTTCCTTTATATATTTTGTTTTCATATCTATGTCTGAATCATTATATCACAAGTTATACCATTTAGCTAGTAAAAACAACGTGAAATATAGTAATTTTTGACAGAAAAATTTACTTTCTGTTTTGCCTATTGAATCAGGACTTTATTGGAACCGACATTAAAAGAATGCATAGGTTCCTTTTTTCTTCTCTTTTATCGAATACAGAATCTTGTCTGCATTTTTGATCAGTGCTTCGATTTCTTCCTCCGTACCGATTTTTTCATTCACCACAAGAGAGCAGGAACTAAAGCCATCTGTGGCAATAAAAAATCCAGGCAACACCATCTCCATGGTGTTAAGTAGAAACGCTTTTTTCGGGTATGCTATTTTTCACACACAACACCCCCGAGGATGTCAAGTCATTGCTACAAAAAATATGCGGCTTTTTTGCCACGAAAATGGCTTAAAACCGCATATTTCTGTACAGAGAACGTTATATAATTGTCACAAAATGGGTGGGGAGGATGTAACGTCATTGCTACAGATAATGTTTCTCCCTATAGTGTCTTTTTTATAAATCATTCCATTCTTGAGAAAGCGGAAAATGATAAGCCATATCAAAAGCTGAAATAGCCGCTCTATTTACATCCAAAATTTCAGTAAAATCTCGATCTTGCCCTTTAATTCCTTTTTCCCCTAAACCAGATAATAATTGTTCAGCTGTTTCCAACATCAAAACATGCAAGTTTTTTGTTTCAGCATAAGTTTCCAAAACACTGTTTTGGCATTGTTTACGAAGGCAGTAAAGATAATGTCTAAATGCTTCTTTTTCTCCAAAACCGGTTGATGATGGTAAACTTCCATTGAACAACATTTCACTATATTTATTTTTCATGGTTACTGGAGGTTCAATTCTATCTAATAACTCCATACGTTTTGCAATATCCAAAAAAGGAATTTTATACTCTGATAATGCTTGTGGGCAATAATACCAAACAGCTCGACGGCTAGGTTGTTTATCATCTATTGTTTCAAAATGTTCTGGTTGAAACCATCTTAAATTCAAAAAATTTCCCGATGCAATTGCATCGCATTTTGCCAATGCCATACATAATAATTGATGACTTGCATAACCTACAATCGTCATCTTCCGCTGTCTTTTAATTCCTGCTACTAATGACATAATATTAGATACCCACAATGGTCGATCAACTAAATAATATCGTTCAGGATGCTCACATACAATATATACACCTTCTACATCCCATTCTTCAACATACTCGATTACTCGTTCTATCTGACTTTCATCATTAAGTACATCACTTCCCAATGAAATAGTGTGTATATATTTCATATCAGGTGCATATTTCTTTGCGCTTTCTATAATAAGTTTCTGTATTTTATTCCATAGTTCATCAATTTTTTTAGCTGTAATGGAAGGCAACAGAAATGAATCTGCCTCAATTTCAGTATTCAATTTTGATAATTCTTCTACTACTGTATCAAATTGTCCCATTTCCAGTGATGTAATATCACTCTGTGGCCAATATGCATACTGCGACAATTTTTTTTGATATTGTCTGGGATAGTACAATTGTGGATCAACAAGTACTTTTCCCTTTTTCTTATGCACCTTAGTTGCATAACCTTTTACCTTATTTGGCAAAATATTCATAGGACTAATAATAATCGTTCCACCACCAAACTCTTCTAAATGTTCTAGAGCTAATGTTTGCATATTATGTCCCATTTGTATAAAAAGTTCCATTCTTCAACCTCTTCTATTCATAAACAAATGTATTCTTAGCTACTTTTAACCAATCTATTGCTTGCTTAGCAGTTCTAGGTCTTCTAGATGGATATTTCCCCATCATCGCACCTAATAATGCCATAAACTGACTTTGAGTATCCCCTTTGATCGAATACTGTACAGGTGTAATAGTTTCTGTCTTTTGTAAAACTTCGAGTGCATTTACAGAGCCTTCTCTAAATGGATTTTTTCCTGTAATACATTCATAAGTAACAACTCCTAGTGAAAAGATATCCGCTCGAGAATCAATTTCCCTTTTTAAATTATTAAATTGCTCAGGTGCAGCATATCCAGGTGTATGTGGTCCCATCATTGCACCTGTTCTTGTCAATGAATCCGCTCCCAATATTCTTGCAATTCCGAAATCCAGAAAAAATATCTTTCCATCATCTGCTCGAATAATATTTTCCGGTTTAATATCTCTATGAACAATACCTTTATCTTCTATGCAAGAAATAAATTCTAACCCTTGTTCCAAAAATATCACTGCTTCTTCTAAAGAAAATCTTTTACCACATTCAAGTACCTTTCTCAGCTCTGTCCCTTTTACTTTCTGCTCAATAATATATAATGTTTCTGTCCCTTCATACTCTATAGTTCCCGTTTCATATATTTTGGGAACCATAGATAAATTCAAATCTTTTTCTATTTGAATTTCCCTAAGAGACCTTGGATCATTAAGCTGAAAATATAATTTAATAACAGTTTCTCCGTATGAGTTGTGAATTCCATCAAATACTATCTTCTGTCCACCACGTGCCATCAATTCGATTTTTTCAAATTCTTCTTGACACATTTCTTGAAATTTTCTCATCTCTCATTTCTCCTAACTTAAATGGGCAACGGTTCTTCCTATCCATTCATTAAACTGTAAAGACTGGTAACTCGACGGCGATGCTAATTTTTTCGCTTCTACTATTTTTCTGAAACTTCTCTTTTTGCAATACAAACCTATACCTTGTCTTTCAAACTTCTTAATCGTGCTACTTTGTGGATTCGAAGTACTCGTCAACGCATATGATTGAGATGCAAACCATGTATTGATAAGAGATTGTTCAGCAACTTTCTTTATATCCGTCATTTTAGCTTCTACAGAAATCAATTTCTTTATATTATATATCTTTTTGATATCCACGGGTTTCCATAAACCTTGATCGCGCATGATCATATGAGCATCTAATAATTTTTCTATAGCCTGAATTGTATCTTTTTCTGGCATTTTAAGTCCTGCTATCAACTCATTTCCTGTACTTCCCTTAGTCATCAATAACTGAGATAACACTTTTAAATCATTAGTCCCCAGATTTTCTCTTTGATCTGACCAATTCTCCAATATTTGGGGTGAATATGATGCAAATACAATGTCAGGAAATCCAGATGCAACTTTAGGTTCTATAAATATAGCCAAATTGTTTATTTTATTGGTTTTTAAAAAATTATGAGTATAATATTCAATAAAATCTTCAACCAAATCCAACTCGTCTCCTTGAGTTGATGGTCGTGTATACAACCCTATATCTTTAATATTATGATCAAACATCAATATCCTATCCATTGTTACATTTCACCCTTTTCAATCTCTCATTTGCATTTTTTATAGAAATAATTATAACAATCCCTCCTTCAAAAATCAAT
>JBJEMC010000091.1:0-2575 GCA_051879475.1 Muricoprocola sp. | reverse complement strand
TCAGCGTTGATCAGATTTATCAGATCGTGGGAAACAGCAAGCCGACAGTTTTTGACTATGCAAAGGCAGAATCTGTCATAGATGTGACTCCAAGTTTAACAAAATATATGGCAATCGGTGGAATGATAGGGGCAGTTCTTGTTTGTGCAGTATTGGTGATTCGTATGCTGATGAATACTACCATGTATACAGAAGAAGATATCGATAAATATCTTGGACTTCCGGTGCTGGCGGCGGTTCCATACTATAAAGAAAAATGATATTTTACAGAGTAGAAATAAAACAAGAGACAGGAAAGCGAAAAAGGAGAAAATATGGAGCAACAGTGGAATATGAATTCAAATAATGGGCTGCAGGGACAGACAAGAATGGCAGCTGGAACAGTGGGACAGAATGTGCAGATGCAGCAGCCTGTGAGAAGAGTGATACCTCAGGTGACAGAACTCCCTTTTGGACCGCGAGAAGCAATCAATGTCTTGCGTGGGAACATTCAGCTCAGTGGCTATGGGATGAAAGTCATTGCAGTCACCAGTGCATTGGCACATGAAGGAAAATCAAATGTTGCATTCCGTCTTGCAAGAAGTCTGGCAGCATTAAATAAGAAAACTTTGTATCTGGATTGCGATATTCGTAATTCCATGACACAGTCAAGATACAACATTCGGCAGAAAATAGTAGGATTGAGTGAGTATCTTTGCGGCAGATTTTATTGGAACGATATTATTTATCATACAGATATGCTTTATATGGATATGATTTTTACCGGAGCGGTAGCACCAAATCCAAGTGAATTGTTATCAAACCCTTTATTTGATCAGTTGCTGATACAGGCGAGGGGGGCTTATGAATACGTAATCGTAGATACATCACCGGTTAATCTGGTCATTGATGGTGTAATCGTAACGAAAAAATGCGATGGAACAGTTCTGGTGGTAGAAAGTGGAATTACAGAGAGAAATCAGGCAATCAAAGCAAAACGCCAGTTGGAATTTGCAGATGTTCGCATACTTGGAACGGTATTGAATAAAGTAAAAAGTAAAAAGCATGGCTATGGTTACGGTTATGGCTATGGTTACGGTTATGGAGAAAAAAGACAAAAACAGACGAAAAAACAGCAAAAAAACAGGAATCAGCAGGTCTATTCGTCCGTTCCGATGGGAAACACAATGAATGGTCCGGTGTCAAATGTTCCAATTCCACGAAATAGGGAGAAGACAGGTCGTAAATAGTACGGGAGAAAGGATAAAATAGCCATGAAGAAAAAAGCGGGAAATGTAGTTGCAACGGTTATATATATCATAGTATTACTGGCTTTGTGTGCCTGTATCGTGGGCTTATGGATGCGGCAACAGGAACGCCATGAAAGCTACAATGAGATGGTACAGAAGGCGGCGCAGATGGAGACAGAATATCAGCTGCAACGTTATGAGAGTGATGAGACAGAAGAGAAATTGTATTAGAAGGTAAGAAGAAATGTACCAGAAGAGTTCTGAGGGTTGGATAAAACATATAGATTTCATTATATGGGACTTACTGTGTATTCAGATTGCATTTTTCCTTTCTTATGGATTACGCCAAGGAAGTTGGAATCCTTATGTGGTTCCTCTGTATTGCAGTATGGCAATTTTTGTAGAATTAGCAGATATTATACTTATTTTCTTTTTTGAAATTTATAAGAATGTATTAAAAAGAGGCTACTATCTGGAATTTGTTTCCGCTATAAAACAGGCAGTGATGTTGGTTCTTGTATCGAGTTTGTATTTGATTACCATTAAGGCAGGAAATGATTTTTCAAGAATCATACTGTTTCTAATGGGAGGAATCTATGTAATATTGACCTATGTGGTACGCATTATATGGAAACAGTACTTGAAGAACCGTATGAAAGCAGGTGGCGGAGACCGTTCTCTGATTGTAATTGCAACCAGCAAGAATGCAGAAGAAATCATACAGAACATCATAGAAAAAAATTATGAGATGTTTCGGATCAGTGGAATTATCATTTGGGATAAGGACATGTCGGGAAAATCTATAGATGGTATACCGGTAGTAGCAAATATTGAGAATGCTGCACAATTTCTATGTCAGGAATGGGTAGATGAAGTACTTATTAACCTTGACAAGATGTATCCATATCTGCTGGAATTAATCGAGCAATGTATGGAGATGGGAATTACACTGCATTTAAATCTGGAAAAAATTGGGGCATGTATTGGTGGTAAACAGATTGTGGAAGAAATTGGGGGATATACCGTACTGACTACCAGTATCAATACAATGACTATGAAACAGGCTTTTATCAAGCGTACATCTGATATCTTTTTTGGCATGGCTGGATGTATTGCGACTGGTCTGATAGCTGTATTTATTGGACCAATCATCTACATCAGTTCGCCGGGTCCAATCTTCTTTTCACAGGAACGTGTAGGGAAGAATGGAAAAAGATTCAAATTGTATAAATTCCGAAGTATGTATATGGATGCGGAAGAACGAAAAGCAGAACTGATGAAAGATAATAAACTTGGGGATGGAAAGATGTTCAAACTGGACTTTGATCCTCGTGTGATTGGAAATA
>JBJEMC010000090.1:0-2656 GCA_051879475.1 Muricoprocola sp. | reverse complement strand
TTGGCATGATCATAAATTCCTGCAGGTCTACGGTATTGTCCGCATGACGTCCCCCTTGTGTCAAGCTAATGACACAAATTTTTTGAGATTTATGCGATTCCTTTTTTAACCACACAACTGCTGAGTTTTCTCAACATACTTAACAAGTTCATCATCGAAGTTCCACTCAATCTCAATTCTTTTATCCTTATATACCTTGATACTGCGAACAAAGGCTACTGCGATCTCCCTGGTTAATTTCTCACTACCCTCAATCAGATCAGTCAGACATTGCCTTCCATCTGCCGGAAGTTCCAAGAGCTTTTCAGCTGCATCCTTCTGTTCCTGCTCTGTTTGAGCCATTGCAGTTGTTTCTCTTTCGATCTGTTTGTCCAACCGTTCATTCTTTCTGGAGAATTCTTCTTCAGTGATCTCATCCATTGCATAACGCATATATAATTCTGTTTTTTGATGTTTGTATCTACTAATGCTGTCTTTTGCATTACGGATTTTCTTCGCAGCCTCATTCACCTTTGATTTCAACTCTGTCTTTTGTAATTCAAGCACCGGATCCGCATTGTCACTTACCTTTGCAAACATCTTTATTGCTCTGAAAACCATCCCATTAAGCTCATCATCATACAAATTGTCAGTAGCACAATCCGGATTTGATGTATTGAATTTTCGTGGACACTTGAAATGAGCATTACATCGGGTTACATGATGCAAATTCTGACCACATCCTCCACACTTCACCAGACCCTTCAATGGATAATTAGTATTGTGGATTTTTTTCTTTTTTCTGGAGTTTAATTCCAGTTTTTCCTGCACTGCATCAAACATTTCTTTAGAAATAATTGGTTCATGGGTGCCTTCAACCACAATCCAATCTTCCTCTTTTGTCTTCACATGCTTGCTGCTTCCCACTGATGCAACCTTCCATTTTCCACCGATTGTAGTTCCTACATACGTTTCTGTAGTCAATATCAATCGCACTGTCGTCGGATACCAGATATATTTCTCTGTAGTATTCTTTACGCCAGTTTTCAATACCTCTTTTTTATATTGCCCCGGACACATGATGCCCTGTTCATTCAAATAACGGGCAAGCTGTGTTATATTCATTCCATCCAGATATTTTTGAAATATCATCTTCACCACAGGTGCTGTTTCCGGATTGATCACAAGACTTGTCACATCTTCATCCGGCTTTAAGTACCCGTATGGTGCTCTTGCACCCATGTACTTTCCAGCTTTCTGTCTCTGTAATAAAGTCTTCTTAACCTTTTCAGAAGTATCAATACTGTGATGCTCGTTGATAATATTCCTAAAACCAACATCAATTCCAGGCATACCGGAATCATAATTCAAGCTGTCAACATTATCATTAATCGCTATGAATCTGACATTGAGAAACGGGAAAATCTGTTCCAAATAAGTATCAACCTCTATATGATTCCTACCGAATCGTGAGAGATCTTTCACTATTATAGCACATACTTTACCATCTCTGACAAGCTCCATCATCTTTTTAAATCCCGGACGCTCAAAATTTGTTCCACTATAGCCATCATCTTTGAATTCCAACACTTCCGCATTCTTAAACTCATTTTTGCTGGCTATGTATTGCCCGATCACGATTCGCTGATTGGTAATACTGTTGGATTCGTCAAGAATATCATCATCTTCCAGGGACAATCTCAAATATTTTACTATGCACTTATCATCTGACATTTGATCATCCCCTCCTCCAGATCTTCTGCTAATTTTTGCAGTTCATCCTGAAATTTAAATTCAATTTCGATGCGTTTATCCTCATACAAAGTAATTTTCTTTATATAAGAAGCGACCACATCTTTTGTAAGGCAGTCCATTTTTTTACCTTTTATGAAATCCGAAAGCCATAAATAGTTCTGCCTGCACAGTTTTTCTGTAGTTTTTCTACTTTTTTCAATCTCTTTTTTCCTTACAACCAGTTCTTTTTCGACCACGGATATTCTTTCAATCATACGATGATATGCATCCGAATCTATATTTCCCGAAACGTACTGTTCATAAAGTTCAAGACGTTTTGCTTCATTCTGTTTGTTAAGCTGCACTATTTTACTGTTTTCTTTATTCAGATACCGCCTGTACGTATCAAAATACTCATCATTAAAGCAATTAAGCTGTTTATTGATCTCACAGATTGATTTTAATTGCTTTAATATCGCATGATATACCAGTTCATCAATAACATCTTCTTTCCAACGATTACAACTATAGCTATCCTTTGATACCGTTGCATAATTACCACATATATAATAGTAATTATAATAGAGTATGCCATTACGTTCTTTTCTGGAATACCTTCTGGACATTTTTGCCCCGCATTCTCCGCAAAAAATAATACCTGCATATTTATTTTCACGCTTGCCATGCGTTTCCATCTTACTCAGATCTTTTTTGGGAATTGCATTTTTCTGCTTTATCTTGATAATAGCTTGCACTTTCTCAAATAATTCCTCACTCACAAGAGCTTCATGGGTATTCTCATGCTCATTCCACTCGCTTTTATCCAGAATCGTGTTTTTTTCACTTGTGAGAAGAGAAGTTCTGGTTTTATGCGTATAGGTATTCCCAAGATAATGCCTGTTTTCTGCAATTCTTTTAATTGTAGATGAACACCAATGAGTAT
>JBJEMC010000089.1:0-2667 GCA_051879475.1 Muricoprocola sp. | reverse complement strand
GTGCCTGTGGCCGTTCAGGTCGTGTGGGTTCAAGTCCCATCTCCTGCATTTTTTGTGTCTTAAAAAATGCGAGATGCACCCCATGCGGAGAAGAAGATGCACATACGTGCCCGCATGGGCGCGCAAAGAGTCGACGTGCGCTTTTTTGATTTAATTATTGTTCAGAGACATTTTGGAGGTTGTCTCTGAACTTTTTTATTTCCATGGAAACCCTAATTAAATATTTGATATTTACAGGAAGTAATGCTATACTATAAGATAACGTAAATTTTAACTTGGCATACTATTTTTTGAGTGGAGGAGACAAATGAAGAAGAATGTAGCAGATTATGTAAGAAGTATACCGGATTTTCCTGAACCGGGAATTATTTTTCGTGATATTACAAGTGTAATCCAGGATGCAGACGGATTGCAGGCTGCCATTGACGAGCTGCAGGCATTTATCAATCCAGAAGAAGTAGATGTGATTGTTGGAACTGAGTCCAGAGGATTTATTTTTGGTGCGCCGATTGCATATAATTTACATAAACCCTTTGTGTTGATTCGTAAGAAGGGAAAACTGCCCTGCGAGACGATTTCCAGAGAATATGCCCTGGAATATGGCACTGCAGCTGTGGAGATCCATAAGGATGCCATTAAACCAGGACAGCGTGTAGTTGTAATTGATGATCTTCTGGCAACAGGAGGAACCATCGAAGCATGCAACAAGCTGGTGGAAGAACTTGGCGGAGTGGTTGCAAAGGATTTGTTCCTGATTGAACTGGCTGGATTAAAAGGCCGCGAAAGGCTGAAAGAATATCATATAGATTCTGTTGTTTGCTATGAAGGCAAATAATGATTTCGTTGGGACAATTTATTGACATTAATGTTACCGTTCAGATGCCACTGTTCCGCGAGGTGTTTTGCATGGCAAAACCCGAGATCTGCAATGAAAAAGCCATTACCGAAGGTGATTTTGCATGGTTTTTTCATCGTTACTGGAACGCACGTGAACAGTAACACATTAATGAAGTGAGCGAGAATACAATTATGGAAAAAGTGGAAGTAGCAGAGATTGTAAGACCTGATAATTTAGAAGACCAACAAGAAGACAATAGCAAGCTGGAGGCTATCAAAAGGGTTGAGGCCAGGGTGAAGACCATGGAGGACTTTACCGATCCGGCTGTACTTTATCAGGAATTGAAGGACAGTATTAGGAAATATCATCCGTCTGCGGATATTTCTATGGTGGAAAAAGCGTTCAGGATTGCAGATAATGCGCATAAGGGTCAGAAACGGAAATCTGGTGAACCGTACATTATCCATCCCTTATGTGTTGGCATTATTCTGGCAGATCTGGAAATGGACAAGGAGACGATTGTTGCAGGACTTCTGCATGATGTGGTAGAAGATACTATCATGACAGAGGAGGAAATCAAGGAAGAGTTTGGAGAGGAAGTAGCACTTCTGGTTGACGGTGTTACAAAGCTGGGGCAGTTGAGCTATTCTGCTGACAAAGTGGAAGTACAGGCTGAGAACCTGCGAAAAATGTTCCTGGCGATGGCTAAGGACATCCGGGTCATTATCATCAAACTGGCGGACCGACTTCATAATATGCGTACATTGAAGTATATGAAGCCGGAGAAACAGAAAGAAAAAGCAAGAGAGACTATGGATATCTATGCGCCGATTGCCCAGCGTCTTGGTATTTCCAAGATCAAGGTGGAGCTGGATGACCTGTCTTTGAAATATCTGAAGCCAGATGTATATTATGATCTGGTAGATAAGATCGCTCTGAAAAAAGTGGAAAGAGAACGTTTCGTTCAGGGAATCGTGGATGATGTCAAAAAGCATATCGACGAGGCCGGAATCAAGGCTCAGGTAGATGGGCGTATCAAACATTTTTTCAGTATTTACAAGAAAATGGTGAACCAGGATAAGACCCTGGATCAGATTTATGATCTCTTTGCCGTGCGTATTATTGTAGATACGGTAAAAGACTGTTATGCGGCATTGGGTGTGATCCATGAAATGTACACACCGGTTCCGGGGCGTTTTAAAGATTATATTGCCATGCCAAAGCCAAATATGTATCAGTCACTGCATACAACTCTGATGGGACCAAATGGAACGCCATTTGAGATTCAGATCAGAACTTTCGAGATGCACAGGACGGCAGAATATGGTATTGCGGCCCATTGGAAGTATAAAGAACAGTCCGATGGCAAGAAGGTAGAGGGCAATCAGGAAGAGGCTAAGATGACCTGGCTGCGCCAGATCCTGGAATGGCAGCGTGATATGTCAGATAACAAAGAGTTTATGCATCTTTTAAAGAGTGATCTGGATCTTTTTGCTGAAAATGTATATTGTTTTACTCCTGCAGGAGATGTAAAGACTCTTCCGGCAGGTTCCACACCCATTGATTTTGCCTATAGCGTACACAGTGCAGTAGGAAATAAAATGGTTGGTGCCAGGGTAAATGGAAAACTGGTAAATATTGATTACAAGATTCAAAATGGTGACCGTCTGGAAATTATCACATCTCAGAACTCCAAAGGGCCAAGCCGTGACTGGCTGAAGATTGTCAGAAGTACCCAGGCAAAAAATAAGATCAATCAGTGGTTTAAGCAGGAATTAAAAGAGGATAATATCATCAAAGGCCGGGATATGTTTTCTGCTTATTGCAAA
>JBJEMC010000088.1:0-2672 GCA_051879475.1 Muricoprocola sp. | reverse complement strand
CCTACCAGCCAGTCTGCTTTTGCCCTGCATAAAGCTGACTGATAAAGGTCTTCATAACACGAACCGTCCTGTAACGATGCAAACCCTTCTTTAATTGCGCTTTCTTCCATGGAGGAGATCCAGAGACGTTTTATCGGCTTTTTGCATCCCGCCTGCTCATAGACCAAACGGAAGATCAGCTCTCCTTCCCTTCCGGCATCAGTCGCACAGATGATCGCCTCCACTTCTTTGCTGTTCATCAGTTTCTTTAAGATCTGAAACTGTTTCTTCGTGCCATCCAGCACTTTCCTTTTCCATTCTTCCGGTACAATGGGAAGGTCTTCATATCTCCACTTCTTGTAGCGTTCGTCATATTCTGATGCGTCACAAAGTGCCACCAGATGCCCGACACACCACGATACGAGATAGCCATTCCCTTCCACATATCCGTCTTTTCGTTCCCTGGCTCCGATCACCTTAGCCAGTGCCATCGCTACCGATGGCTTTTCTGCAATCACTAAATTCATTCTCACTCATCCTTTCTGCTTTCCATTTCAATATCTGATTCCACTTCATTTCCCCATACATCCCATCCGGGAGTCTTCTGTCTGGCAAACAGCTCAATTCTGGGGACATCTCCCATCAGCTGCACGATCCGCTCCCTTGCTTCCTGCGGCTTTTTACTGTGTTCCTCGATATGGGATAAGATTACTTGATGGACACTGGCAGACTGCCGTTTCGGTGAACCTTTGGTTGCCAGGATACAAAACTCGGCATTGCTCCTTGTCCAGTATCCCATCCCCCAGAACAGGCTGTCTGCTTTCTTATTCTGTTTGATCCATACAAAGGCAACCGTTTTATACTGAAATCCCCATGCCTGCAGGACGGAAAGCCCTTCCAGCAGGCACGGAACTGTTACCCAAAGGAATAACGCACAGTCTTTTGCTGCCAGTTCTGCCACCGGCAAAGCACGGATCTCCTCAATCCCCATCGTGGGATAATGGCTTTCTGCACTCCGCCCCAGTCCTTTTTTGGAATACACCCGGTACTGCCACGGCGGATCCGCATAAATTACCGGATACTTTTTCATCTGCATCCAACCACCCCATTATCATTCCTCATCATCTTCTAAGACATCCTCGGAATAATTTTCATCCGGAAGCATTTCTTCTTCCGCATCATCCGGTTCTGTCGGTTCTTCACTATCCTCTGTCTCATCTTCCTCATATTCATCCTCATCATCGTATTCATGCTTCGGTTTATAAACCTTAAAATAATAACCGGCACCTAAAGCACCTACCGCTATCAAACCGATCAGAAGATAGGAACCTACCGGAGATTTATCCTCCGGCATCTGCACTTCCTCTGTCTCCGGTTCTTCTGCTTCCGGCTCTTCTGTCGGCTCTGGCTCCTCGGTCTCCGGTTCCGCATATACCGTATCCACTTCCGGAAGAGTCACCGTATCAGAAAGGGTAAAGTTCATCAGGTCTTTTTCACTGACTTCCGTCAGGAAATACACGTTGTCCTGTGCTTTGGAATTATCAATGACCAGATAAAAGATCTTCCCGCTTTTAGTAGTGATCGTATAAAACTCTTTCGTCCCCTCCGTTGCTGTCTGGGTAATGCTCTGGGCATCTTCCCCGGAAGCTGCCAGCTCTTCTTCAATCCCGGTCACCGTCCGGTCTGTTACTGTACCGGTCGCTTCTGTCGGCTCGGAAGCCTGGGCATCCTGCGGAAGCGGGGATGTGGCTGCTTCTTCTGTTGAGGAAGTAGTACCAGTGGTTGTCATATCACTGCTCGCTACATTCTGCTGTTGTGCCTGCCGTACTGCCCATTCATAATAGGGGTTCTGGAGCGTGTACTTATCAGAAGTATTTCCGGCACCATCGGTCACTGTGATCTCGATCTTCTTTGTCGTAAAATCTTTCTGGGTCAGCTGAATCTTCAGTTTCCCATCCGTCAAATCGGTATAAGTGGTTCCGTTGACGGTTATCGCTGAAATCCCGGATACAGAATCATTCCCCTGAATTGTCAGCACCCCATCAGTCAGGGAAGCAGACAAAGTCGGCTTTTCCGTGTCATAACAACGAATGGAACGGTTCTGTTCATACACCGTCCCTTCTGTATCCGTCACCCGTACATAAACCGTCTGGTTGCCATTGATGGTAATGCTTTTTGACTGTGTTACGTCCTGCCAGCTTCCATCTTTTCCTGCCTTGGCTTCAATCTTTGCTACCTGAAAGCCTTCCCCCATCTGGCTGGCATCTACGGCAATGGAAACAGAAGTCTCTCCCTGTTTCCATCCATCTGGCTTTTCAATGGCGATTGCCGGATTACCGCTCTCTGCCGCATAAATGCTCTGGGCAGATAAAAACGGGGTTGCCATGCATAAAAAAGTGGTAAGTGCAAACACTCCTTTTTTCATGTTACTGCCCCATTTCCTGTGCTTCCCCGAAGCCCTCTGTTCTTTCATTTTCTCTAAATTCATCATCAGTTCCTGTTTCCTCCTTCTGAAATCCTGCCAGCGTGGGCAGTTCCGTTTTCATTCTTTCCCGGAATTCATGAAGTTCCGGTATTGTCATATCCATACCACGGATGATACGCACGATCTCCAGGTTTTCCGCTTCCGTCTTTGCCACTTCCGCAGCCTTAAACCGCTTCAGGTCTGCTTCATACCGTGCCCTGGATGCCTC
>JBJEMC010000087.1:0-2673 GCA_051879475.1 Muricoprocola sp. | reverse complement strand
AGCCCAACCTCATGCAGATGCCGGATAACGTATCGTATGTGGTCACAGATCCGAAGGGTTTAATATATAAAGTACAGAGAAATAAACGTTTCTTCATAACGAAAAAACGCTTATTTGCCTGTATTTTCAAGGCTTTCGAGGAAAGGAGGTGAATAAATGAGCCGGCAGAAAAACAAACTTACAGCCCTCTATGAACGTCTATCCAAGGATGATGAACTGCAGGGGGAATCCAACAGTATTACGAACCAGAAGCAGTATCTGGAGGAATATGCAGAAGCAAAAGGTCTGAAAAATATCCGGCATTATACGGATGATGGCTATAGTGGTGTCACTTTTAACCGTCCGGGTTTCCAGAAAATGATTGCAGATGTGGAAGCAGGGCTGATTGATACCATTTGTGTAAAGGATATGAGCCGACTGGGTAGAAATTATTTGAAAGTTGGTTACTATACGGAAATCCTGTTTCCAGAAAAGGGAATCCGGTTTATCGCCATCAACAATGGTATTGACAGTGATGTGCCTACAGATAATGACTTTACACCATTTCTGAATATCATGAATGAATGGTATGCCAAAGATACCAGCAAAAAGATCAAGGCGATCTTCCAGTCAAGGATGAAGTCCGGGAAGCGGTGCAGTGGTGCAATTCCCTACGGATACAAACATGATCCGGAGGATAAAAACCATCTGATTATAGACGAGGAGGCTGCCAGAAATGTCCGCAGGATTTACCAGCTTGCAATCGAAGGAAACGGACCGGCACAGATCGCAGATGTTATGACACAGGAGCATATTCTAATACCGTCTGCATATCTGGAACGGGCAGAGGATGGCGAAGTCAGCAGGAACCACAGCTACCATGACCCTTATGTATGGAATGCTACTGCTGTCAGCGGTATTCTGGACAAACAGGAATATATGGGGCATACGGTTCTTGGGAAAACAATCTGTGACAATTTCAAAACCAAAAAAAGAAGAAAAGCCAGACCGGAAGAACTCATTATTTTTGAGAATACCCATGATGCGATTATTGATGAAGAAACATGGAATCAGGCACAGAAGCTGAGAAAGAGGGTAATCAAACGTGTTGCCAACGGAACGTATAAGCATCGGCTTTCCGGACTTGTATATTGTGCTGACTGTGGCAGCAGGATGAGTTACCGAAGTCCCGAGGCACAGCACAGAAAGAGTGGGAAAGTCTATGATTCCGACAGTAATTTTGCCTGTTCTGCCTATGGAAACAAATACAAAGAGTGTACGTTCCATTTCATCAAAGCATCTTCACTGGATCAGCTGGTGGATGATGCCATCCGGAGGGTTGCTAAATATGTCCTGACGAATCAGAAAGAATTTATGGAGCAGATCGGACAGCTTAGTGATACCTACAGTGTGAGATATTTAAAAGAGTCCCAAAAGGAAATCAAGGCAGCGAAAAGCAGGATTCAGGAACTGGATACCCTGATAAAGAACCTTTATGAAGGAAATGTATCAGGGAAAATCCCGGACAGGCATTTTGAGAGGATGATGAAGGAATACGATGCCGAACAGCAGGAACTGGAAGCAAAAGTGGAAGAAATGGAACAGGAACTCCGACAGAAGGAAGAACCAGAAGAAAATGGAGCCTGTTTTGTCCGTTTGGTAAAGAAATATCAGGATTTTGATGAAATCACACCACAAATGCTTTATGAGTTCATAGACAGAATCGCAGTCCATGAAGCGGAAGGCGGACGGGGAACAGAACGCACACAGCGGATTGATATTTATTTCAATTTTATCGGTCAGTTTCCGGTTCCAATCTCCAAGGAAGAACTGGAACAGGATAGAAAAAGGCAGATAGAGCAACAAAAAAATAAAGAGGAAGAAAAACGGGAGAGAAAGAGGGCGAATGCCAGAAGGTTTTCCCAGAAGCGGAAAGAGGAAAGAGCCATAATCAAGGCTGCTGCAGAAGCCGGGGATGAAGAGGCACAAAAACAGTATGAGGAGATTCTTGCTAAAGAAAAAGCACGAAGAGAACGTGACAGGGAAAGCAATAAAAAATCCTACCGGAAAAGAAAGGAGAAAGCCAGAGCGATTGAGGAAGCAGCGAAAGCCGGTGACCCGGAAGCCCTGAAAGAATATGAAAAAGTCCTCGAAGAAAGAAGAAAAGAGGCAGAAAGAGCAAAAAAATGGAGAGACAAGCAAAAGAACAAGGCTCCGGAGCCTACCTGACAAATAGAACCGAAGCCTTAGAACCAAAGCCGGGGCATTTCTGCCACTGCCTCAAAATTATGTTAGCACAGAGGCAGGGGGAAGGCAAGATAAAAGGAAGGTGTGACGCATGAAAAAATTGGAGCCAATCATACATGATGATAAAAATGGACTGGATTATATACTTGTTGGAGATTATTACATCCCGTTGATCTGTGTGGAGGAAGAAACCAGAGATATTGGTTTCTATGGAAGCCTCCGCAGGAATTATCTGAAAGACTACAAGCAGGCTTTGTATTCCCAGCTGATGCTGACCGGGAAGCTCTGGTCGTATCTTGCTGATTTGAATGAAATCTGTGTGGAACGCAGGGATAACATGATGGATCAGATGATGGAAGCAGAGGGTGTCACAGAGGAATTAAAGGGAAAAGACCAGATGGAATGGCTCCGCAGGGTAAATAACATCCGCAACAGAGTGGATGAAGT
>JBJEMC010000086.1:0-13972 GCA_051879475.1 Muricoprocola sp. | reverse complement strand
CAAGAAAGTTTTGGATATACAATGTAAGTTTTACAGTATATAATAGGGAGATAAGGGTATGTTCCTTTGGATAACATAAAAAATATGATAATGGAGGATTTATGAACGCCATGTATAAGATAACGACTGACAATACGGCAGATCTGCCGTACAGCTTTTATAAAGAAAACGATATTGATTTTCTGTTTCTGCCTTATACCCTGGAAGATAAACAGTACACTCTTGAAAATGAGCTCCCGGTGGCAGAATTTTATGACCGTATGAGGAATGGCTCTATGCCGACTACGTCCCAGTATAATTCTGAGGATGTAGCTGGTCTGTGGGAACCGTATCTGAAGCAGGGGATGGATATCCTACATATCGCTTTTTCCTCGGGCTTGAGTGGAAGTTATAACTCTTCCCGTCTGGCAGCTGAGGAGTTGCGGGAAAAATATCCGGAGAGAAAGATTGTGACGATAGACACATTAAGTGCATCTCTTGGTGAAGGTATGCTGGTATGGTATGCTGCAAAAATGAAGAAAGAAGGAAAGACCATGGAGGAAGTGGCCTCCTGGCTGGAGGAGAATAAGCTTCATGTGTGCCATGTGTTTACTGTAAACGATCTGTTCCATCTGTATCGTGGCGGCCGTGTATCTAAGGCCACCGCTATTCTTGGTACTATGATCAACATCAAGCCAATGCTTCATGTGGACAATGAAGGCCATCTGATCAGCCTGTCCAAGATCAGAGGACGTAAACATTCCATTATTAAGCTGGCGGATATGATGGATGAGCGCATTGGTTCCTATAAAGATAAAAATCCTATTATGATGATCAGCCACGGAGACTGTGCTGACGAAGCAGAGGCTTTAAAACAGGAGGTACTGAAACGATATCCGGGAACAGAGATCCTGATCAATTATGTGGGAGCTACCATCGGAGCCCATTCCGGTCCTGGAACCATGGCATTGTTTTTTATAGGGGAATATCGCTAGAGTGGCAATGCAGCTTTCTGTATCTAGTATGTAAACTAAGGAGAAAAAGATGATAAAAAATAAAGGTACCATGGACTTAACACAAGGAAGGCCGATTACACAAATACTGTTGTTTTCGTTGCCATTAGTTCTTGGAACCCTGTTTCAACAGCTATATAGTTTTGTAGATACCATAATGGTGGGAAGGCTGATCAGTACGAATGCATTAGCAGCAGTAGGGGCAGCCTATTCCCTTAACTTTTTAACACTGGGATTTATACAGGGAGCCTGTGTTGGTTTTGGGATTCCTTTAGCACAAAGTGTTGGCGCAAAGGATGAAAAAGAATTCAAACGTTTTTACTGGAATGCAGCCTGGATTTGTATTTTGCTTGCGGTCATAATGACAATTGTTACGACCTTAGCGGTAAAGCCATTGCTTCTTGTGGTACATACTCCGGAAGATATTTTTGAACAGGCTGTCACTTATGTAAGAATTATCTTCCTGGGAATCCCGGCAGCGATTTTATATAATTTTAGTTCCAGCGCGTTGCGTGCAGTAGGTGATTCGAAACATCCATTTTATTTTCTGGTATTTTCAAGCCTTTTAAATATTGCACTGGATTATTTATTAATTGTCCCAATTCCTATGGGAGTAGCAGGAGCTGCACTGGCAACGGTGGTAAGCCAGTTCGTAAGTGGGTTACTGAATTTGTTCTGGCTGATATTTAAAACAGATTTCTTAAAAGAAAGTGACGGATTAAGAAAAATATCAGGAAGACATATGAAACGGTTGTGCATCGTAGGATTTCCCATGGGATTTGAGTATTCTATCTCTGCAATCGGTGCAGTTATCATGCAAAGTGCTATTAATTCTTTAGGCAGTGTTGCTGTTGCGGGACAGACAGCAGGAGAAAAAATACGTCAGATGTTTACGTTGCCGATGGAAAGTGTTGGTATGGGTATGGCAACCTATGTCGGACAGAATGACGGAGCAAAACGCTATGACCGGATCAAGCGTGGTATTGGTTCAGGTCTGGTAATCCAGTGGACGTATTGTATCGTAGTGTGGGTTATTATTTTCTTTGGAAAGAGAGCTTTTTCTACGCTGGTACTTGGAACAGAAGCTGTAGCTGAAACAGCGCTGTCTGTTCAGTATCTTACACATATGAGTGCTTTATTTTTCATTCATGGTGCCCTTATGATTATGCGAAATACCTTACAGGGGATGGGATACAGCACACATGCAGTACTTAGCGGTGTGGGTGAATTAATCGGAAGAAGTGTCGGTGGTATGATGGCAACTGCGTGGTTCGGATTTATCGGAATCTGTTATGCAAATCCCCTGGCTTGGGGACTGGCATTAATTTATTGTTCTATTATGGTTACGCATTTTCTCAAAAAAAGACTGAAATACTAATTTTAGTATAGGCTTTGTCCTGAAAAACAGGTACGATATAAAAAGGAAAACTTTTTTCAGGGGAGGTGAGATTCTTGCGCATTGGAGTCATTAGTACCCAGAATGGATTACTGTCTGGGGCATTGGTTAAATATTTAAATGAACGTGGTGAGATTATGGCTCAAAGAGTGCTGAAGACAGGCCCGGATGAACCTTATGCTACCTGCTTTTCTTTCAATGCAGATATTTTACTTATGGAAGTAACACGTGTGCCAAATTATACACTGCCGGAGCGTATGAGTACCATAAAGAAAATACGGTCAGATCTTCCAAAGTGTAAAATCGCATTGCTCTGTGACGAAAATGCAGACCACGAGCTGGCAGAGGAAATCAAGGAAGCGAAAAAAAATGGGGTGATTGACGGATTTTTTTATTCGTCTGTCTCTGGAGAATATCTTGCTGCAGCTCTGGATAGCATGTAAAATCCTGTGTAAAACAGAAAACGTAGATTTTTATAAGAGGAAGGAGCGTTATAAAAATGAAAAAAATCTTTTCGCATCTGTTTTCAGTAATGGTAGTTCTATTGACATTCTTTTCCATGCCATTTACTGCGCAGGCAGAGTGTCAACATGATTTACGATTTTATTATTCCTATGAACCAACTTGTATAGATGAAGGGATAAAAGAGGATTATTACGAATGTACCAAATGCCATGAGATTTTTGCAGATTCTGATGCAAGGCAGCCTTTAAAATGGGAAGACCTGATCGAGCCGCCTTATGATCACTATACAGAGCCGGAACACGATTGGATCGTGCAGAAGAAAGCAACATTGGAACATGACGGTCTGATTGCTTATCCATGTGTGGGATGTGGAGCAATTGCAGAAACAAACGTGATTCCCAAAGTGGAGAACATTCAGTTATCCTTTACCTCACAGACATATAATCGAAAGAACCAGAGACCAGCTATACAAATTTTTACCCGAAACGGAATCCTAGGCAGTTATGAGGAGTACGGAGAAGATCATGGAGAGTATCGCCTGACTTATCCAAAGTCCAGTGCAAAAGTTGGAAGGTACATAGTAAAAATCACATTTATGGATTGTTATTCCGGAACAGTTACAAAGACATATGATATCAAACCAAAAGGAACGAACATTACTAAGATTTCTTCCGGAAGAAAACAAATGACGGTGAAATGGAACAAACAGGCTGATCAGACAGACGGATATCAGATTTTATACAGTACTTCTCCACAATTTGACAATGCAAAGAAGGTAACTGTATCAGGCAGAAATCTCACTTCAAAAAAGATCAGTGGATTAACATCCAGAACAAAATATTATGTCAAAATCAGAACTTATAAAAAGAGCAAGGATGGTAAAAAATCTGTGTATATATATTCGGATTGGAGTACTCCAAAATCTGTAACAGTCAAATAGAGACAAAAGGTGCCAGGGAATCTGCAAAGCGGGTGCCAGGCACCTTTTTGTAGTATACTGCAGATAAGAGGAAAGGAATGAGGAGTCATGAAGATCCGAAAAAGTACAATTGTGTGGGGGTTACTGGGAATTCTTTTTATTGGTTCGATCAACTACGATCCGCTTGAGGAAAGCCCTTACCCAGGGTGGAAGGATGCGACCTATGTAGAAGATGCAAAAGTTCTGCCGGAAAATGAAGGAAAACTGGTCGCCATATCCGGCCATCCGGTTGCTTTAGAGAATGCGGTTGATAACCTGGTCGAAGTAACATTCCCGTCTGCAATTGTCCACCGTCATGTAGAGCGCGTGAGGAAGAACACCAACAAGCAGGGAGAATGGTACTATGTCTATGAAGGACAGTCTTCGGACGGCATCGAAGATGGCTATTTGCTTGGAAAGATCCAGATCGGTGACTTTGTACTTGATGAAGGTCTGACACGCCGGATGATGTATATTTCCAGGAATGTAAAGAAGAGAGATTTCTCTGAAGAAGATATCGCCAGGATGGAAAAGACCGGGAACCTGATCAATTATGAAGGGATGCTGTATTACAGCACGATCGATGTTTTCAATGACCTTGATGAGAACGATGATTTCTTCCGCCCCGGATGGGAAAAATCCTACCGTTTGAGATGGGATATCTGGAACCCGGATGAAGATGACATGGTGACGGTAGTCGGGATCCAGGAAGGGAATACCCTGAAATACTGCGAACTGAATGAGATGTCCAGGGAAACGCGTTACATGGATGAAGAAGATTTCCAGAAAAAAATAGAATTATCTGAGGATACCACTGCAAGAAAGGCAGCTTCTGCGGTACTGGGAATCCTGTGCCTTGGCATGGCAGTGCGGTCGGTGTTCAAAAAGAAAAAGTAAAAGAATATTTAAAATCTTAGCAGGAAGAAAATTGTATGGAAACAGAAAACAAAAAAATTCAACATCCTTTACAGATTTATTGTAAACAATGTGGTTCTCCCGTGGGATTCGATATTGTAAATCAGACATACCGGTGTTCCTATTGCGGCACCCTTTCGGAAATACAGGATGCAAAAAAGGACATTTATGAATGGAAGGAAATGCAAAGAAGCAAAGCCGAAGAATCTCTTAGTTCCTGGGAGGCGAAAGAGTATCATTGTCCATCCTGCGGAGCCCATATGATGATTCCAGAAGGGGAAGCTTCTGTAACCTGTGATTTTTGCGGCAGTAATCTGATCAGGGAAGACTTTGCAGATGCCGCTCAGGTTCCTGATGCAATTATTCCCTTTTTTATTACCTATGACGAAGCAAGAAAACGGATGCTTAACTGGGGACATACACATCAAAATACCCCTGAGGGCAGAAGTATCGTTTCCAATATGGGAAGTTTTCAGGCTTATTATCTTCCCTACCAACTGGTATGCGGCTCAGTTTTTGGTACCGTAACCAGAAATAGCAGCGAGAGGAAATACTACTGCGGAGGATATCTGGAGCGGATCGCAGTGAATACCTCCAGTCAGCTGGATAATCTGATCTTAAATGAAATGGAACCCTTTGACTGGACTGGGCTTGTGCCTTTTGATTACGGTTACCTGGCAGGCCAGAAAGTGAAACTGAATGACAGCACTAATGAGGAAATCAGAAAAAGAGTTTGTGAAGAGGCGACAGAAGCTTATCGTCCTGTGGTGGAAAGAACCATGCAGACAAAAGGAATTTCGATGTCCTTAAAAGATGAAAATCTTTTGGCGATTTCCGTTCTCCTGCCCGTTTATCTTATCCGGACAGAAAGAATGACCGCTGTTTTAAATGGACAGACGGGGCGGATTGCAGTATCCCAGGAAGAAAAAAAGTCTCGGAAAGGGAAAAATTCTCGAAAAAGAAAAAAGATTCTCAGGTCCGAGACGGCAAAGGCAAGCAGAGAAAAGAAAACACTTGTCATAGAAGAAAAAAAGGATATTCTGAAAAATCCCTTTGACTGCACCCCTGTTTTTTACGAACCAGGCAAAGACGGCAGCAGGATACCGGTTCGAATCCGATTTTACAATGCCGCCAGGTGGTGCTCGATGATCAGTAAGATCCTTTTTGCAATTTTTCTGCCGGCCATTGTGGCAGCAGGAATCCGTTGGGCAGAAATGGATCCGGGAGAAGAAATGTTTTCTCACTTCCACCCGGAATATGGATGTGCCTGGTATCTGATAGGAGGTACGCTTGCTTTGATCTATCTGGTAAAAGGGATGGGAAACGTAGTCTATGAACATCCTCTGATTTACGAAATCCTGCCAAATGGAAAAAAACATCTGATGGGAAAAAGAAAGAACCGTAAAATTAGTCTTATAGCCATGTTTGGAATTGGAGAAAACGAAAAGCTATCTGATGTCATAAAAAGCCTGGGAGGAATCGGGATTTTTCTACTCATATCATTCGTTGTTCTTTTTCTTGGAAGTGTTGCTGCAATGTTGTGAGTTTTGACAGTATATTGACGTAGAGCGTAAAAATTGGAAAGGAAGTACAATGAAAATATATATAGATTTTGATGATGTGATCTGTGAAACCGCCAAATACTTTACAAAAATTGCAAAAGAATTGTTTAATATTGAGGTCCCTTATCAGCAGGTGCAGTTTTTTAATCTTCAGAAATCATTTGATTTAAATGATGAACAGTATAATGAATTGATGAAGGCAGGGCATATTTCGGAAAATTTGCTAAAATATGAAGAAACAGAAGGAGCATCAGAGACGATTAATAAATGGGTCGATGAAGGACATGAGGTTTCTGTAATTACAGGAAGACCTTTTGATTCCTATGAACCATCCAGAACATGGCTGGATGAGCATCAATTGGAGAGGATTCCTATTTATTTCGTGGATAAATATGGCCGGGAATTATTTAAGCAGGATTGTACATACAATTTGACCCTAGAGAAACTCTATAGCATGAAGTTTGATTTTGCAATCGAAGATTCACCAGCTGCATTTGAGCATGTCCTGCATTTTGAACAGTGTAAAGTAGCCGTATTTGATCGTCCTTGGAATAGACAGTCAGAACTTCCAAATGACAGATTTGTAAGATGTTTAAGCTGGAAAGAAATTGACCATATATTTGAAGAGTATGCGAAAACTGTGTAAAACAGGCCGGAATCCGTGTGGTTCCGGTTTTTCTTTTTGCAATATGGTATCTTTGAGTATATAAATTGAAAAAAGTATTTACATATATCGAACTCCGATGTAACATAAATATATCGAGTTTCGATATATCGAAGCGAAATATATGGAGATGACCTATGGAAGATAAAATCAAACGAATATATATTCCAATGACAGAAACAGGTTTTTACATCTTGTTTTGCCTGCAGAAACCGAATCATGGATATGGAATCGGGCAGCAGGTGAAGAGGATGACAAATGGTGAAGTTATAATTAGTCCAGGCACGATGTATGGAACACTTTCCAAGATGGAAAAGGACGGTTTGATCGTATTCCAAAGTGAGGAAGAGAAAAGAAAATTATATTGCATAACAGAACTGGGACAAGAGATTTTGCAGATTGAGAAGGCACGGATTAAGCGATTATATAGAAATATCACGGAGGAACTGTGAAGAGCCAGCGGGACGGAGAAAGTGGCATTTTGTCTGTCACCGATGGCTCACATATTATAGGAATAGGTTAGCTAGCAGGTATGCTTATTTACATTTAAAATCTATCGGGCTGTCAATTAAAGTTGCAGCCTGAAATTCGTGTTTGTGATTGTCTTTCTCTTCAGTGAAATCTTTAATGAAATGAACGTGTTTTCCATTTCCGACATCAATTGCTCCGGAAGTCTTTCCGCAGAACTCGTGAAAATGTTTATCAGAGAAATCAGTGTGGAATTTGACTTCATGGACGTGATCGTGTTTGTCTGGACAGTATTCGGCTTCTCCGGTTATGGTGCAGAATCTGTGATTATGGCAATCACCATTCTCATCGAAAATTTTTGTACTTCCTGTTAATTCGTGAACATGTTTTTGCTTCTTGCAATGATCTTGATTATACATTGTAATTTTTCCTTTTTCTTTTATAGTATGAGAAAAATGGATAAGTGTGCAAATTTAAATCTTTAGCATAAACAGTATATAACAGTTGACAACAGTTTAATACTGTTATATACTGTTTGCAACAACGGAGGTTAAAGATATGCATATTATTTTGAATCATACATCTATGGTTCCGATTTATGAGCAAGTGGTGGATCAGGTAAAGAATCAGGTGATTACCGGGGAACTTGCAGAAAATGAGCTGCTGCCTTCTGTGAGGGCTCTTTCAGGGACACTGAAAATCAGTGCGTTGACAGTGAAAAAGGCCTATGACAGGCTGGAAGAGGAAGGGTTTGTTGTCACAGTTCACGGGAAAGGAACTTACGTTGCTCCCACCAATCGAGCACTGGCCGTGGAGGCGAGACGTAGAGCCGTAGAAGAAGATTTTGCCAAGGCACTTGAAAAAGCAAAAGCGGTAGGTATGAGCCCGGCAGAAATCAGGGAGATTATTGATATTTTATTGGAGGAGTGAGTATGGTATCGGCAAGCAATCTTACAAAGAGTTACGGAGATTTTTCTCTGGATGTGACAATGGAGATTCCAGATGGTCGGATCACCGGCCTGGTGGGGAAAAATGGTGCAGGAAAAAGTACCACGATTAAGGCCATTTTAGGACTGATCAGACCGGACGGAGGAACCGTCAAGGTTTTTGATAAAAATGCAGAGGAATTAACACCAAAGGATAAACAGAAAATTGGCGTGGCACTTTCTGATTCCGGATTCAGTGCGTATCTGACAGTCAAGGATATAGCAAAGATTCTTGAAAAAATGTATGACAGCTTCGACAGGAAAAACTTCCTGGAAACCTGCAGACATTATGACCTGCCGGAAAATAAACGGATTCAGAAGTTTTCCACCGGTATGAAGGCAAAGCTTCGTGTGCTGGTTGCTTTAAGCCATGATGCCAGGCTTCTTATTATGGATGAACCTACAGCCGGCATGGACGTGGAGGCCAGAAATGAAATTCTGGATATTATCCGCGGTTATCTGACAGAGAAAGAGGATCGTGCAGTTTTGATCACTTCACACATTGCTACTGATCTGGAGGGTCTGTGTGATGATATTTACATGATTCACAAAGGAAAGATACTTCTTCACGAGGACACAGATGTCATTTTATCGGATTATGCAGTTTTAAAGGTGGAAGACAGAGAGTTTCAGAAGCTGGAACAGAACTATATTATCAGTTGGAAGAAGGAAAGCTATGGCTATTGCTGCCTGACCAATCAGAAACAGTATTTTATAGAGAATTATCCGGGTATGGTGATTGAAAAATGCGGAATCGATGACCTGATCCTTATGATGACGGGAGGAAAATAAGATGCGTGGATTATTACAAAAAGATATTTGCCTTTTGCTGCAGAGAAGTCGGGCACTGTTGATCATGTTGGGGATTGGAGTTTTGATGGGCTTTTCTACAGACGGCTCCGGCACCTTTGTAATCGGTTATATGACCATGCTGTGTTCCCTTTTAGCAACCAGCACTATTTCCTATGATGAGTTCGACAATGGGTATCCGTTTCTGCTGACACTGCCAATTACGAAAAAAACATACGTGTACAGCAAATTTGTATTTTGCCTTCTGGCAGATCTGGCCGGATGGGTCATTTCTATCCTCATTTATGTAGGATGTATGATTGCCAAAGGAAATCCGCTGACGGTGGATGTATTGCCGGAAGTACTTGCTTTTATCCCTGTATTTGTTGTTCTGACAGCCATCATGCTCCCCCTGCAGTTAAAATTTGGCGCAGAAAAGAGCAGTATGGTCATAGCTCTGACGGGTGGAGGAATCTTTGTACTGGCATATTTCGGATCCAAGCTTATGCCTGGTGGATTAAAGATACCGCAATTTCTTTTGAAAATGAATGA
This sequence comes from Muricoprocola sp., assembly GCA_051879475.1. Taxonomy (GTDB): domain Bacteria; phylum Bacillota; class Clostridia; order Lachnospirales; family Lachnospiraceae; genus Marvinbryantia. The sequence continues at coordinate 4,225 of JBJEMC010000086.1, read as the reverse complement.
TCTTACGGTAGTGTTCCTTTTGGTTTTGCTTAGTCTGACAGCACTTTTGATTTCTTATCTGTGCAGCCTGCACATTATGGAACATAAACAATATTAATAACCAGCGGGCAGGCTGTCCGATAATATCGGCCAGCCAACCCATGGAGATCCACGGAGTTTCCGAATTGCTCTTTTCGGATTTTATTTGACAGAGCAGATAAATGTATGTACGAAAATAAAATGAGTCAGAGACACTAAATGAAGGATATAAAGATACAGCTTTTCTGTCTAAGCCACATCGTCCCCAGATCATTTTACATAGGGGAGCCGGGCTTATTGAAAATAAACAACGAGATTCATCGTTACTGGAACATACGTGAACAGTAACGAAAAAGATTTCGGGTAAGAATGATCATATAAATATATAGGAGAGATGGAATAATGAACACGGCGTCAGATTTACAGAACTTGTTAAAAAGAATTGATCATAAAGGGTATCCGGCATACAAAGATACCAGGGGACAGTATCGTTTTCCCGGATATATCCTCTCCATTGACCATGTTCAGGGAGATCCCTTTGCCTCTCCCTCAAGGATCAGTGTCCATGTGGAGGGAAAGCAGGCGGCATTTGACAGGGAACTTTATGATATGCCCTGCAAGAGGATTGCTCTGCAGGATCATCTGCTCAGAAAAGCCGCGCAAAAGGTCAGTGAATATTCCTTTAAAGCAAAGGGTTCAGGAAAAAGTGGTTTGATCTCAGTGAATCATCCGGGACAGGAAATTTTAGACCGCAGTGGATGCGTGATCGATCCGAATACAGGAGATCTGATTCTCCGAATGGAAGTGGGATTTCCGGCCAATGGAAGAACTGTCAATGCCGGAGAACTGGAAAAGATCCTGTTTACGTTCCTTCCGGCTTGTGTACGTCAGACCTTATATCAGAAAGCATATATAAAAGAGGAACTGGAGCAGGTGATGCATCTGGCGGTGAATCAGCAGTATATCAGAGAGCAGCTTCCAGAGCTTGGACTTGTGGCATTTGTTTCCGATGGCTCAATCTTGCCAAGAAAATCAGGGATATCCATGCTCCCCATGAAAGACGGAGTTCCTTTTGTATCTCCTGCATCTATGGAAGTCACTTTGGAGCTTCCCTTCGGTGGCAAGATAAAAGGAATGGGAATCAAAAAAGGGGTAACCCTTATTGTTGGCGGAGGATACCATGGAAAATCCACTCTGCTGAAGGCATTGGAACTTGGTGTTTATAATCATATTGCAGGGGATGGAAGAGAATATGTAATTACCGACAATACAGCAGTGAAACTTCGGGCGGAGGATGGAAGAAGCATTCAGAAGACAGACATTTCCATGTTTATCCGTAATCTTCCAAATGGCAGGGATACCGTGTGCTTTTCTTCTGAGGATGCCAGCGGAAGTACCTCCCAGGCTGCGAATACGGTGGAGGCTATGGAAGCAGGTTCCAGACTTTTCCTCATCGATGAAGATACCAGCGCAACCAACTTTATGATTCGTGACGAGCTGATGCAGCGTGTGGTTCATCGAGACCAGGAACCGATCATTCCTTTTATCGACCGGGTGAGAGAACTTTATGAACGCTTCGGTATCTCCACGATTCTGGTTGCGGGAAGCTGCGGCACCTATTTTCATAAGGCCGATTGCGTCCTGCAGATGAACTGTTACAGACCGGAAGAAATCACGGAGAGGGCAAAAGAAGAAGCACAGCATTTTCCGGTGAGCATGCAGACTATGGAAAAGGCTCCGATTCCATCCTTTGATAGAGTGGTAAAACTGGACAACAGTTTTTCAGGTGAGCTCAGGGTTAAAACGAAGGTGCTCGGAAAAGAAGGCTTCTCCATTAATCGAGATACCGTTGATCTGCGTCTGGTGGAACAGCTCGTAGAAGAAGGACAGCTTGCCACTCTGGCTCAGATGGTTCTTTATCTGAAAAAGAATCTTTTTGACGGAAAACGTACCTTGTCTGAAGCGGTAAAACTTCTGGAAAATCAGATCCAAGAGCATGGATTTGAAGGATTTATACAGGGACAGGTGACAGGAAACCTGGCACTTCCCAGAATCCAGGAACTTTATGCGGCACTGAACCGGTGCAGGGGACTTATAAAAATAGAGTAAAAGACCAGTGGGGACGGAGTTATCGTTTTTTTTAGTGTCCCCACTGGCTCATTTTAGCTGATGTCTACTCAGTATTTGTTTTATTACAATTCATCTACTACCTGGAAAATATAAAATTTCAGGTAATAGGATTCGTCTGCAGCCCAGAGAATCGGGTGATCGCAGGCTTGGGTGCGGAATTCTACCTGGCGCAGTCTGCGGTGGGCACTGCGTGCTGCTTCTTTGATAGTTTTTGCAAAAAGCTCGGGATCCATGAAATGAGAACAGGAGCAAGTGGCAAGAAAACCGCCGTTTTTGACGAGGCGGATTCCCCGCAGATTGATTTCCCGGTAGCCTTTTACTGCATTCTTAATGGAATTGCGGGATTTCGTGAAGGCGGGCGGATCCAGGATGACCACATCAAACTGTTCTCCTTCTCTTTCCAGGGCTGGGAGAAGGTCAAAGACATCAGCACACTGGAAATGTACCCGGTCTTCCAGGTGATTCAGGCGGGCGTTTTCTTCCGCCTGTGCCACTCCCAATTCGGAAGCGTCCACTCCCAGAACCGATGCGGCCCCTGCCATACCTGCATTTAAGGCAAAGGAACCGGTGTGTGTAAAGCAGTCCAGCACTTTTTTGCCGGGACAGAGTCTGGCAATGGCAGCCCGGTTATACTTCTGGTCAAGGAAAAATCCGGTTTTCTGCCCATCTTTTACATCCACCAGATATTTGACCCCGTTTTCCGTAATTTCTACTTTTGTATCAAAAGGCTCTCCGATAAATCCTTTCACACGCTCCATTCCTTCATTCAGACGAACCTTGGCGTCACTGCGTTCATAGATGCCGCGAATCAGAATTCCGTCTTCTGCCAGCACTGCTTTTAGAAGTTCAAGAATCCGGGGCTTCAGGCGGTCAATGCCCAGTGCCAGGCTTTCCACCACCAGAACATCAGAAAATTTATCAATGACAATACCCGGAAGAAAATCAGCTTCTCCAAAGATGAGGCGGCAGCAGCTGGTATCACCCACTGCTTTCCGGTAGTTCCAGGCATCTCTTACTCTCTGCTCCAACAGAGTATCATCCACTGGATGCTCCCGGTGGCGGGACATCAGCCTTATAGTAATCTTTGAGTTGGTATTGATAAAACCATAGCCCATGAAATATCCATCAAAATCATGGACGGAGACAATATCACCGTTTTCAAAAGTGCCGCAGATTGAGGCTATCTCATTGTCATAAACCCACATTCCTCCGGCCTTCAGGGTACGGCCTTCTCCTTTTTTCAGTGTAACGATCGTGTCGTGCATAGTTGTTCTCCATTTCTGCCAGACGTTATGTCTGTATTTTTTATCTGTTCTTCTCCAAAGGGAAGATCTTGTTACAGTTCAGGTGCCACTGTTACTGGAACGCACGTGAACAGTAACAAGATATTCGCTGCAATATTCCCACTTATTATATAGAAGAAACGAAAAGAAATCAATAAACAATGGATAGGAACCTGTTTCGTTACTGGAACGCATGTGAACAGTAACCCTGCTTTCCATTTTCTCCATTCCATTTCACAAATAAGCTTGCGATATACCAAAGTAAAGTGTAAAATAAAAAAAACGGTATTTATAAAAGACGGTGTAAATTAGGAGGTAGATGATGAAAGATACAAATTGTGGATATTGCATGCGAGGAGAATTACTTGACAAATTCGGCATTTATATTTGTGATCTTGAGGTAAGTACGTTGATCCTGTTCAAAGAACAGAGCCATCCGGGCAGATGTATCGTAGCTTACAAAGACCATGTCAGCGAGATCGTGGATATCAGTGATGAGGAGAGAAATGCTTTTTTTGCTGATGTGAACAGAGCTGCAAAGGCTATTCATGCAGCATTCCATCCAGATAAAGTAAATTATGGCGCATACGGAGATACTGGCTGTCATCTGCATATGCATCTGGTTCCGAAGTATAAAGAGGAATACGAGTGGGGCGGTGTATTTGAGATGAATCCAGGGAAAACTTATCTGAGTGATGAAGAATACACAAAGATGATAGAGGCAATCAAAGCAAATCTGTAGTTACAGTTCAGGTGCCACTGTTCCGCGAGGTGTTTTGCATGGCAAAACCCGA
>JBJEMC010000085.1:0-14011 GCA_051879475.1 Muricoprocola sp. | reverse complement strand
AGCTTATCTGCTATTGCCCATATTAGGTCTGCTTTCTGATCTATTTTTGCACTTCTCGTAGCCATTTACATTTTCCTCCATAAGGTAATTTACTTTTCTTTGTTATCTGGTACATAGTCAATCAAATCTCCAAAGTTACAATCCAACTCTTTGCAGATTTTTTCCAAAACAGATAGTTTCACCGACTCGCAGTTTGTCATCTTTGCTATTGTACTGGAGCTAAGACCAGTCTTGGCACACAAATCTCCTTTTTTCATTCCGTGGTCAATTAACTGTTTCCATAATCCATTATAACTAATTGCCATCCTCTTTTCCTCCGTTTAATGTGCAATCAATATCAAAATTATTTTATCACACAAAAAACTCCTTGTACAATTCGCATTTACAAATATCACATATCTTTTTTCAAATATTGAATATCTTTTTTAATTTATTCACAAACCTTTTGAATTTATCTGCTACAGATACTCTTTTCCTAATTGGTGTGGTTAGAAGAAAAACATCTCCAATCTGCTTTCATTATAACGTTCAATCCATATTTACGCATTAAAAAAGGATGCAGGGATTGACTCCCTACATCCTTCATTAGAATTATAATATTATACTTATCTCACACCCCGATCAGCCCCTCTCTCCGGCTTATCTTTTCCCTGCTTTTCTTGAATAATCCTCTTATTAATCTCAAGCCGTTCATGAATGGATAATTTCTTATCTTTTCCAACTACCGCCTGCTTCTGTTGTACCTGTTTCCTATCTGCTTTTCCTGCATCCTTGACCACTGCATTCGCTTCGGTACTTGTTCCCCGCTCATCTGCTCTTCCTTCATTTCTTTCCGTTATCTGCTGTTCTCGTCTCTCTTTCACACCTTTTTCTTCCAGATTGCAAAAGCTCTGCAGATACGGAAGCACATGATTCTGCATGTCTGTCAGATCTTCCATATATTTTTGGAACTCTTCACTTCCTTTACCTTTCTGGTAATTGATCCAATACTCATCTGTAAGCTTCATTTCATTATCATACTTCAACTGACTCACAATACCGCCATGTCCATTTCCAATATCTATTGACTTCTTGAAATGATGCAGCATCTGTTCACCTTTTTCCGCATAATATACAGTCACATATATCTTTGTGATTTTGTAGGTTCCTCTGTCTTCGAATCACGTTTTGCATACCATTCTTTATCCATTTCTGCTGTTTTTGCATCCAGCTCGGATAACTTCTGACATCTTGGATTCATGAGAGCACTTTCTTCACAATAGTTTACATACACCATTGGTTCCAGATTCTTTGGAAACTCCGGCTCATAGACTTTCAGTCTTTCAATCAATACACCTGCACGCACAGACTGGTCACATTCTTCGTCTACAATATCCTTCAGATAAGAAATATAAGAATGTGTATTGCCACTCTGCAAATCCAACATCACCTCTTGTACCGTATTTTCTCCCGTCTCCACATTATCTCGATACTCATACGGATCAAAAGCTTCTGCAATCTCATCCAATGCCTCTGCCAACTGTTCTGTGGTCATCTTCTCTGGATACATTGCTTCCCGAACATCCCGCATTGGTACATACTTATAGTCCGGCAATGCATCATGAATTTTCTCAATCCCTTCCCGTATCAGTGCAAGTTCTCCATAAAATCGAACATCGTCCATCAGATTTCCAAGTACTGTATTTCCTTTTACGATTGCAAATTCAGCATCATCATAGTAACTGTCTTCCGGATCACGATAGATAATCCCCATACTGCATACTCGATAGGCATTCTCAGGATTCTCCCTATATTTTTCATAAACCGCAGCAATCTGATTAACATCGGTACTTTTTTCATAAGCTCCCATATCATGGAACTCATCACATTCTGCGGCAAAGTATTCCAGATACGGTTCTTTCTTCGGTGGCATATTATTGAGGACATTATCAATCATGTTATAATTTGCCTCTTCCAGTTCTTCTACCTTTGCCAATGGCTTATATTCGCCCTGGCTTTTCTGAATCTCTGCCATTACAACCTCATCCATTTCTTCTACCTTTTCCATCAACTGATCATAATCCCCACGGATGCGTTCTCCAGTCCATCCTTCGTCTTCCAAAAGTTCCTCTGCCGCTTCTTCAATAGAAATTTCACCATTTTCATAGACGCCACCATCCATCAGGCGGAAATCTTCATCGTAAAAGGAATAATCATATCCTCCTTCTGTTCTCTGAATAGCAAAGTAACGTTCTCCTACCTCATATGCCAGTTCACTAAGAACCTGTTCTTCCAGATTCAGGAAAGAATCTAGCTGTTCAAAACTGATACTGTCTACAAAATGAGCGGTTACCTTTCCCCCCTCATTCAGAACTACGATATCACTGACAGACAGGGAATGTCCTCGAAAGTCTTCTGGTCTGTCGATGTTGAATCGTTCAAATATATCATCTAGCGACATATTTCCAAATAATTCTCCCACATAGACCAGTTCATAGTCTTCTTTTTTAATCTGCATCCCGTGACTTTCAATGAAGCTCATATTCATAAACGCATAGTTTTCACCTGGCAAACCATCTCTTATTTGATAAATACCGAATGTTCGTCTTGTCCCTAATAGCAGATTTGCCTCTTTCAAAGACTGAATCTGCGGATATTTCTGCATCTCCCATTCCAAATTGCGGAATCGTTCCAGTTCTTCTGTAGACATCTGATAATGCTCCGGACCTCGTTCAATCTCCATTCGCTCTGTAACATAGATTGGTGATGAAAAATTGGTAATCAGATAGATATCTGCTCCGGCATCATATAATTTCAGAGCTTCTTCCTGTCCAATCACATTCATCGGCTCCTGAAATGCTCCAAAATCTTCATCTGCATAATCCAGATCCTGATCCCTTATCCGTTCCCACATCTGTGATTCCATGCCAAACAGCCCTTCATGTGCCTGTATCATTTCTTTACTTGCATACTCTCCCTTGCTGCCATCACTACCCAGGCAATAGATTTTAGAACCCATTCTGTGATAATCCAGGGCTGCTGCTTTTCTAAGCGGCACCATATCCTCTGCTGTATATCCATAATCCCGAAGTTCCAGCTTGCCTATGGTTGGATCTGGTAAGTCCTGAATATCCATTTGGGCATCATCCAGAAGTTCCTCTACTCTATCTTCATCTGACCGATTGACTGCATCTGCCAGATTTCTTACCAGCGTCCTTACTTTCTCTTCTTCGCCAACCAGATTTGCATATTCAAAAATCTGTTCTTTTACGTCCGCTGGAATTGCTATTCCCATGTGTTCTGCACGGTCTATTTGTTCCTGTGTATATTCCTGCATTTTCTGCGTTTCTATTCCTGTTATCATGTTTCTCGCCATATAAGTTCCTCCTGTATTCCCAAAAGTGGCATAACCGGCAGAACATTCTTTCTACCAAATTATGCCATCTTTCCTGTTTTCTTATTCCAGACCGAAGTCCCTTTTTCTATCTTCCCTGCCATTCTCGCTTTCCCGCTGGCTTTTTTCTTTATAAATCTGCAATTTCTCATGGATAGAACCACGTGCCGGTCGTTCTTCTTTCTCTTTCGATTCTGACTGCTCTGCTTCTGTGTCTTCCCGTTCATCCATATTAAGAAGGGCATTTAGTTCTGACAGTCGCTCCAGTTTCTGGTTCAGTTCCTCTTCTTTTGTGAATGGCTTTCCAACTTCCTCTTTGGCATTTGTAAGCTGCTCCTGTACCGTTTCCAATCGTTGCTCCGCTTCTGCCAGTTTCTCCGGATAGCTTTCCAGAAGATTATTGATACGGGTGATATTTCCCAGGGCATCTGCTCCCAGATGAACTTTCGATACCGATTCATGCTTCACAGACAGGATAAACTCCTTACTCCAGCTGTCGAACTGGATTCTCATGTTGAATCCCTGATAGTTTCCGATATCCATTGCTGCATCGACTGCTTTCATGTCCTTGCAGACTGCCAGTAGTGCCGCTCCTGCTTCTTTCTTTTCTGTAAATACTTTGCCGCTGATCTCCATGGAAAACTGTTCTGGATCTGTGATTTTATGCTCCTGATAATGGGCAATATCCGCTTTGTAGCTATCAATAGTCTCGGTCAATTTTGCAATCTGCTGTGGAAAATTTCTTGCAATATCATCTTCCAGACGGTACTGGTTATTCATGTGATTGGCTTTTAAAAGTTTCAGTTTTGCCACATCCACGTCCAGTGCCATCTTTTCTTTTACTGCCGGATTTCCAGTTGCCAGTGCCTTAACCTCTGCATAGGACAGTGCCGCTTCGTCCACATCTTCGCAGCTTCTGACCGGTGCTTTGCTCGTCATAATCTGGGAGATGAACTTCTGTTTATTTTCGATCAACTGCCACATGTAGCTGTCGAAGGTGGATTCTGTCACATACCGAAAGATATGAACCTTTTTATTGTGATTTCCCTGCCGGATGATACGTCCTTCCCTCTGCTCCAGATCAGACGGTTTCCAGCCAATATCCAGATGATGCAGAGCAATCAGACGATCCTGCACGTTGGTACCGGCACCCATCTTTGCTGTTGAACCAATCAAAAAACGAACCTGCCCAGATTTTACTTTTCCAAACAGCTCCGTCTTCTTTGCTTCGGTATTTGCATCATGAATGAATGCAATTTCTTTTTCCGGTACACCTTTCGCCATCAGCTTCTGTTTCAAGTCATCGTAAACATTGAAACTGCCATCGCCTTTCGGTGTGCTCAAGTCACAAAAAATGATCTGCGCCGATTTCTGTACAACTGTATCTTTCCAGATTTCATAGCTTTTTTCTGCACAGACCGACACTTTACTGCCCGGATCGTCTGGCAATAGTTCATTGACCAATCGCTGATCCAGTGCCAGTTTTCTTCCGTCATTGGTAATTTTCAGCATATTGTCTACACTAGCATCTACGCCACCGTTTCTTACCACTTCCGCACGCTCTCCTAGGCTTGCTACGATTTCTTTCTGCTGTTCTGTTGGTTTCAATACTACAGTTTCGTATTCCGCTTCCGGTACTGGAAGATTCAACTGATCCGAAGTCTTGATATCTGCAATCTCCTTGAACATATTCATCAGTTCCGGGATATTATAGAATCTGGCGAATCTGGATTTTGCTCGGTATCCGGTTCCTTCCGGTGCAAGTTCAATGCTGGTCACAACCTCTCCAAACGTGGATGCCCAGGAATCAAATAATCCCAAGCCCATATTCTGTAATTTGCTGTTCTGCAGATATCTCTGCATGACATAAAGTTCCGTCATGCTGTTGCTGATCGGTGTGCCCGTTGCAAAGGTAATGCCTTTTCCACCGGTAATCTCATCCAGATACTGACATTTATTAAACATATCTGCTGATTTCTGTGCTTCGTTCTGGGCAATTCCGGCTACATTTCTCATTTTTGTATAAAGGAACGCATTTTTATAACTGTGTGCCTCGTCTACATACAGATGATCCACTCCCAGTTCTTCAAAGGTAACTACATTATCCTTTTTCTCTTTCTGATTCAGCTTCTCCAGTCTTGTCATCAGCGTTTTTCTGGTCTTTTCAATCTGCTTTACCGTATAGCGGCCGCCATCCTGCTCATATCTTGCACTCTGGATTGCGATTTCCAGATCGTCAATCTGCTTCCGCAGCATGGCTTCCTGCCTCTCATCAGAGATTGGGATACGCTCAAACTGGGAATGACCGATGATAATCGCATCATAGTTTCCCATAGCGATTCTGGCACAGAACTTTTTCCGGTTCGCCGGTTCAAAATCTTTCTTGGTTGCCACCAGGATATTGGCTCCCGGATATAACTGCAGGAACTCGGCTCCCCACTGCTCTGTCAGATGGTTCGGCACGACAAATAGATTCTTTTGTGATAATCCCAGACGTTTGCTCTCCATTGCAGCCGCTACCATCTCGTAGGTCTTCCCAGCTCCTACTACATGAGCCAGAAGCACATTATCCCCGTAAAGCTGATGTGCGACAGCATTTTTCTGATGTGGGCGAAGTTCAATTTCCGGGTTCATTCCTGGGAAAGTCAGATGACTGCCATCGTATTCACGGGGACGGATACTGTTAAACCGTTCATTATAAACTCTTACCAGTCTTTCACGTCTCTGTTGATCTTTGAAAATCCAATCCTTAAATGCTGCTTTCATGGCATCCTGTTTCTGTGATGCCAGCATAGTTTCTTTTTTATTGAGGACACGAATCTCATCCCCATTTTCATTGACACTCTTATCATAGATACGAACATCTTTCAGATTCAGTGTATCTTCCAGAATCCGGTAAGCATTTGCCCTCTCGGTTCCATACGTTGCATAGGCAAACGCATTTCTTGGACTGTCTGCATTTTTCCCGGTAATCCGCCACTCACCATTCACCTCAGAATATTTTACCTGTATCTCCTTCTGTGCAAGATACCACGGAGTATGAAGCAGTTCCCTCATAAAGTCCTGATAATCCGATGGTTCAATCCAGGTTGCCCCAATCCTTACTTCGATTTCAGATGCTTCCAGTTCTCTTGGCTGAACTGCTTCCAATGCACGGACATTCGGTGTGAATTCCGGGTGATTCTCTGCAAAGGTTCTTGCTGTGTTTAACTTCTCCCTGACATTTCCAGATAAATACTCATCTCCACTCTCCCACTGGTCTGTCAGTGGGTTCTTAAATATAACTCCAACCAGTTCCTCCGTGATTTTTTCTTCTGTCTTTCCTGTCAGCTGTGCCATATAGGACAGATCCACCTTTGCTCTTTCATTCAATGATAATGCTAAGGCTTCTGTCGCAGTTTCCACACTGGTTACCGCCACTGCCTTTTTGATGGTTCGTTTCGTAAACATGTCTGCTTTTCGCTTCAATGTTCCATCTTCGTTCAGGTCTTCCAGAGAACACAACAGACAATAAGAAGCGTCATCAGAAAACGCCCGCTTGTTTGCATTACTTCCGATGACTCCATACTTTGCTGTGTAAGCATCATATACTTGATTCAATTTCTCCTGCTGTTTGTGAATTTCTTCATCTGTTACGGATTCTTCCATCTGCATGGCAATCAGTTCACGCACCGTGTCTCGGATCTCCACCATACCTTTTACACGTTCTGCAGTAGCGGCAGGCATCTTTACCTGATTCATCAGAGAGTTAACACGGTAATATACCTGATCATCTACAACCGCATAACTGTAATTACGAACATTCGGATCTGCCGGGATACTCTCTGGTACATCATCCAGTTCTGCATCCACATCAACTGCAGGTGCCATATTTCCATGAATATTCCTGACAGCTTCTGCAAGCTGGACTTCAAGATCAGCACCTTCTATCGGCATACAGGTTGTTTCCATACCATACGGACCGGATACCTCTTTCATCTCACCCAGAATCATTTCCGGATGGTCTGCAAAATACTGATTGACCGTAATTCCATTGGCATCACTTCCAAGATTCACCCACTCCGGCATCTCTTTTGTCATGCTGTCACGCTTCTGGAAGAATAAAATATCTGCACTGACTTCCGTTCCTGCATTTGCTTTGAATGCTGTGTTCGGCAGGCGGATGGCTCCAAGGAGATCGGCACGTTCTGCCAGATACTTTCGGACTTCCGGTGATGCTTTATCCATGGTTCCTTTTGTTGTGATCAAAGCTGCCACACCACCCGGACGCAACTGGTCGATTGTCTTTGCCAGAAAATAATCGTGAATCATAAAATTATAGCGGTCATATTGCCTGTCATTCACTTTATAAGCTCCAAATGGCACATTTCCGATTGCCACATCGAAGAAATCATTCGGATAATCTGTCTTCTCAAAACCTTTAATCTGGATATTGGCATCTGGGTAAAGCAGTTTTGCAATTCTACCGCTGATACTGTCCAGTTCCACACCATAGAGTTTTGACTGGTTCAGCTTCTCAGGAAGCATTCCAAAGAAGTTACCAACACCCATGGATGGCTCCAGGATATTTCCTTTTGTAAATCCCAGATTTTCCAACGCCTGATACATACTTTCAATCACGATTGGCTGTGTGTAATGGGCATTTAAGGTAGAAGCTCTGGCTGCTGCATATTCTTCCGGTGTAAGGACTGTCTTTAATTCCAGATATTCCGTCTCCCATGCGGATTTTGTTTCATCGAAAGCATCAGCAAGACCTCCCCAGCCTACATATCGGGATAAAATCTCCTGTTCGTCTGGTGTGGCATTGCGGTTTTCTTCCTCGCATTTCTTTAAAAGCTGGATTGCCATGATATTAGCACGGAACTTTTCCTTTGGTGTTCCCTGTCCCAGTTCATCATCTGTGATATGGAAGTTTGTTGCTGGAATATCAGACTGTTCTGGTGTTATATCTTCCTTTTTTTCTGCATCTTCTACTGCTTCCGGTTGTGTCTCAACCTCCGACGGTTCCTGATTTTCCTCTCGTATTTCCTGCTGATCAGAGCCTTCCTGCTCCACTTCCAAAGCCTGCTGAGCTCCTTCCAGATCCGCCTGTCTCTGTGCTTCCTGCCGTTCTTCATACTTTTCCAGTTCTTCCGGTGATAAGAAATCATCGGTGCGAATCAGCTGACGGACACGTTCTGCAACCTTATTCCACTTTAATAGAACTTCTACATCTGGACTGCCAATCTTCCCTTTCGCAAGTTTTAATCCTTTCGCATCATGGGAAGCATCGGATTCATACGCTCCCGGTATCCCAGGTGCTGCTCCACCTGTACCATACTCATTTTTCAGAAACTCAGCTGCATCCTTTATATCGTGATGTTCCATGAAATACTCATAGATCCGATTCCGTCCTCCGGCAGTGATCCCGCCTCTTCTAAGGACTGCATCTATCTCATCCTGTGTGATAAAGGAAAGGGCCGGACGTTCGACCGTAAATTTCTGGTCTACCCAGGAACGCTCCCTCTGGAGATCCTGAAAACGCTGGAAATATTCCGGATTATGCTGAATCTCCCACCTGCGATAATCTTCTGGATTCTCATCCATATCTTTCTGCAGCCATTCAAAGCGATGGGCAATTGCATCTGCTTCCGCTGAATCTGTCCAAGCTTCCCGCACGACATCCTGCCAATCCGAATATGATTGCTGCTCCTCCCGGTTTCTGCTGGTATCCCGAAAATGGAGTGCAAGAAGATTGGTCATTTCTTCCTGCTCCTGTTCAATGGCGTTATTGGAAATCAGATTATCCACGTAACTTCTATCCTCATACATATCCCGGATTCTGTCCGCCGCTTCTTCCCACGTAACCATGCGATCAAAGTTTCTTCTGGCGGAATCTCCCCGTCGGATACGGATACCATCATTGTCATACCAGATACTGATTTTCTGTCCATCTATGGTAAATCCTTTTCCACCTGTTTCATATTCCTCCTTCAGGAAGTTCTGCATTTCTTCATTATCCAGACCTTCAATCAGTCTTGCCGTAATATGAAACAGTGTATTTTTCTGTCCACTTCCCGTGCGGAGAATATCATCTACTACTTCATCAGAAATAAGAAAAGCGGCTGGCTGTTCTAATGCAGCTACCGCTTTCCTTATTTCTCCTAACTGTTCCTCTTCTGTCGGGAACAGACTTAATTGTAAATAATCTCCTGAATTACCAGTTCCTCTGCCTGTGCTTTGATCTGGTTCATGTGTCTGGTCCATGCCATCCCGTCTGCCATTTTGTCCGGTGCCGGGTTTTTCTCCAGAAGTTCTGACATCAGGTTGTCTACTCTCTGCCTTGCCTGGCTGTCGATTTCCATCAGATGACTGTCCAGACGGTTCTGTAAGGTCAGAATGTTGAATCTGGCTACTTTGTGGTTTCTCAGATACTCTTTCCTCATCAATCCGTACTTCCCGATCGTTCCTCTCGTCTCCTCCAGACTGATATCCGGAATCTGGTACTCTCCATTCTGGCTGTAAGTGATCTCTCTCATGCTCTGTTTCCTCCTTATTTTCTCCTCTATCTTCTGTGTTCCTTGTTTTGCTTTCACGAATTAACGTGTTAAATTCATTATAAGCTACTTCTTTTTCTTTTGCAACCGTTTTCAGATCTTTTTCCAAGTCATTCAACACATATCGTCCAATCTGCATCAATACCGGTCTGCTGATCTCATTCACAGAACTTCCAAGGTGTCCAATAACCTTTAACTGGTTAAAATCTGTAATATGACGAAAATCCTCTGCATCAAGATATTCCTGCACATCCAGTCCGCATCGGTTCAGTAACACATACCAGACACTGTTTGTCATCAGTTCCCGGAACTCCACTTTCTGATTCTGTTCATCCAGATCTTCCAGAAAAGTGCCGGCTACATCCATTTGCAGTTCGTCGAAAGCATCCGGCAACCAGGCCTGCACACTTTCTTCTGCCGCCTGGTGAAGAACCTCTGCTAATCCTCCCTCTGTTGCTTCCAGTGCCAGCCGCTCCTGCAGATAATCTGCCACCAGTTGTTCTCCTTCTGGATTAAGATTCCATAACTGCGGATCTCTGCCCAGATTTTTTACCTTATAAGTATCCTGCACATCAAAAACATATCGGAGTTTCGTTTTTGGTCCGGATGTGTTATCTATCAGGGCAATTCCTTTAGAACCCTTTTTAATCCATCGGTACATCTTCTGGTTCCAGATTTCCATGGATGCCACGGCTGTTGCTCCCGGACGCTGTGCATAGATCAAGAGCTGTTCCGGAAAAGTGTACCGGTACAGCCTGGATGCAGTATTTAGAAACCGCATCCATTCCTGCGGATTGGCAGCAACATCCTTTGCCACTTCCTCCGTCAGAAGTTCCATTGCATATAATTTATTTGCCATCTGTTACTCCCTTTCTTCTTCCCACTTTTCTTCTACAACATCGGCAATCCGTTCCATTGCCCTTGTCATAGAAGGAAAATTACTACTGTTACTTGCTTTTCCAATCTGATCAATAAGAAATTCCGGCATATCTGCAAGTGCTCCGGCAATCATAGCCTTTACCCGGATATCCTCCAGCATAAGAAGCTCTTTTACACCAAATTCTTCACCAAATACATCCTGATATCTCCGTAAGTCATCCAAAAGATATTCCGGTTTTAAATCTCTATCCATTTCCTTTCTTTTATCATCACCATATAAACACCAGTCCATATTCTTTTCTCCTCCATCTTCATAAAATTAGGGACTGCTCACACAGTCCCCTCAAAATCATCGTTATTTCTCGTTATAATACTGAGGCAAGGTCTTTCGCCCTATTCTTTGGGATTGTATCTGTCCCTTTTGCTTTGATCTCCGCCTTGGCTTTCTCCAGTTTTCCATGGATTCCACCTTTTGCTTCTGTTCTCCCAGTTGCTTTTTCTGCTGCTTTTTCTTTCTCCAGACGTGCTTCCCTGCGTTCGGCATTTTCCATAACTGCTGTCTTTCCATCACAGAACTGAACCTTATCCGAAAGCTGTTCCTGCCTCTCTACCTGCGTCTCATTGACTTCCTGTACCATGGCATTTAATTCCGGTACTTCAAACATTCCGTTATCAGGAAGAATCAGCACCTCATGAATTGAAGAGGGAAGAACAAAATAATCACTTCCCAGGCATTCACCGATCTGCTTACGAATATCTTCCTGCAGTAACAGTGATGCACCATTCATTTTTTGTGCATTTGAAAGACAGAACATTGGATTTTCCATTGCTTCAACATTCAGTTTTTCATTCAAAAGATTTTCTGCTTCTTCACCAAAAATCATGGATTTTATCATTTCATTCATGTCCATCAAAACAACACCACGATTTCTGTCTGCCGCCACTGCATCTGCCTGGATTTGTTCTGCTGTCACACCCCATTCATTCATAAGATTGACAGTAACCGGAATACTACCAATTCCTCCCTCGTTTTCTTCCACATTCACTGCGTAATATGCTGCAAAATCTCCATGTTCGGTAACAACTTTATCAGCCAGGCGTTCTTCATTCCATTCCCGGTCACAGATTCTCACCTGTAATTTGTCCTTCATTTTTTCATAATCCAAAATATCCGGAAGACCCATATTGATAAATGCCGCTTTGTCCTGCACTTCAATACGCATATCTGCCACATCACCCACACAGGAATCCAGATTTTTTCCATTGACATATTCCATATAAAGAGAATCCAGATATACCATCGGCACAGCTCTTTGATCACCCTGTGGAATTGAAATGCCAGTCAACCTTAATCCATTATTTTTTGCAACTTCTTCAATACGGATTTCTCCATTCTGATATGAATCCGGCAAATAGTCTTTTACATTATCTTTGACATATTCATAAAATTCTTTTCTGTTCATCATACGCTTTTACCCCTTTCTAATCATGTGATGGTTCATTCTTTTCCTGCTGACCATCTGCTCGGCTTTTTTCTGATAAGCCATCATTCTTTTTAAAGTTCTCTCCTGGTTCTTTCTTGCTTCCTGTCTCTTTTCCATTGTTTTCATCATATTTTTCTGTCCCTTTCTGTGAATTTTTGTATTTTAAAGGGAGCCCTGATTCAGGTAATGTCATTAACTTAAGAAAATTTATAAAATAAAACAGAACAAAGTCTTGACAAATGTCAGAAAAAATGTGGCGAAGCCTCCTTGAATGAATACATTTTAGGAGGAATTGCTAATGAACTTTTACGCTGATTATGTCCGCAACAAACTCAACGCTGCCATTTCCAGCATGTCCAGTCAGATAGAAGATTACGTCAAAAATCCTGGGCATGATTTTACCAGAAATCGAAAGATGAACTTTACCTCGACAATAAACTTTCTACTTACTATGGAAGGTGGTTCACTTAACTCAGAATTACACAAATATTTTAATTATGATCTGAATCAAATAACCCGTTCTGGTTTCATAAAACAAAGGAACAAATTGAAACCAGATACCATGGAATATTTATTTCATAAATTTCATGAGCAGATATTATGTAACAAAAAATACCAAGGCTACCAGTTACTTGCCTGTGATGGTTCTGACTTGAATATATTTCGTGATCCACTAAATCCACACACGTATTTTGCTGGTAAAGAAGGAACTTTTGGTTTTAATCAACTGCATCTTAATGCCTTGTATGACCTCCAAAGCAGGCGATATGTCGATGCTCTGATTCAGGAGCCTTATGAAGAAAATGAATCCTCTGCCATGATTGAAATGATTAAAAAGCTGACTGCAAATCAGAAGACTATCATTATGGCAGATCGTGGATACGAAACTTATAACATTTTTGCAAATATTCAGGAACGTGGTCTCTTTTATCTAATCCGGATTAAAGATACCTCGAAAAAAGGCAGCATTTCTGGAAGCCTTTCCTTGCCGGTATCCTGTGAATTTGACGAAGAAATCGAACTGATTATGACCCGTAAACAAAAGTTTTATAAAACGAAAGGTTATAAATATCTCTCAAATTCATCGCCATTTGACTTTCTTGATTCTGAGAATTTGTTTTATACACTTCATCTCAGACTCACACAGTTTCAGCTGGAAAATGGAGTTTATGAATGTATAGCCAGCAACCTGGATAAAGAAGAATTCCCACCTGAAAAGATCAAGGAACTTTATCATATGCGATGGGGAATCGAAACTTCTTTCCGTGAGCTGAAATATACGATTGGCCTGACAAATCTTCACTCTAAAAATGTGGAATATATCTGTCAGGAAATTTACGCAAAACTGATCCTGTATAATTTTTGTGAAATTATTTCAGCAAATATCATACTGGAAGAAAGAAACCGTAAGTACACATACCAATTAAACTACACAATGGCAATTCAAATATGCAGGCATTATCTGCGCCAGACATTTGTAACGATAGATGTTGAAGGTCTGATTAAGAAAGAACTATCGCCCCAAAGACCACACCGACAATATCAGCGTCGAGTAATAAAGAAACGATGGGTTAGTTTCGCATACCGTATAGGATAAAAAATTATTCAAATGAATATAGCTGGCAAAAAGCAGACTTTTGGTTTGTTTATTTGTTATGCGTAAATCTTGTGATTTTTCAAGAAAGCTAATCTGAACACTTATTACAATAATCGAAATTTTCTTAAGTTAATGACATTAC
>JBJEMC010000084.1:0-2698 GCA_051879475.1 Muricoprocola sp. | reverse complement strand
CAGACCTCGGGTTTTGCCAAGCAAAACACCTCGCGGAACAGTGGCACCTGAACAGAAACTCCAAATCCTCTATTTTCTGTCTGAGGAATAATATGGAACCATAATGTGCTGTCCATACTGTACTTCCAGACCCAAATCATTTATTTCCCGCACTTCATTGATATATTCTTTTACAGAAGCATATTCTTCTGAGATATACTTATATGCAATACTTTCAAGGGTATCGTGACGGCCTACATACACTTCTGTATAATACTTATACTGTCTCCCAGTTGCTGCATCCGTTGTGTTGCAGACAAATATAGATACCATAAAAGTCAGTATCAGAACGATACTGATAATTCCGGTAACATGCCTTCCACTCTTCCTGTGAGATCTTTTATAATGTCTCTTATTCTGTATTCTATGGTATCTTCTTTCTTCCATCTCTATTCTCCCTCCATAAGCAAACATTTGTTCGATATCAGTATTATATAATCAGAACATATGTTTGTCAATATGAAAAGAAAATTACTGTTCCGGTAACGATGAAAAAGCCTTGCAAAATCACCTTCGGTGATGACTTTTTCATTGCAGACCTCGGGTTTTGCCAAGCAAAACACCTCGCGGAACAGTGGCACCTGAACTGTAACAAAAAATCTGCTGCCAATTCTATAGCAGCAGATCATACGTCTTTATATGATTAGTGATGGAATAAACGGATTCCTGTAAACGCCATAACCATATTATATTTATTACAACAATCGATAACCAGATCATCTCTTACAGAACCACCTGGCTGAGCAATGTATTTTACACCACTCTTATGAGCACGTTCAATGTTGTCACTGAATGGGAAGAACGCATCAGAACCAAGAGTAACTCCATCCATCTGATCAAGCCATGCTCTTTTTTCTTCTCTTGTAAATACCTCCGGTTTGGTCTTGAAGATTTTCTCCCATGCACCATCGGCAAGGACATCCATATATTCTTCTCCAATATAAACATCAATGGCATTATCTCTGTCAGCACGTCTGATGCCGTCAATGAATGGAAGGTTCATTACCTTTGGACACTGACGAAGCAGCCAGTTATCAGCTTTCTGTCCTGCCAGTCTTGTGCAGTGGACACGAGACTGCTGTCCTGCACCGATACCGATTGCCTGCCCGTCTTTTACAAAACATACGGAGTTTGACTGAGTATATTTTAATGTAATCAGGGCGATCTTCATATCGCGAATCGCATCTTCAGGTAATTCTTTGTTTTCTGTAACAATATTGGAAAGCAGTTCGTCATTGATCGGGAGTTCCTGTCTGCCCTGTTCAAAGGTTATGCCAAACACTTCTTTATGTTCAATTGGAGCCGGAACGTAATTTTCATCAATCTGAATGACGTTATAATTTCCGTTCTTTTTCTGTTTTAAGATTTCAAGAGCTTCTTCTGTGTATCCCGGAGCAATCACACCATCGGATACTTCTCTTTTGATCAGCATGGCAGTATCTTTATCACAGATATCAGAAAGAGCGATAAAATCGCCAAAAGAGGACATTCTGTCCGCACCGCGGGCTCTTGCATAGGCACATGCCAGTGGAGAAAGTTCTCCGCAGTCATCTACCCAGTAGATTTTCGCCAGTGTTTCTGTCAGCGGAAGACCAATTGCTGCGCCTGCCGGAGAAACATGCTTAAAAGAGGTGGCTGCCGGAAGTCCTGTAGCATTTTTCAGCTCACGTACCAGCTGCCATCCATTTAAGGCATCCAGGAAATTAATATATCCCGGACGGCCGCTTAAAACCTGAATAGGGAGTTCTCCTTCCTGCATATAGATACGGGAAGGTTTCTGATTTGGGTTACATCCATATTTTAACTGAAGTTCTTTCATGACGGATCCTTTCTTTGCCGATTTTTTACTGATTTTTATTTACAATCTTTGTTCTGACATCACCGGTTTCAATATCAATATAGCGAACAAACAGAGATACTTTGTTATCTTCATTGAGGCTGTTCCAAAGCATATCTGTAAACGCATCCATATCATCATAAATCTCTACCAGCTTTGGTTCCCCTTCGAAAGAAGGAAGCGGGTTTCCATCGCACATATAAGTGTGGATAAAACGTCCTTCACCAGCTGCCGGGTTATCATAAGAATAAGTATAACGGTCACAGCAGTCAGGGTTACCATTGTTGCTCTTTAAAATAGACATCAGAAAATGGTAGGAACCATCTTCTACATGAAGAATGCCGGAAATACGTGGTGTGTAATTCGGACCATCCGGTTCAAATTCTCTGCATCTTAATGACTGTTCAAAGGTCTGGCCTGCAGCCATTCCATCATAAATTGTATCAGTCTGATCACCGTTTGTGACTATTGTACGGTTACCAAGAACACGAACCGGAGCATAAATAATAAGGCTCGGATCAGTAAGTTTAGAAGGATCAAAAGCCTGTGTACGGATTCCATCTCCTTCTTCTACGAACACACGATTTCTGCTGTTTTCACTTCTGCCCATAATAAAGTATGCCGTTACTGCACTTTTACCATCAGGTGTTCTTCCAATGATAATTCCTCTTCCCGGATAACTGTTTGATTTCAGTTCCTGTTCTAATGATATTTTGTTCATGCCAAACTCCTTCCCTAATTCAAGTCGTATTCACAATACAGAAGTCATCTTACACCATCCGACATAAAATCTCAAGAGCTAATTTAATGATACCAAGGCGT
>JBJEMC010000083.1:0-14122 GCA_051879475.1 Muricoprocola sp. | reverse complement strand
TTATTTGAATTTATAGAGGAAGAGGAGAATTAAGGAGTTCCCTGATACTTGGTTATTTTAGCTGAGTATCAGGGGATTTTGTTTATTTTCCCATCTATGTTGCTTATGACTGAATGGGAATGGATATAGTCACATGGAAATGGTTGTCCTTTTCATCTGTTGCAAAGTGCCCTTTATGGTATTCGATGATGCGGCGGCAGGTGACTAAGCCAAGGTTTGTGCTGTTTGTTTTTACCTGCTCAGTGCGGATTCCGTTAGATATGGATAAAAGGATGTCTTTCTCTTGTTGTTTATAAGAAATCCATGTTATTTCCTTTGGATCGGCATACTTCAAAAGATTGGAATAGAGATTATCTAACGTTCTTTGCAGCAGTTCCGTGTTAATGCTGATGTTTGCGCATACCTGGGCAAAGTCAGTTTTGACGCACATACCCTTGCTTTCAAGAGCATAAGCGTAATCTCCAAGAATTTGGCGGAATAATTGATCTGCATCCATGGTTTCCATATCTACGGCTTCCCATTCTGTTGAATAAGCGAGAAAGTAAGAAAACAGTTTATCTGCCATTTGCTTAATTCGCATGGTCTGTCCAACGCTCTTATGAATCAGTTCATCCATCTGCTGTTCATCCTTATACTTCTTGCGCTCGATAATCTCAAGAAAGGCCAGCAGAGAGGTCAGTGGCGTTCGTAAATCGTGAGACATGGCTGTGATCAGCTCTGAATTTGCTGAGCGCATCTGATTTTCTATTTCCTGATGCCTGATAATGGAACGACGCATTTGATCGATCCCTAATGCCAGTTCACCAAGCTCATCTTTTCACTTGATGGTCACAGGATACTCCAGCTGACCGCTAGACAGGATATCCAGTTTCTTCTTAAGCAAGATAATATAGGCTACCTTCCTGCCAATCAGTGCCATGAAGCACAGGGAAAAGGTGAAAAATGCAAGCAGCCCAGAAAGAATGAATAGCCAAAAATAGAAGGTGTATTCTGTGTTGTATACTGTTTTGTCCAGTAATGTTCCTCCCAGAAGGAATGAAAAATAAAGCGTTGCTATTCCGACCAAAAGTGAAATCAGTACGGCACATAGCAATTGCATTTTTATATTTTCTGCAATTTTTTTACTCAATACGATACCCCTTTCCCCATACGGTGCGGATGGTGTGACAATTCTGAGGATCGTCACCGAGCTTACGGCGGATATTGCGGATATGAACCATTACGTTGTTGCTGGAAGAATAGGTATATGGTTCATTCCAGACAATTTCATAAATGCTCTGCGCAGAATAAATCCGCTGTCGATGGGATGCAAGGAGCAATAATATCCTGTATTCAATATCAGTCAGAATACCAGCGTCCCTGGCATTTGTACCGATCTGGTTTTATAACGGACAGCGTGGGTTGAATCTGAAATATTTCTTTTATTTCTTCTATCCGGTGCATCTGTTGCTCTTGTATTTTGTTTGTGTTGCTCTTGGCTTGAATGGGTATACTGGAATGTAGGCAAGGGGACGATTCTCTGTCATTGGAAAAGAACAGAGGATCGTCCCTTTGTTCCCTTGCGTTGGATTACCATTCTTCTTGATGAGTTTAAGGTTACATTAAGGTTCTTCCTATTGTACATTAAGACTTTTTTGCTATACTTTAGATAGAAAAAAAGAACTATTTTTGAAAGAAAAAAGGAGGAATCATGATGAGAACCTGGAATCGTAAGGAATTAAAGGAAAAAGCAAAATGCAGGCTGAAAGCCAATTACTGGAAAGCAGTGTTGGTCGGTATGCTCACGTTACTGATCGTAGGAGGTATATCGGGTATATCTGGAGTTACATCAGGAACAAGTTCAGCAGAGTCATCAGAAATGGCAGGCAGTACATTTATGGAAGAAATCACACAGATTCCGATGACAGGCATAATCGCAATTGTACTTTTTCTATTAGTTTTTGTTTTGATTGCCATGGTAATTGCAGTCGCTGTGCAGACACTGGTCTGCAACCCACTGGAAATCGGATGCCATCGGTTCTTCTATAAGAATCTGGAAGAGAATGCAGAAGTTAAAGAAGTGTGCTATGCTTTTGACAGAGGTTATAAAAACAGTGTGAAGGTTATGTTCTTCCGAGGTTTATATTCGATACTCTGGACACTTCTGTTCATCATTCCTGGTATCGTAAAGGTATATGAGTATAGCATGATCCCATACATTCTGAGTGAAAATCCAAATATGGATCAGAAGGAAGTGTTCGCTCTGAGTAAACAGATGATGAGTGGGAATAAATGGAAAGCATTTGTGCTTGATCTGTCATTTGTTTTGTGGGATATCCTTGGAACATGTACATTCGGTATTCTCAATATTTTCTATATTGAGCCATACAAGAGACTTACAAATGCAGGATTATATCAGGCATTGAAAGAAGAACAATTGGAAAAGAGAGAGCAGAAGATCATAGAAGATATGGTAGATGAACAGTAGGGAAGGATTTATATGAAGTATGTAATTCTAATTGCTGACGATGAAGCAGAAATCAGAGATTTACTTCGATTATATTTGGAAAATAGTGGATATGATGTCCTCGAGGCCGCTGACGGTCTCGAGGCAATGGAGATTCTGGAGAAGGAACATGTAGACCTGGCGGTACTGGATGTTATGATGCCGCATATGAATGGGATTCATGTGTTGAAAAAACTTCGAGAGACGAGCAACATTCCTGTGATGGTGTTATCTGCAAAAGATACGGATGCGGATAAGATTCTTGGATTGGATCTTGGTGCAGATGATTATCTGACCAAACCGTTTAATCCGCTTGAGGCGGTTGCAAGAATCAATTCCAATATTCGAAGATTTTATTCGCTGGGGGCAGGAGGCGCAAATGGAAACAGCAATCTCGAGATCCTGAAATTGAAAGTAAAGGATTTGGAACTGGATACAGAGAGCTGCGTTCTGTATCGGGGCGAAACAAAAATTGAATTATCTTCCGTTGAATATCGGATCATGCATCTCTTTATGGAACATCCGGGAAGAGTATTTACGAAAGGGCAGATTTTTCAGGCTGGGTGGCAGGAAGAATATATGGAAGATGATAATAATGTCATGGTCTGTATCAGTAAGTTGAGAGGAAAATTATCGGATGATGGAAGGAAATACATACGGACGGTCAGGGGGCTTGGCTACAGAATGGAAAAATAGATGGAGAGGTGCGAGTGATGACACAAACAGAAATGCCGCAGAAAATAGAACATCTGAAACGATTTCTGATTACACGGCTTTTGCTTGTTATGGCTTTTATTCTTGTCAGTGAAAGTCTGATCAATTTATTCGTAGGGCAGATAGCATTTCCAGCGCTAAATACCTTTTTCAGAGCAGAACTGTTTCTTGAAAAGCAGTCTTCGGGAACGAACGTATTTCTATTAGTTCGTCTTGTCATCAATTTCATCCTGGAGGAAATTGAGGGAATATTGCCAGTTTCTTTCCCGTCCCTTTCAAGAAGTATATGGAAAAATAGTGGACTTTTGGGGAAAATCTCAAGTATGCAACAAATATTGATGTTAGTTGTTCTGTTTTTATTTCTCTGTATTTATTCACTTCCGTATATTTTAGGGGTTTTGTATTACAGCAGTATCGTGATAAAGAAAATGGAAGAAGTGCGCGAATATGACCGAAAGCAGAGAGAGGCATTTGCAAAAAAGCGAAATCTTCTTTTATCTGATATCACACATGATCTGAAAACTCCAATTACAACGATAGCCGGATATGTGCAGGCATTAAATGATGGAATGGTGAAAGATGCGGAGAAACAGAAACAATATCTCACAGCAATCCGACAGAAATCGTTGGAGATGAGTGATCTGATCACACTTCTTTTCAATTATGTGAAACTTGACAGTGAAGGATTTGACCTGAAAAAGGAACGAGTGAATATCACAGAACTTGTACTTCAGATTGCGGCAGGTGCATATACCGACATCGAAGACGCCGGAATGGAATTCGACGTTGAGATTCCAGAAGAAGCTGGTTATGTAGAGGTGGATAAAGCACAGTTTACCCGTGCACTGACAAATCTGATCACAAATGCAGTCAAACATAACAGTCCAGGAACAAAAATAAAAATCAGTATGAAACATAAATTTGGTTATTGGGTGATCAAGGTGATGGATTCCGGAGAGAATATCGACGAATCTCTCATGGAGAATCTTTTTGATCCATTTGTTATGGGAGATGAATCAAGGAACAGTCATGGCGGAAGTGGTCTTGGATTAAGTGTTTCAAAAAAGGTAATCGATATGCACGGAGGAAAGCTTTTGTTAGAACAGCCAACAGAAGAAGGTTATACGAAAGCATTCTGCATTCGAATGAAGCAGATGGAAGATAGTGTATATGAGTATGATAATTGAAAATGTAGTTCAGTTAGAAAGTGCCGGATATAACAGAGGGGCTGTGGCATAGAAATCAGGTGTCCGGACATTCAATAAAATTATTTTTAACATGACAAAAATACAGATAGTACAAATTCAGAAATTTTGTTAAGGAGGTACAGAAAGATGAAAAAAAGAATCGCATGTATACTGGGGCTGGCACTTGTGTTGGGACTGGCAGGATGTGGAACAAAAGAGCAGGCACCGGAGGAGGTGCAGGAAGAAATAACTGACGATAAAAAAGAGCAAGAAACGGCGTCTGATGCCTGGTATGAAGTAGATCAGGAAGCAGGTATTCTGACCGTCCGTCTTCCCGCTGAAAAGGAAGGTTTCCTTTGGGACTTTACCATCAACGACACTTCCCTGTTGGAGCTGATCACGGAGGAGGACAATGATGGAATCTTTGCCGCCAGCTTCCGTGCGCTGGGAGACGGCGAGACAGTTGTGTCTTTCTCCTATGCCAAGGACGATGCGCTGGAGGAAATTCGGGCTTTGAATGTTACTTGTAAGGACGGAAAAGTGGCCGGCGTCTCCAACGCTTCCATTATGCCTGTCAGCGGGCAGGATGATTCGGAGGAATCCCATTCGGATATTGACAGGGAAGCCAACGATAAGAGTGCACAGACAGCCGACTGGTATGAATTGCAGGAGGAAGGCTATGCGCTGACGCTGAAACTGGAAGACCCGGAAGATGATGCTTATGAGTGGGTCCTTCAGAACCACTATGAAACGGTCATTCAAGTCGAAGATGAGAAACACGAGGACGGCATGTATATCATCTCTCTGCTTGGGGCGATGCAAGAGTTTGGGGATGCACAGATCGCACTGCAATATACAGATGCCTGGGATGAACAGGTGCAGGAGACAGTAGTGATGGATTTGTTTGTCAACGAGAGCGGAGAGATCTTCGTAGAAACTGCCAGCAGAACATAATGAGAGAAATAAACCAACAGTGGAAAAAAATATCTGTCCGTTGGTTTTTCTTGTTATGGACTTTGTCCCCCTCTTGACGGAATACACATGTATTGATATACTAAACCATGTAATCGGTTTTTGAAAAACTGATTACATGGTTTTTGATAATACATAAGAGGGAGATAAAAATGATTTATAAAATAGTTTCAGATTCTGGGGTCAATCTGCGGAAGACATCGAGAGCTATAGAATTTGCCATTGTACCATTAAAGATTATTACTGCAGAAAGAGAATTTATAGATGATGCACAGTTGGATGTACCGGAGATGGTTGAGTATTTGCGTCATATAAAAGGAAAGTCCGGTTCTGCCTGCCCGGGATGTGCAGATTATCTTGAGGCGTTTGGTGAGGCAGATGTGATTTTTTGTTTTACAATTACAGGAACGTTATCCGGAAGTCATAATGCAGCATGTCTGGCGAAGAAGGAATATGAGGAGAAATATCCGGGACGGCGGGTATGTGTGATAGATACATTGTCTGCGGGACCGGAGATGACTCTTCTTATAGAAAAGACAGAGGCGTTGATAGCTCTGGGAAAAGATTTTGATACGATTTGTCAGGAACTTATGGAATATAAAGAAAAGACAGGTTTGATGTTTTCGCTGCAATCTTTAACCAATCTGGCTAATAATGGTCGTGTCAGTCCGATTGTTGCCAAGGCTGCCGGGATTCTGGGCATTCGTGTAGTCGGCTGTGCCAGTGAAGCAGGAGAACTGGAGCCAATGGAAAAGTGTCGTGGTGAAAAAAAGGCATTGACAGTTTTATTCTCGATTAGGCAAAAGAAGGGATATAAAGGCGGCAAAGTAAGGATTGACCATTGCAGTAATGAAAATGCGGCTGTTAAGTTGAAAGAGATGATCTGCAGTACATTTCCGGATGCAGAGGTACAGATTGCGGTTACCTATGGATTATGCAGTTTTTATGCCGAAAAGGGTGGACTGATGGTTGGATTTGAAAAATAATACTGGTGTTATTTTACATAGAAATAGGTTAACTTATAATTTAGCTAATTGTTATTAGCTAACACAGGGGGACGGAGATGAATACAAAGCAAAAAATACTTTTAGAATCATTACGGTTGTTTTCGCAAAGAGGATATGATGCAGTAAGTGTGGAGCAGATTGCTGTTGCAGTTGGAATCAAAGCACCTTCTCTGTATAAGCATTACAAGAGCAAAAAGGACATTTTTCATGCAATATTTGAAGAAACAGCCAGAAGATATGAAGCATTTACGGATACGATTTCTGTTCATGTCCAGAATTCTGAACAGGATTTCATTATATTTGAACAAATCACTGCAGATAATATCGCCAGCCTGCCTGACTGCAACTTTACAAGACCTGTCCTGCTTATCAAGTGAGCCTTCGTTTATGTTACGTTTGCAGTTGCACTATTTTTTGATTTCCATAGCTTTATCAATGATGGTATCCAGGCTGCTATCGGTACCAGATTCTTTGATAATATCATATATTTTTTGTATTTTGTCTTCGGATTCTTCCAACTGATCGGCAATTTCTGGTACGGAATATCCTTTTTGAATCTTTTTGATTATCATGGTTATTAATGTTTGCAGAATTCCACGATTTAAAATCGTTTTGGCTTCATATTCCAGTACTTTTCCACCCATTTCGCTATTCACTCCTTTCTGTATCTGCTCATAATTTGCAGTAATTTGTCTGATCACACGTTTCATCATATCTATGATCATGCATTTTACATATTCGCTGATTTCGCCACTTTGACACAAAGTGTCTAATCTTTTTCTTATTGTCCGATATGTCTGAGTCAATTCCTCAAGTTTTTCCTTATCCATCTCATAGCTTTTAAAATCCTTTTCATAACGGAAGATATGAAAGGGAAGGAGAAACAGAAGGTTTTTCTGAAAGATTTCTTCTATGGAATAATTCGGTACTTTCAATACGGGAATCGTATAAGTTACTGTCCCGCCTGGAGTATCAAGAATAATCTCCATATGATCAGGGGGTTTGGATGCATGCCGTAAATATAATACTCCTGAATGTGGAAACCTTAGCGTCAGTCTGTAATTCTCTAATTCACCATAATCAAGGGCAATCTGGGAGTCATATTCAAAGAATCTTATTGCCATGCTTCCATCCGGTGTGCTCTGGCATTCAACATGGAACTTCCTGGGCAGTTCGGACCGTATCTCAAAACAGCTGTCTGTTATTTTCTCTTTCGTATTTCCATCCTGCTGATTTATAAAATGAATTTCTGGAAGTAATATAACTGGCTCTTTTCCAGTATAATTTTCCTGAAACATTTCATTTACAACAGGGATTATCAGTTCTGTACAATCATTCAACATCGTTCGGTATACGTCATCGTAAGGTGTGTTATCTTTAATTTTGTCCATCCATTTTCCTTTTCATGAGGCATATCAGATGATCATGCAAGACAGATCTGTATAATTATTGTACCAGAAAAATGTATTTTTGGCTAATTACTTTTTTATTTAGCATGTATTTCTTCCAGAAAAGGTTACTGTTCACGTGCGTTCCAGTAACTCCTCCTTTATGGTAGACTGTAATAGCCATTTTTCAATTTACGGTCAACTTTGATAGCTTTTATGGTAGACCGCAATCACTATTTTTAAATTTACAGTCAACTATGGGGCGCAAGAACCAGACAGTGTAGCTGTCTCGTCATGAAAATGCATTAAATTATGTAAATGCTAAGGAAAAACAAGTAACTTTTCCTGGTGGAAATGTGATAAACTATGGAGAGGTGAACACTTTAAGCAAGAAGAATTAACAGGGGGAGCAAAGGTTTCATGATTGAATAAAGAACGTCAGAAAATCATATAATGGAAAAGTAATTTTTGAAAATGTAGATCTGAAATTAGAAGATGGAACGGTTACTGCTTTTGTTGGTCATAACGGATGTGGAAAGAGTACCATGCTAAAGGTCATTTCAGGATTGACCAGAAAAGACGGCGGAGAAATCATTTATGACAAAAACTATCGTATTCCTGTTAATGATGGTATTGTATGATCTGGCAGCTGCGGTAATAAAAAATCTGGTATTAAGACGGAAAAAGTTCTCATAGAAGTCCTTGGTTTTTATTTTCGTTTTTAGATTACAGTGTGAAAGCGCCGTTGACAGAAATAGAGAAAAGAGGTATAGTAAAGTTAGGATTTTTGTCAATATTTACAAAAAACTAATAGAAGTATGGGAGAGAATAACATGTATTTAGATGATTACAAACGCTGGTTAGCAGCAGATCTTGAAGATGCAGATTTACAGCCAGAGCTGAGAAGAATTGAGGGAAATGATGAAGAAATCAAAGATAGATTTGCAGTAGCCCTGAAGTTTGGTACAGCAGGTTTACGTGGTGTTTTAGGGGCAGGAACCAACAGAATGAATATCTATGTTGTACGTCAGGCTACACAGGGTCTTGCTAACTGGGTAAAGACACAGGGGGGAACCCAGACTGTTGCCATCAGTTATGACAGCCGTCTTAAGAGTGATGTCTTTGCAAAGACAGCAGCAGGTGTACTTGCAGCAAACGGAATCAAGGTTCGTATCTATGATGCATTAATGCCAGTACCGGCACTTTCTTTTGCAACACGTTATTATCAGTGTAATGCAGGTATTATGGTTACTGCATCCCACAACCCTGCAAAATACAATGGTTATAAAGCATACGGACCGGATGGCTGTCAGATGACAGACGATGCAGCGGCTATCGTATATGAAGAGATCCTGAAAACAGACGTTCTGGAAGGTGCAAAATACATGTCCTTTGCAGAAGGTGTTGAAGCAGGCCTGATCCGTTTCTGCGGAGATGACTGTAAGAAAGCTCTTTATGAAGCAATCGAATCCCGTCAGGTTCGTCCAGGCTTATGTAAGACAGCAGGTCTGAAGCTGGTTTACAGCCCATTAAATGGTTCTGGCCTGGTTCCTGTTACACAGGTATTAAAAGACATTGGAATCACAGATATTACCATCGTTCCGGATCAGGAATATCCAAATGGCTACTTTACAACATGCAGTTATCCAAATCCAGAAATTTTTGCAGCTCTGGAACAGGGCTTAAAGCTGGCACAGGAGACAGGGGCAGATCTGATGCTTGCAACTGACCCGGACGCTGACCGTGTTGGGATTGCCATGAAGTGCCCGGATGGTACATATGAACTGGTAAGTGGTAACGAAGTGGGAGTTCTTCTTCTTGATTATATCTGTGCAGGACGTATTGAAAAAGGAACTATGCCGGAAAAGCCTGTTGCAGTAAAATCTATCGTTTCTACACCATTGGCTGATGCAGTTGCTGCTCATTACGGCGTAGAGATGAGAAACGTACTGACAGGATTTAAGTGGATCGGTGATCAGATCGCAGGCCTGGAAGCAGCAGGAGAAGTAGATCGTTTTATTTTCGGCTTTGAAGAGAGCTATGGATATCTGGCTGGCCCTTATGTTCGTGATAAAGATGCGGTTATCGGTTCTATGCTCATCTGTGAAATGGCAGCTTACTACAGAAGTATCGGAAGTTCCATCAAACAGAGACTGGAAGAAATCTACGCAGAATATGGTCGTTATCTGAACAAGGTTGACAGTTTTGAATTCCCTGGTCTGTCCGGTATGGACAAGATGACTGGAATCATGCAGAACCTTCGCGAGAATCCACCTGCAGAGATCGCAGGACTTAAGGTTACAAAGGTAGTGGATTATACGAAACCAGAAGAAACAGGACTTCCGGCAGCAAATGTTCTGATCTATACTCTGGAAGGTGGAGCTACCGTAGTTGTTCGTCCGTCTGGTACAGAACCAAAGATTAAGACTTACTTTACAACCCTTGGAAAGGATCTGGCTGAAGCACAGGCTCAGAAAGATAAGCTTGCAGAAGCGTTAAAACCAATTTTTGCATAAAACAGAGTTGAAATAATCAGGGAACCGGACGGCAATCGTTCGGTTCCTTTTAAGCGTATAAGATCGGGAGGAAGTTTGAAAGTGAACTTCCAAATCTACCATTATCGACGCAGCAAGTGCGTCATGAAGGAGAAAAATATGAAAAAAGATTTAGTGATATTTGATCTGGATGGAACCTTATTAGATACTCTGGAGGATTTAAAGGACAGCCTGAACTATGCCCTGGGAGTATATGAAATGCCAAAGCGCAGTCTGGATGAAGTGCGCTGTTTTGTAGGAAATGGAATCAGAAAACTGATAGAAAGAGGTGTCCCTGAGGGAACAAAGGCAGAAATGACAGATCGGGTGCAGGCTGTTTTTATGGAACATTACGGGGAACACTGTGAGGACAAGACAAAACCTTACGATGGAATCATGGAAATGCTGACAAAGTTCCGGGAAGAGGAAATTCATCTGGCAGTGGTTTCCAATAAAGCGGATGTGGCGGTAAAAAAACTGTGTGACCAGTATTTTCCGGGAATATTTGATGTGACTGTTGGGGAGAGGGAAGGGGTAAGAAAGAAACCGTGTCCCGACTCTGTAAGAGAAGTATTAAAAGCGTGTCAGATACCAAAAGAGCAGGCGGTATATGTGGGAGACTCAGAAGTTGACATAGAAACTGCAAAAAATGCAGAGATGGATGCCATTATTGTGGACTGGGGATTCAGAGAAAGAGAATTTTTACTGGAAAAAGGGGCAGGATGTATGGTATCATCACCTAAGGATATTTATGATCTTTGTATCAGATAGATGGAGGAGAAGAAATGTTATCTTTTGAATGTGATTATAATGTGGGTGCACACGAGAAGATTCTTAAGAGATTTATGGAAACAAATATGGAAAAGTTGCCGGGATATGGAGAAGATGTATATTGCCGTCAGGCAAAGGCAAAAATTCAGTGCGCATGTCAGAATCCGGACGCAGAAGTTCATTTTCTTACAGGGGGAACACAGACAAATCAGATTGTGATTGATACCATGTTAGCAGCTTATGAAGGAGTTGTGGCGGCACAGACAGGACATATCAATTGTCACGAGGCCGGAGCAATCGAATATGCCGGACATAAAGTAATGGGACTTCCTCAGAAGGAAGGCAAAATAAATGTAGAAGATTTAAAGAAGCTGGTAAAGGACTTCTATGATGATGAGAGTCATGAACATATGGTCTTTCCGGGAATGGTCTACTTATCCTATCCGACAGAGTATGGTACCCTTTACAGCAAAGCAGAACTGGAAGATATTTACGATGTCTGTAAAGAATATCAGATGACCTTATTTATTGACGGTGCAAGGCTTGGATATGGACTGATGAGCAGACAGTCAGACCTGACTCTTCCGGAGTTGTCAAAGCTTTGTGATGTATTTTATATTGGTGGAACCAAGGTTGGGGCATTGATAGGAGAAGCGGTGGTATTTACACATAAGAATACACCGAAGCATTTTATGAATCTGGTGAAAAAACATGGTGCGTTGCTGGCAAAGGGAAGGGTACTTGGAATCCAGTTTGATACGCTTTTTACAGATGATCTTTATTTTAAAATCAGTAAAAATGCCATTGAGATGGCAGAGGCTCTAAAAGATATTTTCAGGAAAAAAGAATATCAGTTTTTTATGGATTCTCCCACAAATCAGATTTTTATTGTTCTGGAAAATCAGAAAATGGAAGAACTGAGAAATGAAGTCAGATTCTCCTACTGGGAAAAATATGATGAAACGCATACAGTAGTACGTTTTGCCACCAGCTGGGCGACAACACAAAGTGATATTGAAGAGCTGGAAAAACTGCTCTAGGGAGCATGATAAGAGGAGTGTATGAGATGGAATTATGGGATATCTATGATAAGGATAAGAAACTGACGGGACGCACGATGAAGCGTAATGACTGGTGCTTGAAAGAGGATGAGTATCATCTGACCGTCTTAGGTGTGGTTATGACAAAGGATGGAAGATTCCTGATCACAAAGCGGGTAATGACAAAAAATTGGGCACCGGGCTGGTGGGAAGTTTCCGGAGGTGCTGCCATGGCTGGAGAAACATCTGAGGAAGCCGTAAGAAGAGAAGTCCTGGAGGAGACAGGACTGGATGTTACTGGTGCCGAGGGTGGTTATCAGTTTACATATCACAGAGAAAATCCGGGAGAGGGAGACAATTATTTTGTAGATGTTTATCGTTTTGTGGTAGATTTTGATGAGAAAGACCTCCATTTGCAGGAAGCGGAAACAGATGGATATCGACTGGCTACTTTAGATGAAATCAAGGCGATTGCATCAGAAGGAAAATTTCTGCATTATGACAGTATCAAGAAAGTATTTGAATGTTAAAAGAAGGAAGAAAAACCTGTGGAAGATATGATAACTGAGTTTCAATTCTGTATGGAAATAGTGGGTACCATTGCATTTGCCTGCTCCGGGGCGATGGTGGCAATACGGAAAAATCTGGATCTACTGGGTATTGTGGTATTGGGTGTAACCACTGCAACGGGAGGAGGAATGATTCGTGACCTGTTGCTGGGAGTGCATCCGCCGGTTTTATTTCGGAAACCGGTTTATGTGATGGTTGCCATTACAGCCATTATCATTTTATTCTTTTTGTTAAAGTTTGTGGAACCTGCGAGGAAAATTTTACAGACAGAGCAATACGATATGATCCTCAATCTTATGGATGCCCTGGGACTTGGCGTATTTACTGTGGCAGGAGTAAATACTGTGATGTATGGAAACTGGGAAGATTACCTTTTCCTGAAAGTGTTCCTGGGCGTGATTACCGGTGTGGGTGGAGGCCTTCTGCGAGACATCATGGCAATGGAGATACCGGCGATCCTGAAAAAACACATTTATGCCTGTGCATCTATTGCAGGCGCAGCCTGTTATATTTTTCTGTTTGATAAACTCGGGCAGGATATCGCTATGCTGGTGAGTATTGCTTTGGTAGTGATCATCAGGGTTCTGGCAAGACATTATGAATGGAATTTACCCAAAATATGAGACAGAATGTGCTTTGGCACATTCTGTCTCATTTTATACACGTCTTTTTTTGTTGACATAGTGATTCAGAATACCGCCGCCTACAATGATGAATATGGCAATGGCAATCACCTTCTTAGCAGCTTCTTGAGGAAGCGCATCCTTGGTATCAATACTTTCAGAATAAAAAGTGAAAAGATAGGATACCTCGTGGGGAGTACCCATGGCAGTGGTATCTGCAATCAGGGTAATCTCTTTGTCTAACATTCCAATCGGAATGTGGAAGGTAGAATAACCGCCTTCCTCATTCTCGTTTAAATATTTCTCCGTTCCCACGATCATGTAATCGTAATTAGAACTGCTCCATACGAGCTCTACATAAGCTTTTCCATCTTCTACGATCATCAGGGCAGGGGACACTACGCTGGCTTTTCCGCTTCCTCCTGTCATGCTTACTTCAATCGAATATTCTCCGTCTTCAAGATCCACCGTAACAGGCTCTATCGGAGTGGCAGTCTGTTGTTCAGTTCCTTTTTGAGAGGACACCTGTTCCAGATAGGAGAGAGCACGGTCAATCTGCGCTCCATAGACAGGAAAACAAGGCTGTTCTTCTTCCATGGCAGCATAGGCTGGAATAGAAGATAATATACATAAAAACAATATGGTAACAAAAAAATTTATTCGTAATTTCATTATATCTGCAGCTCACTTTTTTATTTTATAACATAATGAATATAGCATACCGGTCTATTCCTGTAAAGTGAGATTGAAATTCTCAAATAGAAATAGTATACTAATTGTTACAGTTCAGGTGCCACTGTTCCGCGAGGTGTTTTGCTTGGCAAAACCCGA
>JBJEMC010000082.1:0-14254 GCA_051879475.1 Muricoprocola sp. | reverse complement strand
CTAGTTAGAGTTCTTTGAACCTTGAAAACTGCATGACAAAAAGAGCATCGTTAAAGGTGCTCAAAAAGGAGTATTGAATTAGAGAAACTTAAGCTGCTTTAATGTATTGCTGGTTTGTTTTTTCGAGATGATAAATTACTCGGACCAACTTTTTTACAGCATGAGAAATGGCTACATTGTAATGTTTGCCT
The DNA here is from genome assembly GCA_051879475.1 of Muricoprocola sp. Lineage (GTDB taxonomy): Bacteria > Bacillota > Clostridia > Lachnospirales > Lachnospiraceae > Marvinbryantia. The sequence continues at coordinate 14,063 of JBJEMC010000082.1, read as the reverse complement.
TCGGCTCGTTTCTTGGTCAGATATTCAGCAAAGGTTGGATCCCAATGGCAGACATATTTGGCTGCGTTGTATAGAGCATATCGCAAATATCTGGAACCTCGTTTCTCCATGTGTGAGTAAGCTCCGTCAAGCTGACCTGATTGGTAAGTGGATGGAGAGAAGCCGGCATATGCCAAGATCTTGTCTGGAGAGTCAAAACGATTGAAATCACCAATTTCAGCAATAATCATAGCACCCATACGATAGTTGATTCCTGGGATGCTAAGGATTGGAGAATTGATTTCATCCATGATGATTTTAATTTCATTTTCGATTTCATCAATCTCGGAAGTAAGTTCCTGAATAAGTTTAATGGTATGCTTCAATTCCAGTGATTTTGCCGGCATGTTTGAACCAATAGAGGTTCTTGCGGCTTCTCTAAATGTGATTGCTGTTTCTTTACCATAGCGACCTTTTGAAGCTTTAGAAAGAAGATTAGAAAGTCTGGTGAGATGTGGGCATTGGCTACGTGTTTAGCTCCAGGGAATTCAGAAAGCATCGCATAAACAGATGCCATATGAAGTGTTGGAACTAACTTTTCTAATTCAGGGAATAAGATACAGATAAGTCTTGAAACAGAAGTTTTAAGCTTTGCATGTTCTTTGACTTTATCAAAACGATAACGAGTTAATGACTTTAGCTCTTCGTTGTGATATGATGTGTCTGAGTAGGACTTTAAGTTCACATCAGACATTAGCATATAAGCAATCGTGCGGGCATCTACTTTATCCGTTTTCGTCTGTCTAAGGCTTAGACTTTTTCTGTACAGATTTGTATGTAACGGATTGATAACATAGGTGGGCAAACCTGTATTGGTGTTTGACCAAGCGTAAAAGTCAAAGCAACAGGGGGCTGTCGCATGACAGCCCCCATAGTGCCTCTTTATTTTGCTGTCATATAAGTGTCAAGATTTTCGAATTGCTCCAGATAGCTTACCGCATCTTCGTACTGGTTAGACTGGAGGGCTATCCGAATGGAGTTGCATACACACCGTTTCAGCTGGCGGATATCCAGAGTGCCCTGTGCAAGCTCTTTCCGGATATTTTCGTGGTCTGCAGGATCTCCTGGCATTACCATGTCATTTCCTACGCGCATACATCCTGATGCGGTGCATACACCTGCGGTAGAATCGGTGGTCGTAGTCCAGTCTGTCATGATGGCTCCTGCAAAGCCCCATTCGTCTCTGGCTGCTTTTGTACAGATATCGTAGCAGTTTGCGGCATGGACACCATTGATGAGGTTATAGGAAGTCATGATGGACATTGGCTGGGCATTCTTCACGGCAATTTCGAAGCCTTTCAGGTAGATTTCGCGGAGGGTTCTTTCGGAAATCACACTGTCAGAGCCCATGCGGTTATCTTCCTGGTTGTTGCATGCAAAATGCTTGATAGTTGTTCCGCAGCCCGGTACTTTCTGTACACCGAGTGTCATGGCGGAAGCCATCATACCGGAAAGAAGGGGATCCTCTGAATAATATTCAAAGTTTCTTCCGCAAAGAGGGTTTCTGTGGATGTTCATACCTGGTGCCAGCCACAGAGTTATCTCAAACAATTCCATTTCATGCCCGATCATTTCTCCAATCTCTTTGATCAGTTCCACATTCCATGTCTGGGCAAGAAGTGTTCCCACAGGGATAGCAGTACAGTACTGGTGATAAGTGGTTCCTTTTTTTTCACGTTTACCGGCAAAGAATCCGCCTTCCAGAGCTTCCAGAAAATCGCCTGCTTCGATCTTTCCTTCAAATACCTGATAGGATTGTTTCAGACGAATGCCGGCAGGACCATCTGCAAGCACGATGCTGGCGACATTCCAGGGCTCCATAGCTGCTGTGGAAACGGTCTCTGCTGCTGCACCCGGGACGGTCTGACCTGCAGAACCCAGTTCGCTCTGTCCAGAATTGATGTCTCCGGTTGTAAAGGAAACAAGCTGATCCAGAGACAGGCTTTGTGTGATCTCTCCGGCTTTGCCCGAAAACTCATCCGGGATATCGGAATAGGAAATAGTCTCGGATTTGATATCGGAAGCTTTTAGTTCTACGGTCGGAAGTTTGTCTGCAATCTCAAGCCATGCAGCTTCTTTTTCCTGCATTTTTGACGCATCCGGAACGATCTCTTCTAATTCTTGTTTTTTTTCGCAGATATGCTCGCACTGTACCATGACTGCATTCTCATCAAGCTTTAGGGAACCAATCAGTCTGGCACTGTTGAGAGAATTTCCTGCCCAGATTCCATAGGTCCCTTTTTCCAGAACCCATGCGGCCAGAGATTCATCGTAGGATGCCAGCTGATAAAGGGCAAAGGAGATATCCATCTTCTGACTTTCTCCAGGAGCCAGAAGATTTGTTTTTCCAAAACCGGCAAGACGGCGATATTCTTTTGGCATGTTGCCCTGAGGGCAGGATACGTAAATCTGGGCAACCTCTTTGCCGGAATATACATCGCCTGTATTTTTTACATTTACGTGGACAGACACCATTGGAGCTGACGTACCCATGCCACTTACAGAAATATCTCCGGCATTCATTTCAAATTCTGTGTAGGAAAGCCCATAGCCAAAGCAGTAGCGTACCGGTACATCGAAGGTGTCAAAATAGCGGTAGCCTACATAAATACCTTCTTTATATTCTTCCTTGTAAACATCACCGCTGTTATGGCTGAAGAAGGGTGCGTTGGGATAATCCTCATAAGCCAGAGCCCAGGTATCGGTCATCTTTCCGGAAGGCGTAACAGCACCGCTGATTACATCGGCAAATGCATTTCCGCCTTCCTGGCCTGCCTGCATAAACTGCAGGATAGAACGGATATTGGAAAACTCTTCTGTGAATTCAAGGTCAACAAGACCGCCTGTGTTGATTACCAGGACGACATTCTGATAAGATTCACAGACCTGTGCAAGCAGCGCTTTTTCTTCGGCTGTGATCAGGTAATCACCTTCTGCGGCATGGCGGTCTGCATTTTCGCCGGCAATACGGCTCAGGACAAAAATAGCAGTGTCAGCGCCGTCAGCCCGTGCTGCTTCCACATCAATGGCACGTCCGCAGGGCATTTGAAATTGTGCTGCGGAGTATGCACGGAAGAAATTGTTGTCATATTCCGGCATGCTTTTGAAAATACGGCCCCGCCAGTCTTCTCTTGCTTGAATATACTGCGCATCATAGTCATCCAGCCATTCTTTACTGGTTATTTCATATCCTGCATTTACCATACCTTGATAAATATTTACACAGTCACGTTCATTTACATCGCCGGATCCGGTACCGCCCTTGATGGTTCTGACCGCACCGGCTCCGTAAAGCCCGACTTTGGCTGGTTTCTGCAGAGGAAGAAAGTGTTCTTCATTCTTTAGAAGAACAAAACCTTCGGCAGCGGCCTTTCTGGCTAATTCACGATGTTTTGTTTCACGTTCCGTCACAGCATCAGATACAGTACCTGGAAATGTACGTTTTCTAAGTTTCATAAGAATCCTCCCATCGTTTTTGAGATTTTGGTGTTTGCATTTATTTGATACTGCAATTATGAAGGATTCTATGGGTTTTTTCTATCCATTTTCTTGACTATTTTATGGTTGATATTGATATTTTAGGCTTTATTTCTTAAAATAAAGAAAGATAATATTGTCAGAATTGATATATGATCGAGAAATGAAAAAAGGAGAGAATGCGTTTATGTCGGCTTATACTTATGAAATGGTTAAAGAAAACAGCCGTCTGCCGGTTCGTTTTGAATATGTACAGGCGCCGGCTCTCACGATTTTGGCTCACTGGCATGAATATCTGGAAATTCTGATGATTGATTCCGGAAATATGACTGCTGTGATCCAGGCAGAAACCTATGAATTATCTGCAGGGGATATCCTGATCATCAATTCAAAGGATATCCATATGACCCAGACACATGGAGATACCACCAGCTATATTCTACTCCAGATTTCTGCCCGTTATCTTCAGCAGTATTTTTCCAATTTTGACGTTTTGCGTTTTGGAACATGGATTCCTGCCGGAACAACTTCGGAAGACTCTTCATGTACCCCTTCACATTATCTGATGGAAATGTTGGAGATCTATCAAAAAGAAGAGGATGGATATCCCCTTCTTTTTACTGCCAGGCTTCACGAACTTTTATACTGCCTTTACAAATATGATTCCTGCTGGCTGGCACCGGATGGGTCAAAAGCCGTTCATCGTGATATTTTGAGGGTTACGCAGACAATGGACTGGGTTGGGGAGCATTACCGGGAAGCGCTGACACTTGATGAAGCAGCTGGAAACCTGGGACTCAGCCGGGAATATTTCTGCAGGATTTTCAGGAAATATACGGGACAGACCTTTCTGGAATATTTAAATGCTGTCCGTGTAATGCGTTTTCATGATGAACTGATTTATTCCAATGACTCCATTACAAATCTAATGGCAGCACACGGAATCAGCAATTACAAAATTTTCCTGCGGACGTTTAAAAAAATATACGGAGATACACCGCAGAAAATGAGAAAATAAATTGACTGAGACATGAATCTTATCTCTTGTATTTAGCGCGTACATCTGTTAAAATCATTGCTAGAACAAATGTTCTGAAATCACATTAATTATGGCGGTAAGATAATTTTTTGTACTATAAATTTTGGAGGAATTTTTATGCGGGATGCACAAAAACCTTTTAAGCTTCATTCTGAATACAAACCTACCGGTGACCAGCCACAGGCGATTGAGAAGCTCGTTCAGGGCTTCAAAGAAGGCAATCAATGCCAGACTTTATTAGGAGTTACAGGCTCTGGTAAGACGTTTACCATGGCAAATGTGATTCAGCAATTACAGAAACCAACACTTATTCTGGCTCATAACAAAACCCTCGCAGCGCAGCTCTATGGAGAATTCAAGGAGTTCTTCCCGGAGAATGCGGTGGAGTATTTTGTGTCCTATTATGATTATTACCAACCGGAGGCATATGTGCCTTCTTCGGATACTTATATTGCAAAGGATTCTTCCATTAATGATGAGATTGATAAATTAAGACTGTCTGCCACAGCGGCACTGTCTGAAAGAAAAGATGTGATCATCATAGCATCGGTATCCTGTATCTACGGACTGGGAAGTCCGATTGATTATCAGAACATGGTACTGTCTTTGCGTCCCGGAATGGAAAAGGAACGGGATGAAGTGATCCGCAGGCTCATTGATATGCAGTATGAGAGAAATGAGATGGAATTCAAGCGTGGTACTTTCCGGGTACATGGAGATGTTCTGGAAGTGATTCCTGCCAATGCGTCAGAAACTGCAGTGCGGATTGAGTTCTTTGGAGATGAAATCGATAGAATTACAGAGTTTGATGTGCTTACGGGAGTGATTCACAGCAGACTGGAACACGTGGCGATTTTCCCTGCATCCCATTATGTAGTTCCTATGGATAAACTTCTGGAAGCTACAAAGAATATAGAAGAAGAATTAAAAGAACAGGTGACATTTTTCAAAAGTAATGATAAGCTTCTGGAGGCACAGCGCATTTCAGAGAGAACGAATTTTGATATAGAAATGATGAGGGAAACGGGATTCTGTTCTGGAATAGAGAACTATTCCAGGCATCTCTCAGGATTAGAGCCTGGAGTACCGCCGCACACTCTGATTGATTATTTTCCGGATGATTTCCTCATGATCATTGATGAGTCTCATAAGACGATTCCTCAGGTTGGAGCCATGTATTCCGGAGACCGTTCCAGAAAGACGACCTTGGTGGATTATGGATTTCGTCTGCCGTCGGCATTGGACAACCGTCCTCTTAATTTTGAAGAGTTTGAGAGTAAGATCAACCAGGTTTTATTTGTTTCCGCGACACCGGGAACGTATGAGGAAGAGCACGAGCTTCTAAGGGCAGAGCAGATTATCAGGCCTACAGGTCTTCTGGATCCTAGAGTAGAAGTTCGTCCGGTTGAGGGGCAGATTGACGATCTGGTGGCAGAAGTATATAAAGAAACAGAGAAGAAAAATAAGGTGTTGATCACGACGTTGACTAAGCGTATGGCGGAGGATTTAACGGATTATATGCGCCAGATTGGTATTCGGGTAAGGTATTTACACTCTGATGTGGATACCTTGGAGAGAACAGAAATTATCAGAGATATGCGTCTGGATGTCTTTGACGTTCTGGTGGGAATCAACCTTTTGCGAGAGGGTCTGGATATTCCGGAGATTACTCTCGTGGCGATTCTGGATGCAGATAAGGAAGGGTTCCTTCGTTCAGAGACCTCTCTGATTCAGACCATTGGGCGTGCAGCCCGTAATGCAGACGGACATGTTATCATGTATGCGGATGTGATGACAGATTCCATGAGGCAGGCGATTGAAGAAACAGAAAGGCGCCGTGCAATTCAGGAAGCTTATAATAAGGAACATGGGATTACCCCTCAGACGATCCGTAAGGCAGTCCGGGATCGTATCAGTATTTCAAAAGAAATAGCAAAAGAAGAAAAAGAACTGGCCGTTGATCCGGAATCCATGAGTAAGAAAGATCTGAAAAAACTGGCAGATAAGATAGAGAAGCAGATGAAGAAAGCAGCAGCAGAGCTTGATTTTGAGACAGCGATGGAACTGCGTGACAAGATGATCGAACTGAAAAAGCAGCTGCAGGAAATGGAGTAGAAAATGGAAGAAAAAATTGATATCAAAAAGTATATCAGAATCAGGGGAGCAAACGAAAACAATCTGAAGAATATAGATCTGGATATTCCGAGAAATAAACTGGTGGTACTGACCGGGCTGTCAGGCTCCGGAAAATCATCTCTGGCTTTTGATACGATTTATGCAGAAGGGCAGAGAAGGTATATGGAATCTCTGTCTTCTTACGCGCGTATGTTCTTAGGACAGATGGAAAAGCCGGATGTGGAAAGTATCGAAGGGCTTCCTCCGGCAATTTCCATAGACCAGAAGTCCACGAACCGTAACCCGAGATCTACCGTTGGAACGGTGACAGAGATCTATGACTATTTCCGTCTGTTGTATGCAAGGATTGGTACCCCGCATTGTCCTAAGTGTGGGAAAGAAATTGCCCGTCAGACAGTGGATCAGATGGTAGACCAGCTCATGGCGCTTCCTGAGAGAACAAAGATCCAGCTTCTGGCACCGGTTGTCCGGGGACGAAAGGGTGAGCATGTCAAACTCCTGGAGCAGGCGAAAAAGAGTGGTTATGTACGTGTCATGATCGATGGAATCATGTACGAACTGTCTGAAGAAATCAAGCTGGAAAAGAATAAAAAGCATAATATTGAGATTGTGGTGGATCGACTTGTTATCAAGGAAGGAATTGAAAAAAGACTGGCAGACTCCCTGGAAAATGTCATGGAACTGGCAGATGGTCTGGTAGTCGTGGATGTACAGGGACAGGAACAGATGAAGTTCAGTCAGAGTTTTTCCTGTCCGGATTGTGGTATCAGTGTGGATGAGATTGAGCCTAGAAGTTTTTCCTTCAACAATCCCTTTGGAGCCTGCCCGGAATGTTCCGGACTTGGCTATAAGATGGAATTTGATCTGGATCTTATGATCCCTGACAGATCTTTAAGTATTCTGGAAGGAGCAATCATCGTTCCTGGGTGGCAGTCCAGCAAGACCCCGGGGAGCTTTACCTACTCTATTCTGGAAGCTTTGTCTAAGGAGTATCATTTTGATCTTGCATCTCCCCTTGACCAGTATTCACAGGAAGCCTGGAATGCCCTGATCTATGGAACAGAAGGAAAAAAGCTGAAAGTACATTATACAGGGCAGAGGGGGGCTGGTGTCTATGACGTGGAATTTGAAGGCCTGATTAAAAATGTACAGAGAAGATATCGGGAAACCTCCGGCGAGACCACAAAACAGGAATACGAGACGTTTATGCGGATTACTCCTTGTAAGGTGTGCGGTGGCCAGCGTCTGAAAAAAGAAGCACTGGCAGTAACGGTGGGAGGAAAAAATATCTATGAAGTGACGACACTTTCTATTGATAAGCTGCAGCAGTTTATGTTAAATCTGAAGTTGACTGCGCAGCAGGAGAGAATCGGCCATTTACTATTGAAAGAAATTAACGCAAGAGTGAAGTTTTTGATGGATGTCGGACTGAATTATCTGACGCTGGCCAGAGCAACGGGAAGTCTTTCCGGTGGAGAAGCACAGCGTATTCGTCTGGCGACGCAGATCGGTTCTGGTCTGGTGGGAGTTGCCTATATTCTGGACGAGCCAAGTATTGGGCTTCATCAGAGAGATAACGACAAGCTGCTGGCAACTCTGGAGCATTTACGAGATCTTGGAAATACTCTGATCGTAGTAGAACATGATGAGGATACCATGTTTGCGGCAGATTATATCGTGGATATCGGACCGGGAGCAGGTGAGCATGGCGGAAAAGTCATTGCTACAGGAACAGCACAGGAGATTATGGCATGCCCGGATTCTTTGACAGGAGATTATCTCAGCGGCAGGAAAAAGATTCCGGTTCCTACAGAGAGAAAAACTCCCACAGGCTTTTTGAAAGTGGTGGGAGCAAGACAGAATAATCTGAAAAATGTGGATGTGGAAATCCCTCTGGGAGTCATGACCTGCGTAACAGGAGTATCTGGTTCCGGAAAAAGTTCCCTGGTAAATGAGATTTTGTTTAAGAGTCTGTCCAGACAATTGAACCGTTCCCATGAGATTCCAGGAGCACATGATCGGATCGAAGGTGTGGAGCAGCTGGATAAAGTAATCAATATTGACCAGTCACCAATTGGAAGAACACCAAGATCAAATCCTGCAACCTATACAGGAATATTTGATATGATCCGAGATCTTTTTGCATCTACGGCAGATGCCAAGGCGAGAGGATATAAGAAAGGAAGATTCAGTTTTAATGTAAAAGGCGGAAGATGCGAAGCATGCTCAGGTGATGGTATCATTAAAATTGAGATGCACTTTTTGCCGGATGTCTATGTACCTTGCGAAGTATGCCAGGGTAAGAGATATAACAGGGAGACTCTGGAGGTAAAATATAAGGGGAAGAGCATTTATGATGTCCTGAATATGACGGTAGAAGAAGCACTCGATTTCTTTGAGCATGTGCCGTCTATCCGAAGAAAGCTTGAAACCCTTTATGATGTAGGGCTTTCTTATATTAAACTGGGTCAGCCATCTACCCAGTTATCCGGCGGTGAAGCACAGAGAGTAAAACTGGCAACGGAATTAAGCCGCCGCAGTACCGGAAAGACTATTTATATTCTGGATGAACCAACCACCGGACTGCATTTTGCAGATGTCCATAAATTGATCGATATCCTGCACCGCCTTACAGAAGGTGGAAATACGGTGGTAGTCATTGAACACAATCTGGATGTGATTAAGACTGCGGATTATCTGATCGATATGGGCCCGGAAGGAGGAGACGGCGGGGGAACTGTGATTGCCAAGGGAACCCCGGAAGAAGTGGCAAAAAATCCGATTTCTTATACAGGGGAGTATGTGAAGCGGTATTTAAATAATATATAACTATTCAGCATCCCATTTGCAAAATCGCTGCTACACAGCTTTTCTTTTGCTCATGTGATGATTCTCGCCATATAAAGATTCAAAATCATGCATACAAGTATGCAGATTTAGTTACAGTTCAGGTGCCACTGTACTGGAATGCACGTGAACAGATTTATGAATCTTTGCATGGCTCTGAATAGTTAATATAATCTTCACGAAAAAATACTTTCAAAATAGAGTGGAGTGTTTTATACTAAATATGATTGTGAGTGCGCAGCACGGAGCAATCCTTAGGTATTCATGTGTAGGTATTAGCTAGAAGAACATAAGGGGACGAGTATGAATATATCTGATATTGGAATAGATCTGGGAACCGCCAGTATATTAATATATGTAAGAGGAAAAGGTGTCGTTTTAAAAGAACCGTCTGTAGTAGCTTATGACAGAGACACAGAGAAAATCAAAGCCATTGGGGACGAAGCACGCATGATGCTTTCCAGGACAACCGGGAACATAGTGGCCATACGTCCTATGAGAAATGGTATTATTTCTGATTATGCAGTGACAGAACAGATGCTGAAGTATTTTATCCAGAAAGCAACAGGAAGACTTTCCTTTAAAAAGCCAAGGATCAGTATTTCGGTGCCAAATACTGTAACAGAAGTTGAAAAAAAAGCAGTGGAGGATGCCGGATATCAGGCAGGAGCCAGAGATGTCCTTACAGTCCCAACCCCAATTGCAGCTGCAATTGGGGCAGAGATCGATATTTCCAGACCCTGTGGCAAGATGATCGTGGATATTGGAGCCGGGACTACGGAGGCAGCAGTGCTTTCTCTGGATGGTGTGGTAGTTGACAGTACCATCAATATTGCAGGAGATACCTTTGATGAAGCAATCATCAAATATGCAAGAAGTGCACATAACCTGATCATAGGAGAACGTGCAGCAGAAGATATCAAGATTCATGTGGGAACGGTAAAAGAGTTTCCACAGCAGAAGATTATGGAAGTGAAGGGACGTGACCTGACGACAGGCCTGCCAAAGACCGTTCGCGTGACGTCAGAGGATGTCAGAGAAGCGTTAAGAGAACCTACGAGCCAGATACTGGATGCTGTCCACAGTGTTCTGGAAAGAACACCACCGGAACTGGCATCAGATATTGTGAATCGTGGAATTGTACTGACTGGCGGAGGAGCTCTTCTGACAGGAATGGAAGAACTGATCGAGGAAAGAACAGGAATCAATACCGTAATAGCTGAGAATCCGGTTTCTGCTGTGGTAATCGGGACAGGCAGGTATCCAGAATTGACAGCCCATAATAACAGGCTGGAGAAATAGGGAGGAATCTATATTATATGGAAAAAATTTCGGGATACGTAGATCATATCATTTTCCGAAATGAAGATAATGGATATACAGTTATGGTTATGATTTGTGATGGGGAAGAGGTGACCTGCGTGGGCACCCTTCAGTATATCAATGAGGGAGAGCTGATCGAAGCAGAGGGAACTTATACTGAACACAGTATTTATGGCCCTCAGTTTAAAATCAGCTCTTTTCAGTTAAAAACACCGGAAGATGAACTATCCATTGAACGGTATCTGGGTTCAGGTGCCATTAAGGGAATTGGTATGGCATTGGCTGCAAGGATCGTGCGTCGCTTCAAATCAGATACGTTCCGTATCATTGAGGAAGAACCGGAAAGACTGGCCGAAGTGAAGGGAATCAGTGAGAAAAAGGCCAGGGAGATTGCGCAGCAGGTGGAAGAAAAGAAGGATATGAGAAAAGCCATGATCTTTCTTCAGAAATATGGTATCTCCACGGCACTAAGTATCAAGATCTATGCAACGTATGGGGCTGAGTTATACAACATCATTCAGGAAAATCCATATAAAATGGCAGATGACATCGGAGGCGTCGGATTTAAGATCGCAGATGAGATCGCGCAGAATGTGGGTATTCATACAGATTCTGATTTTCGTGTAAGAAGCGGCCTTTGTTATATTTTGACCCAGGCTATGGGAGAGGGGCATATTTATCTTCCGCAGATGGAATTGTTGCAGAGGGGAGCACAGCTTCTTGGAGTTTCCCGGGAGGCCATGGAAAGAAATCTGATGGACCTGGCCATGGATCGGAAAATTATTCTGAAAAATGGCAATGTATACAGTTCCCAGAATTATTATCTGGAACTTAATACAGCCAAGATGCTTCATGATCTGAATGTGACGGCAAAGGTTCCGGAAGAACAGATCCTTAAGAAACTGGAAAGAATCGAAGAGGAAACCGGTACAGAGTTAGATGTACTTCAAAGAGAAGCAGTGTGTCAGGCTGTAAATCATGGACTTCTTGTCATAACCGGTGGACCAGGTACCGGAAAAACTACAACGATTAATACACTGATTCACTATTTTGAAGAGGAAGGACTGGAAATCTTACTTGCTGCGCCCACAGGAAGAGCTGCAAAGCGTATGACGGAGACAACAGGCTGGGAAGCACAGACCATTCACAGGCTGTTAGAGATAAATGGTGCACCGGATGAAGAAAAATCGGGAATTCATTTTGAGAGAAATATGGAAAATCCTCTGGAGGCAGACGTAATTATCATTGATGAAATGTCTATGGTAGATCTGTTTCTGATGCATGCTCTTTTACAGGCTGTGACAGTGGGAACAAGACTGATTATGGTAGGAGACGTCAATCAGCTTCCTTCTGTGGGACCGGGATGTGTTTTAAAAGATATTATTGAATCGAATGCCTTTCCGGTAGTTCGACTTGAAAAGATTTTCAGACAGGCAAGTGCCAGCGACATTGTGGTAAATGCACATAAAATTAACAGTGGCCAGCATGTGGTATTGGACAACAAGAGCAGGGATTTCTTTTTCCTGCAAAGAGATGATGCCAATGTGATCATTAGTGTTATGCTGACCCTGATTCAGAAAAAGCTGCCCAAATATGTGCAGGCAAAACCGTATGATATCCAGGTCTTGACGCCCATGAGAAAAGGGTTGATTGGTGTAGAAAGGCTAAATACTATTTTTCAGCAGTATCTGAACCCACCGGCACCTGATAAGAAGGAAAAAGAGCATGGCTTGGGGCTTTTTCGGGAAGGCGATAAAGTCATGCAGATTAAGAACAATTATCAGGCAGAATGGGAGATCAGAGGAAAGTATGGGATTCCCATTGAAAAGGGAGTGGGAATTTTTAATGGGGATATGGGAATCATACAGGAAATCAATACTTATGCGGAACAGATGACGGTGGTATTTGATGATAACCGTTATGTTGAATATTCCTTTAAGGATCTGGACGAGTTAGAACTGGCATATGCCATTACCATACATAAGGCACAGGGAAGTGAATATCCGGCAGTGCTGATTCCGATGATGCCGGGGCCAAGAATGCTTATGAGCAGAAACTTACTGTATACTGCCGTTACCAGGGCAAGAAAATGTGTAACCCTGGTGGGAATGACCAGTGTCTTTGATCAGATGATCGATAATGAATTTGAACAGAAACGCTATTCTACTTTAAAAGATCAGATCTGTCAGTGGATGGAAGATTAGATAATAAGAAGAAAGGAAGCGATTTTTTATAAAAACAGATGTATGGAAAAACAGAATGTTAGATTTGCTTTATCCCCGCAGATGTCCTGTCTGTGCAGAAATATCACAGGGAATCTGTGAAAAATGCCAGGAAAAAATAAAGGTGATCACCCATCCCCGCTGCTATAAATGCGGGAAACCTGTAGAAGGGGAGGAAACAGAGTATTGCGAAGACTGCAGTGGGAACCATCATTATTTTACAGAAGGACGGGGATTGTTGCTGTACGAAGGAAAAGTAAAGGAATCCATACATAGGATAAAATATGAAAATAAAAGAGAATATCTGGATGTGTATGCTCAGCTGATGGCAGAGAAACTGGGAAATGATGTCAAAAGATGGAATCCGCAGGTGTGTATCCCGATTCCGATGTATTCTGGGAAAAAGAAACTGCGCGGTTTTAATCAGGCGGAGATTCTGGCACAAAAACTGGGGGAACTGTTGGATATTCCCGTTGACACGGAGATACTTCAGAAAATCAAAGATACCGGTGACCAGAAGGCTCTGGATGTCAGACAGAGAAAACATAATATACAGGGGGCTTTTGCTGTGACAGAAGATTTTCTGTATCAAAGAGTTCTGCTAATTGATGATGTATATACAACCGGTAATACCATAGATGCCGCAGCAAAGACCTTGTTGGATGCTGGGGCAAGGGAAATCTATTTTTTAACTATTTGCATTGGACAAGGAAATTAGATGTGCTATACTTATCTGGGGGCGAATATAGATAATGTGGAAAGACAGAGTATATGTAATGACAAAACTGGCATTGTTTGAGAGAGAACATAAGGGGCAGTTAGATGGTATCAGGAGACGGTTTCGCAGTGATTACATAGGAAGACAACTGATAAAAAACAGTCTTCGTGTTACGGAAGGTTATCTTCTCATTATTGCGGGATGGTGTCTGTATCATGTGGAGACGTTATTAATTGATATAACCAGTATTGATATTATACAG
>JBJEMC010000081.1:0-14287 GCA_051879475.1 Muricoprocola sp. | reverse complement strand
CTTATTTTAATATTTATAATATTCACATAAAAAGCCATACTATACTTATTGACGTACAAAATTTTGTACAGTATAATATAAGTACAAAAAAACGTACTTTTTATTGGAGGTATGCTTATGTTAGCAGTTAATTACAGCACTTTACGTGAGAATATGAAAAACTATATGGATAAAGTAACGGACGACTATGAAACTATGATCGTCACCAGAAAAGATAATAAAAATGTCGTTATGATTTCTGAAGAAGCTTATAACAATCTTATGGAAAATATTCATGTTATGGGAAGTAAAACCAATTACGACTGGCTAATGGAATCCAAAGCACAATTAGAAAAAGGTAAGTGCACAAAGCATGATTTGATTGAGGATTCTATAGATGAATAAATTGTTTACAGAAAATGGATGGAAGGATTACACATACTGGCAGACAGAAGAACGAAAAACGCTCAAGAAAATCAATCAGCTTATTGAAGATATTTGCCGGAATGGGAATGAAGGCATAGGAAAACCCGAACCTTTAACAGGAAATCTGGCAGGATTTTGGAGCAGACGAATAAATGATAAAGATCGATTAATTTATAGAATTGATGATGATAACGTATATATTCTGGCCTGCCGCTATCATTACTAGACCAGCGGGACAGTCAAAATGCCATTTTCTCGTTACAGTTCAGGTGCCATTGTTCCGCGAGGTGTTTTGCATGGCTTTTTCATAGTTACTGGAACGTACGTGAACAGTAACATTTTTCCGTCCCGCTGGTTCCTCAGAAAATTTTTTCCACTTGAAAATAATTATTAGAAATGTTATTATAATAAAAAAGGTGCTACCGATAGACGGTTAGCTCCCCTGTTTTATGTTAAAACGATCGCGGAAGTCTGGGGAAAACTATTGGCGGTCGTTTTTGTTTGTGCTTTTATGTTCTTCATCTTCTTTCTTGCGATCTAATCTTTCGATCTTTTCTACAATTCTTCCAACTGCAACTCCAGATCCGAAAACTGCAAGAATAAATCCTGCGAATGTTATGTAATCTGTCATCATAATCACACCACCCTCCTTTCCTGATCGGAGGGCTTTTATTACATTCCTCCTTTTTACAGAGGGGCCAGCCGCCTACCGTTATGATAGCACCGTGTCTCGTTCGAGACGATTTCATCATATCACATATTCTGTTGTCTATAATTTTCTTGCAAGATGTATAAATTATTTTGCATAAACAATACGAAAAGTCTGACAATAAATAAAAATAAAATAAATTGCAAAAAACTATTGACAAAAACGAAAAGATGTATTATGATTTAACCATCAAAAGAAAAGAACCTGACACAAGAGCAGAGAACTAATTCTCAAAGAAAAACAAAAGAAAAAGTTAAAGTTAGAAATGTTCAGATCTTAGATAACAGGAGGACGGACCGATGGCATAGATAATTTTCCATCAAACGAAATCTAAAGAAAGAGGGATACTCCAATGGCATAGATAGACCTTAATTCAAAGAAGAATCTCTTTAAGAGTTTATATAGATAATGGATGAAGATAAAATTTATAATTTATATAGATAAAAAGGAGAGGATCTATATGAAAGGCAGAGGCCCATAGTGATGATAACTCAAGAATAAAAATGGAGGTACGGTCCAAAAAGAACATAACGCATTACCCCATAATTTAAGAAAGTTGAAGGTGTAGACAATGAAATTACAGGAAATTCATTCGTAGCCCGATCGAGAAGGAAAAATAATCGATCGGGCTAAAATTTTGTTCTAAAACAATAAGTTAATATAGATATTAAAAAGAGATTATGCTATACTGTTTTCATAGAGTTCCTCTGTAAAATGGAGGAAAATATGAAAAGAAAAAAACAGTTAAAAGAACTTACAATTAAAGACAATTTTTTGTTCGGTGCAGTTATGATAGAAGAAGAGAATTGCAGACGTTTTTTGGAACTTGCACTGGGCTTTCCTATTGAGCGAGTGGATATCAGTAAGGAAAAAAGTATTGTATACCATCCAGAATACAAAGGTGTAAGGTTGGATGTATATGCAAAGGATGAAAGAAATACCCGTTATAATGTTGAGATGCAGGTGGCAAAGAAGCCGGACTTAGGAAAACGGGTGCGTTATTATCATGGCCAGATTGATATGGAACTTTTGCTCAGTGGAAGAGATTATACGGAACTTCCGGATGTTTATGTATTGTTTCTATGTGATTTTGATCCTTTTGGAAAGAGAAAGTACCGATATACATTTACAAGACACTGTGAAGAAATTTCAGATTTGCGTTTACAGGAAGGATGTACCAGTGTGTTTTTGAGTACAAGAGGAGAAAATTACGGGGAAGTATCCGAAGAATTAGTAAAGTTTCTGAAATTTGTAAAGGCGGATCTAAGTGAGAGGATTCTTTTGAATGATCAGTAATCATATCTTTAAGAGGATATTGTAATTGAAACAATATCCTCTATAGTCAAAAAATCAGGCCAATTCAGGCAAATATCGTTTTTGTACAGAGGAATTCTATAAAATTCAAATTAAAAGAAGTAGGAAAACAACTAGGAAAAAGTACTCAGTTTGTGATATACTTAAGAAAATACGTTACTGGAACAACGTGAACCGTAACGAAAACACTGGGAGATGATACTATGAATGTCAAAATTGAGAATGGAAAACTGATATGGAATCGTTTTCTTAAGAAAAAGGAACTCCCTGTTTCTGAGATTATCTGGGCATACCTGCAGCAGGAAACCGTAAATACGAAGATGTGCTGCGGAACAGCAGATTTCCCGATTGGGAGGCTGATTATTGTGAAGAAGGACATGAGCCGTGAAGTATTCCAATACGAAGGGATGGATAAACCCAGGGAATTGTTAGAAGAATTAAAAACAGAAAATCCGAAGATAGAAGTAGGATATACCAAAGAGAATCAGGAGAAATTCAGAGGAAGTCTAACATGAGGGATGAACAGTTTGTATCATTAAGGAATGTTTCAAAAATCTACAAAATGGGAGAAGTAGAGATCCGTGCCGTGGATGGGATTGAATTTGACATAGCAAAGGGAGAATTTGTGGTCATCGTAGGCCCAAGTGGTGCCGGTAAAACAACGGTGCTGAATATCTTAGGCGGAATGGATACGGCAACAAAGGGGCAGGTACTGGTAGATGGACAGGATATTGCAAAGTATGACCAGCGAAAACTCACAGCATACAGGCGTGATGATATTGGATTTGTGTTCCAGTTTTATAACCTGATCCCCAATCTGACGGCATTAGAGAATGTGGAACTTGCTCTGCAGATCTGTAAAAATCCTTTGGAAGCCAGGGACGTCTTGGAAGAAGTTGGACTGGGCCATCGCCTGAAGAACTTTCCTGCGCAGCTTTCCGGCGGAGAGCAGCAGAGAGTTTCCATTGCAAGAGCACTGGCGAAAAATCCAAAGCTTCTTCTGTGTGATGAGCCTACAGGTGCCCTGGATTATCAGACAGGAAAATCCATATTAAAGCTTCTTCAGGATATGTGCAGGGAAAAGGGAATGACGGTTATCGTAATTACCCACAATTCCGCCATTGCACCAATGGCAGATCGTATTATTAAGATAAAAAACGGAAAAGTGGCAGATATGAAAGTAAATGAACATCCAATGTCTGTTATGGACATCGAATGGTAAATATACACTGACAGGAGAATGCATGAAAAAGACAGCACTGAGAAAAGATTTTTACATGGAAGTAAAGAAAAGCCTGAACAGGTTTATTTCGATCTTTCTGATCGTGGCACTGGGCGTGGCTTTTTATTCTGGTATTCAATCTGCAGCTCCTGATATGCGTTATTCAGGGGATGCTTATTTTGATGAAAATCATCTGATGGATTTAAAGGTCATCAGTACCATGGGTTTGACAGAAGATGACGTATCAGAGATATCCCGGGTGGAGGGCGTTTCTAAGGCGGAACCGGGATATATGACGGATGTTCTTTGCGGAGATGATTCCTCTTCCCATGTACTTCATATAGAATCAATCTGTGAGACTTTGAATCAACTGACCCCTCAGGAAGGAAGACTTCCGGAAAAGGCAGGGGAATGTTTTCTGGATATTGAATTTCTGGATAAGACCGGATATGAAATAGGAGATACGATCACTTTTTATCTGGAAGATGAAGAGGATTATATTTTAAAAAGACATGAATTTACAATTGTGGGGGCTGGAAGCAGTCCTTTGTATATTTCTTTTAACAGAGGAAATACCACTCTGGGAACAGGAGAACTTTCCGGAGCAGGATATATATTGCCGGAAGATTTTGACTCGGAGGTTTATATTCAGGTTTACATAGAAGCAGAGGAGGCCAGGAACCTAACTGCATATACAGATGCTTATGACTATCTGATCGAAACGGTCCAGAACCGTATCGAAGAGATTGCCGGGGAGCGGTGTGAGATCAGATACAGAGAAGTACTTGATGAAGCAAATGAGAAAATTCAGGATGCAAGAGAAGAACTGGAGGATGGAGAAGCAGAGGCGGAAAGTGAACTGACAGAAGCCTGGGATGAACTTTATGATGGTGAGATGGAATTGTATTATGGCAAACTGGAACTTGCCAGAGGAGAAAGAGAACTCGCCAAGGGCGAAGAGGAATATGCAGATGGCCTGAAAGAATTGGAAGACAATGAAAAGAAAATCTCAGATGGAAGACAGGAACTGGAAGATGGCTGGAGTAAGCTAAAGGAAGGCAAAGAAGAGCTTGCAGCAAATGAAGCGACATTTCAGTCAGAGTACGCCAAGGCCAGCAAGGAACTGAAAGATGGCGAAAAAGCTTTAAAAGAAGCAAAAGCAAAAATAAAAGACGGAAAAGCGCAGTATAAAGAGGGACTGGCGCAGTATCAATCCGGTCTTGCCCAGTATGAAAAAGGCGAAGAAGAATATGCTGCAGGTCTGGCAGACTATGAGAAAAATGCAGCTGCCTGGCCTGATACAAAGGCGGGTCTGGAGGCTCAGAAAGCCGAGTTACAGGCACAAAAGCCACAGCTCGAAGCACAGAGGGCTGAGGTAGAAGCGCAAAAACCGTCACTGGAAGCTCAGAAGACAGAGTTAGAAGCCCAGAAGTCTGAACTGGAAACTCAGAGAAGTCAGCTGCAGGCAGCAGTGGACCAGATATCTTCACAGATCGCAGAATATGAGACTGCTTATCAAGGAGCCCTTAGCCAGGCACAGTCTCTGGAAAGTGAAATAGCCGGTCTTCAGAATCAGATAGCAGAAGAACAGGGAAAAGAAGAACCTGACAGCGAGAAGATTGCTCAGCTTCAGGGAGAAATCAATCAGAAAAACAGCAGCCTGCAGGAACTTCAGACACAGAGTAATGCAGCCCAGGCAGCCATGCAGCAATGTCAGGGAATGCTGGAAGAGTATCAGAGTCAGCTTGGACAGGTGGATGGAGGTCTTAGCCAGGTAAATGAAGGAATCAGCCAGATTGATGCAGGATTAAGTCAGATCGAGGAAGGAATAGCGGAGATTGACAATGGATTAAATCAGATCGATTCCGGAATTTCTCAGATTGATACAGGCATTGAACAAGGGGAAGCACAGCTTGCTCAGGCTCCAAAAGACTTGGAAGCAGCAAGAGCACAGCTGGATGAGACCAAGGCAAGCCTGAAGGAAGCAAAAGCACAGTTAAAATCCAGTAAAGCAGAGCTTGATTCTGGTGAAGAAGAAATCACGAAAAATGAGAAAAAGCTGAAAGAAGGCCAGAAAAAGCTGGCGAATGGCCAGGCACAGATTGAATCAGCAAAGCAGACCATTGCAGAAAATGAACAGCTTCTTCTGGATTCCCAGAAAGAGTTGGAAGATGGGGAAGCAGAGCTGGAAGATGGAAGAAAAGAGCTGGCAGACGCGCAAAAAGAACTGGAAGATGCGAAAGCAGAGATTCTGGATGCAAAAGAAGAGATTCAGGAAAATGAGCCTGAGATAAGAGATGGTAAACTATCCTATGCCAGAGGGGAAAAGAAGGCAGCAGACGAGATTGCGGAGGCGAAAGAGAAACTTGCTGATGCAGAGGATGAAGTTACAAAGCTGAAAATACCGGAATGGACGGTAAGTGACAGAAGTACCCTGCCGGAAAATATCGGGTATGGAGAGAATGCAGACCGTATGAGAAGTCTTGGTCAGGTATTCCCGGTTCTGTTCTTCCTGGTTGCTGCTCTGATCAGTCTGACAACTATGACACGAATGGTGGAGGAAGAACGTACCCAAATTGGAACCATGAAGGCTCTTGGCTATGGAAAACTGCAGATTGCCGGTAAATATCTGGGATATGCGTTTTTTGCAACTCTGGGAGGCAGTATCTTTGGGGTGCTTTTAGGAGAAAAGTCTCTTCCTTATGTCATTGTAACGGCATATAAGATCATGTATCATCATATGCCGAATATTGAACTTCCTTATAATATGAAATACGCTGTGATTGCCACCGGTGCTGCTCTTGTCAGTACCATGACGGCCACCTATGCGGCATGTAATAAGGAACTGGCTTCTACGCCGGCAGTACTGATGAGACCTCCTGCACCTAAGGAAGGAAAGAGAGTATTCTTAGAGAGAATACCATGGATCTGGAAACATCTGAGCTTTACCTGGAAGTCAACGGTACGTAATCTCCTTCGGTATAAAAAGAGATTCTTCATGACCGTGTTTGGCATAGGAGGATGCATGGGTCTGCTGCTGGTGGGATATGGATTGAGAGATTCTATATCCGGTATTGTGGACTTACAGTTTAAGAATCTTCAGCTGTATGATGGAATGGTGATTCTGGATACGGACGCAGAGGAGGAAGAAATTCAGGAATTAAGGACGGCTGTAGAAGCAGATGAAGGTATTTCCAATAGTATGGATGTTTTCATGAAGAAGGTAAGTGTCAGCAAGGATAAGAAATCCTGGTCCATTTACGTTATGGTTCCGGGAGACCTGGAATCAACCTCAGAGTTTCTGAAATTTAGAGACCGCAATAGCCTTGAACCCTATGAGCTGACAGATGAGGGAGCAATCCTGACAGAAAAGATTGCCAGTATGATGGGAATCAAAGCAGGGGATACGATTATTCTTGAAGATGAGGATGAGGGAAATGTGGAAGTTCCTGTAGTGGAAATTACGGAAAACTATCTTTCCCATTACATCTACATGACTCCTGGATTATATCAGAAATGCTTTGGAAAAGCCCCGGAGTATAATGAAATCATGTTCCGGGCAAAGGCAGATACGGACGATGATATCAATGTATTAGGAGAAAAGTTCTTGAAGTATGATGGAGCCTTAAGTATCAGTTATGCTTCCACAACAAGGGCTTCTATTGATTCCATGCTCAGTACACTGGATTCTGTCATCATAGTACTGATCGTATCTGCAGGACTGTTGGCCTTTGTCGTACTGTATAACTTAAGTAATATCAATATCAATGAGAGAAAGAGAGAACTGGCTACGCTGAAGGTCTTAGGCTTCTATAACGGTGAAGTCGATGCTTATGTGTACAGAGAAAATATTCTCATCACGCTGATTGGTATAGTTGCGGGTGTATTTCTTGGAAAGCTTTTGCATTACTTTGTCATCACTACAGTAGAAGTAGACGCAACGATGTTTGCAAGAGATATCCATCTGTCAAGCTTTATCATTGCAACTGCCTTTACGGTAGTGTTCTCAGCTCTGGTAAATGGTTTTATGCATTTCAAATTAAAGAAAATTGATATGGTCGAATCGTTGAAGAGTGTAGAATAAGAAAAAGGGATGCCACGTGGCATCCCTTTTTGTAAAAGAGCTTATTCAGCCTTTTCAAGAGCAAGAGTTCTTGTTGTAAGGTCACATACTTCTGATGGTCCGAAGTACTGGATTGCACCTGGGAAGGTGAAGCATGTTTCCTCAGCCCATTCCTCTCTGTGAGCTTCGAAGTATTTGAATGGCTTGCCATCCAGCTCTACAAGAGCTTTCTTAATAACTGGCTTGTCTTCGCCATGTCTTCTTTCCATGTTCATCATCTTTGTGATAGGCATACCACCTGCTACCCATTCTTCAGCTGGTTTGGACAGGTTAGATACTTTTGAAAGGTATCCGTTGTAACCATACTGGATCAGCATAAATGCATTGTATCCAAGAGAATAGCAGTAGTCAGCATCAAAGTTAGATGGGAATGCACATCTTCCTTCATAACCGAAGAAATGATGAAGTGCGTTGAATTTACCATGGTATGTTCCGGCTGCTTTTCTTTCAGCAAGCTTATCTTTTACAAGTGCAGAGAAAAGTTTTTCAGATTCAATCAGAGATACCTGAACGTTTCCATGTGGGTCTCTTTCTAAGAAGAGCTGCTGCTGGATTGATTCCGGAAGCAGTGCAAATACTGCCATAGACTCTTTTGTAAGACCTTTTTCGATGAAAGCATATTTTTCTTTCCAGTTTGGAAGAGCATTGAAAGCATCAGCTTTGCTTCCTGCAAGAAGCTCATTGATTTCCTGAATCAGGACAGAGAATTCCGGAACGAATTCTACAACACCTTCTGGAATGATAACTACACCAAAGTTCATGCCTTTTGCTGCTCTCTTTTCAACAGAATCAGCGATCTGGTCAGCAATCTGGGAAAGAGACATCTTCTTAGCTGCAACTTCTTCAGAAACCAGACAGATATTTGGCTGTGTTTCAAGAGCACATTCCAGAGCTACGTGAGAAGCGGAACGACCCATAACTTTGATAAAATGCCAATATTTTTTAGCAGAGTTACAGTCTCTTTCGATGTTACCGATCAGTTCACTGTAAGTCTTTGTTGCTGTATCGAAACCGAAGGAACATTCAATATCTTCATTCTTAAGGTCACCGTCGATCGTCTTAGGACATCCGATTACCTGTACGCCTGTATGGTGTGCTGCCATATATTCAGCAAGAACAGCAGCGTTTGTATTGGAGTCATCACCACCGATAATAACGATGGCAGTGATTCCATGTTTTTTGCAGACTTCAGCTGCAACTGCGAACTGTTCTTCTGTTTCCAGTTTTGTTCTTCCGGAACCGATGATATCAAAGCCACCGGTGTTTCTGTACTGATCAATGTATTCATCATCAAAAATCAGGTAATCATCTTCTAAGAGTCCGCTTGGGCCGCCTTTGAAGCCGTAGAGAACGTTTTCTTTATTTGTAGCTTTCAGTGCATCGTAAAGGCCACATACAACGTTGTGTCCGCCTGGAGCCTGTCCGCCGGAAAGAATAACACCTACAACCTGCTTCTTTGCTTCAGATGTATTCTGTCCTTTCTGGAAAGTAATCTCTTTCTTTCCATATGTATTTGGGAAAAGTGCTTTAATCTTATCCTGGTCAGCGGCACTTGTTGTTTCCTCTCCCTCTTTTACACAAATTTCTGCGATACCGTTTCTAAGCATTCCCGGAAGCTTAGGAACATATGCGTATCTTGCTTTCTGAAGTGGTGAAAGATTCATATTAAAACTCCTTTTCAATTAGATTTTGTTTTCAAATAAAACCATAAATCATTTTAGGGAAAAAGTAAAGAGCTTTTCAACAGGAACGAAAAAAAAATGGATATTTTGAAGAGGATATGATAGAATATGATGACATCAGGGGCAAAAAGTTTAAACCTACATGAGCTTGCTCATATAAATAGAGTTATTTGTTACTGCTTACATAAGAAAGGAAAGAAACATGGAAGTAAGAGAATACAGAGGTCATATTCGGAACTGGGAAGCACTGTGCCAGGAGCTGGGCATAGATGCATCCTTACCCAGAGAAGAAAAAGAAAGAGCCATTTTGATAAAAGCATATAAAACCTGGGGAGGCGACATGGCACTGCACATGCATGGCATGTTTGCCTTTGCCATCTGGGATGATGAAAAACAGGAACTGTTCTGTTTAAGAGATCAGTTTGGAACAAAGCCATTTTATTATTATATCACAGCAGATGGGGAATTCCTTTACGGCACCATGATCCGTCAGATTATGGAGAAGCCTGGATTTGTAAAAGAACTGAATGAAGATATGCTTCAGATCTATTTGTCACTGACCTATGTGGCAGGGGAAGATACCTTTTTTAAAGGTGTGAAAAAGCTGATGCCGGGACACTATCTGGTATGGAAAGACGGAAAAGCAAAGATTACCCGTTATTGGACACCAACATTTCATCCGGATGAGAGTAAGACTCTGGAAGAATGGGCAGATGAGATTCATACCACTTTAGGAAATATCATGCCGGAAGTGAAGACCAGCGAAGAGACTGTGGAGTCTTTCCTTTCAGGCGGGGTAGATTCTTCTTATGTACTGGCCATGTCTGATGCGCAGATGACAGGTTCCTGTGGATATGAAGACGCAAGATTTGACGAATCCGGTCTTGCGGCAGAGACAGCAAGACTTCTGGGAAGGGAAAATACCAGATGCCTTATTACCCCGGAAGAGTTTTTTGCCATCGTACCATATGTCATGTATCATATGGAACAGCCCCTGGGAGATGCTTCCGCCATAGCGTTTACTCTGGCTTGTAACGAAACGGCAAAGCATACAAAGATCTGTTATTCCGGAGAAGGAGCAGATGAATTCTTTGGCGGCTACAACATGTACCGCAATGCACAGCGTTATGGGGACAATCTTAAGAATTTCTATGTTGGCAATACCAATATTATGAAAGAGGATGAAAAACAGCGTATTTTGAAAAATTATAAAGAAGATGTTCTTCCTATTAATCTGGTAAAGGATATCTATGAGGAGATAGAAGGATATGATCCACTGACGAAGATGTCAGATATCGATATCCAGATCTGGCTGGAAGGAGATATTTATCTGAATGTGGATAAGATGAGTACGGCAGCAGGCCTGGAGATTCGTATGCCGCTTACGGATACAAGAATCTTTGATATCGCATCCAGAATGCCGGCAAGATTTAAGGTAAATGAAGAGCAGAATAAGGTTGCCTTCAGAACAGCAGCAGCTAAGGTGCTTCCCGAGGAGATTGCCTTCCGGAAGAAGCTGGGATTTATCGTACCGATCCGTATCTGGATGGCAGATGATAAGTATAATCAGGATGTGAAGAGACTCTTTCACAGTGAGATTGCGGAAAAATTCTTTCACGTAGATGAGATTCAGGCAATCTTTGATGACTATGTGGGAGGAAATTCTGATAACTGGAGAAAAGTGTGGACGATCTATACTTTCTTAGTATGGTATGAAGAATATTTTGGTTGCAGTTCAGGTGCCACTGTTCCGCGAGGTGTTTTGTATGGCAAAACCCGAGGTCTGCAATGAAAAAGCCATCACCAGAGGTGATTTTGCATGGCTTTTTCATAGTTACTGGAACGTACGTGAACAGGAACATATTTTGTAAAACGATAAAGAATATAGATAAAGGGCGTCGGGAAGTGCTCCTGACGTCTTTTTTTGTCGACAAAAGCAGTCGATTTGGTCCCTTATTTTGACAAATTTTTCATGGCAAGTCCGATATACTGTAATGCGTAAAAAGCAGGAGGAATAGATTGTATTTTGAGTTTTATCTGGATATATACTTTTTAGAGAACTTTTTGCTTAATCTGCTTGTCTTGGAGCTTACTGAAAATATAGGCGGATACAGAGTCGGTTTATTCAGAAAGATTGCCGGAGCTTTTTTAGGAAGCATGGGTGACTGTCTTTTGATTTTGACGCCGATACATAAAATTTCTTTCTTATATGGAATCGGCCGGGCAGCTGTGCTGCTTTGTATGGTTCTTTTTGTTTTTTCCATAAGGAGGAAACAGATGATATTTCAGAAAATCTGGATCTGTCTGTTGCTGCGCCTGACCATGGAAGGCTGCATGAATGTACTGACAGAATATACCAGGTTACCCTTTATTGTCTGCATGCTCACAGGATTTCTGTTTGTCTTAATTCTGGAGAGGTGCAGAAAAAAGGTCAGAGTAGAAGAAAAAGTCTTTTATGAAGTCATAATATCTTATAAGAAACGAAGAAAAAAGATCATGGCACTTTTGGACAGTGGTAATCAGTTAGCGCATCCTTTATCTGGAAAAGAGGTACATGTTCTGGATTACACGGTAGCGGAAGAATTATTAGAAGAGGATGAAAAAGAAGAACTCGAAAAACTCCTGCACCTGCAGAGTATAGAAAAACCAAGCGGTATATTTTCCCTGATTCCATTTCGTACCATTGGGATGGAAAAAGGACTTATGCCGGTAATGGTTTTAGATACCATTTGGATACGATGTGGGGAGAACATCAAAGAGACAAAGGAATGTCTGACTGCCATCAGTAAAGTGGCAGTCAGCAGTACAGGGAAATATCAGATGATATTGCACCCTGATATTTTGAAATGAAGCAGTGGGAGGAAAATAAGAATGGTATTAAGCGTATCTATGCCGGCCAGATTTCAACTGAAAATGTTGCCATCAATGTCAAAAGTAATTTGGAAAAACCCAGGTGAGGTACATTATATAGGGGGGAGTGAGGCGCTTCCTGCACCACTGGAAGCATCTGTGGAAGCCAAAGCAATTGAAGATTTGCTGGGGGATGATCCTGAGGAAGCACGATCGTTACTCATTGAGCATAATCTGCGGCTGGTTGTTTATATTGCAAAAAAATTTGATAATACTGGTGTAGGAGTGGAAGATCTGATCTCCATTGGAACCATCGGGCTGATCAAAGCGATTAATACATATAACCCGGATAAAAGCATAAAACTGGCCACCTATGCCTCAAGATGTATTGAAAATGAAATATTAATGCATCTTCGAAGAATCAGCAAAATGAAACTGGAAGTATCTTTCGATGAACCCTTAAATGTAGATTGGGATGGAAACGAACTGTTGCTTTCCGATATTCTTGGGACAGAGGAAGATGTGATCTATAAAGATATGGAAACAGAAGTGGAATATTATCTTCTGAAACAGGCTCTGGAAAAACTGCCGGACAGGGAGAGAATCATCATCCAGCTCAGGTATGGACTGGGACAGGGAAACGAAGAAGAAAAAACCCAGAAGGAAGTAGCAGACCTTCTTGGAATATCCCAGTCTTATATTTCCCGTCTGGAAAAAAAGATTATCCGCCGTCTTCGAAAAGAAATTGTCCGTTTTGAATGAAAAAACATAGCTGAAACCGTGGATTTGTCAAGGTCTATTAATTTTTATATTTTGGCGACAGCCGCATAAACAGGTGCCATTATGAGAACTCTTAAAATATCCAATACTTTTATCAGGAGGGTTCTTGTGATGGCACTGAATAAAGTTGAAATATGCGGAGTCAATACATCAAAGCTTCCGGTTTTAAGTGAAGATGAAAAAGAGAAGCTGATTAAAAGGATCAAACAGGGAGATGAATCCGCGCGGGAATTATATATTAAAGGAAATCTCAGGCTGGTACTTAGCGTAATAAAAAGATTTTCTGCGGCCAACGAAAATGCAGATGATCTGTTCCAGATTGGCTGTATTGGACTTATGAAGGCAATTGATAATTTTAATACAGAACTGGATGTGAAGTTTTCCACCTATGCAGTTCCCATGATCATCGGTGAAATACGGCGTTATTTAAGAGATAACAATGCAATCCGGGTAAGCAGATCCTTAAGGGATACGGCATATAAGGCCATGTATACGAAAGAGGCCTATATGAAGAAATATCTGAAAGAGCCTACGGTAAATGAAATTGCGGCAGAAATCGGTATTCCCAAGGATGAAATCGTATATGCCATGGATGCAATCCAAAGTCCACTCAGCCTCTATGACCCGGTATACTCTGAAGGAGGAGATACTCTTTATGTAATGGATCAGATCAGTGATAAGAAAAATAAAGAAGAAAACTGGGTGGAATCTCTGGCTTTGCAGGAAGCATTAAAACATCTTGGTGAGAGAGAACGCAAAATCATCAATATGAGGTATTTTGAAGGAAAAACCCAGATGGAAATTGCAGAAGAAATACAGATTTCCCAGGCTCAGGTCAGCAGGCTGGAAAAGTGTGCCTTGAAAACC
The DNA here is from genome assembly GCA_051879475.1 of Muricoprocola sp. GTDB lineage: Bacteria > Bacillota > Clostridia > Lachnospirales > Lachnospiraceae > Marvinbryantia. The sequence continues at coordinate 335 of JBJEMC010000081.1, read as the reverse complement.
ATGAGAAATTATTTGCGGTGAGGAGGTTCCTGGGGCGGCATATCTACAAGAATGATTTCTTTTCCAATCTGACAGATAAATTCCCAGGCAATGATGATTTCACAGTCACGGTTTAAAAAAGGTGAGAACTTGTTAGGACCGGGGACGATCAGGGACTGGATACATCCTGATTTTGGATCAATTTCTACATCAATCACACATCCCATGGAAGAACAGGTTTTGATATTAATGACTTCCTTCTGACGAAGATCACATAATCGCATATTAAGCCTCTTTATTGTTTGTTACTGTTCACGTGCGTTCCAGTAACGATGAAAAAGCCATGCAAAATCACC
>JBJEMC010000080.1:0-14372 GCA_051879475.1 Muricoprocola sp. | reverse complement strand
GGAGCAGAGATTTCTCTCTGCCCTCTTTCGCATCCTATTCAAACCGGTTTCGTTCTTCGTTATAGACATAGTCTATACTTTCCAGTTTCTTCACCAGTTCTTCTTTGTCAAGCTCCAGACCTTCCGCCAGTGCATCCAGGCTTGGATAAAAATCCCGCAGCTGTGTGTTGACATAGCTCAACAGCATCATTGGATCTTTTGGTATCATTGCTCACTTCTCCCTCTCTTATTTTCATTTCTTCACCATGGTAATTAAATGGTCTCCCTGTACATCGATCAGGATCGTATCCCCCGCCCTTACTTCTCCGGACAAGATCTCTCTTGCCGCCAGGGTCTCTACATTTTTCTGCAGATATCTCTTTAATGGTCTTGCACCGTACATCGGCTCGTATCCACCATCAATGATGAACTGTTTTGCCAGATCTGTCAGTTCCAGATGAACCTCCTGATTCTCCAGACGTTTGTTCAGGTCATTCATCATGAGATCAATGATCTGTCCAATATTGTCCTTGGTCAAAGGCTTAAACATAATGATCTCATCTAATCGGTTCAGGAACTCCGGACGGAAATGTCCACGCAGTTCATTCATAACCATGTTCTGACTCTCTTCCGAGATCTCACCATTCTCCTGGATACCATCCAGAAGATACTGGGAACCGATATTAGATGTCATGATCAGAATCGTATTCTTAAAGTCAACGGTTCTTCCCTGAGAATCTGTAATACGGCCATCATCCAGTACCTGTAAAAGTACGTTAAATACATCCGGATGTGCTTTCTCTATCTCATCAAAAAGGACAACAGAATAAGGTTTTCTTCTTACTGCTTCCGTAAGCTGGCCGCCTTCCTCATATCCTACATATCCTGGAGGTGCTCCGATCAGTCTGGATACAGAATATTTCTCCATATATTCGCTCATATCGATACGGACCATATTCTGTTCATCATCAAAAAGGTTCTCCGCCAGAGCCTTGGCAAGTTCCGTCTTACCAACACCGGTAGGTCCCATAAAGAGGAAGGAACCAATCGGCTTCGTCGGATCCTTGATACCGGCTTTGGAACGGATAATAGCATCTGTCACTTTCTGGACGCCATCTTCCTGTCCAATGACTCTCTTATGAAGCTGGCTGGCCAGATTTAAGGTCTTGCTCCTCTCGCTCTCTGTCAGTTTGGTCACAGGGATTCCTGTCCATCTGGAAATAATCCTTCCGATTTCTTCATCTGTTACGCTTTCATGAACCAGAGAAAGATCTTTATTCTTTACTTTCTCTTCTTCAATACGCAACTGTTCCTGAAGCTTTGGCAGTTCTCCATACTGAAGTTCTGCTGCCCGATTCAGATTATATTCCCTCTGTGCCTTTTCGATTTCTTTATTCATGTTCTCAATCTGCTCACGCAGTTTGGAAAGATTCTCCACAGAAGCTTTTTCATTATCCCACTGAGCCTTCATGTTACTGAATTCTGCCTTCAGTTCTGCCAGCTCTTTCTGTAATGCCTCCAGACGATCCTGACTGAGCTTATCTGTCTCTTTCTTAAGGGCAGCTTCCTCTATTTCAAGCTGCATGATACGCCTGGACAGTTCATCCAGTTCTGTCGGCATGGAATCCAGTTCTGTCTTAATCAGGGCACAGGCTTCATCCACCAGGTCAATGGCCTTATCTGGAAGGAATCTGTCTGAAATGTATCTGTGAGATAAAGTTGCTGCTGCTACCAATGCTCCATCTGTAATCTTTACACCATGGTATACCTCATAACGTTCCTTCAGACCACGCAAAATAGAAATGGTATCTTCCACTGTAGGCTCATCTACCGTAACAGGCTGGAAACGTCTCTCCAAAGCAGGATCTTTTTCAATATACTTGCGGTATTCATCCAGTGTCGTAGCTCCAATACAATGTAATTCTCCTCTTGCCAGCATTGGTTTTAACATATTACCTGCATCCATGGCACCATCTGTCTTACCTGCACCGACAATCAAGTGAAGCTCATCCACAAACAGAATGATCTCACCGTCGCTCTTTCTTACATCTTCCAGAACGGCTTTCAGTCGTTCTTCAAACTCTCCTCTGTATTTCGCACCTGCTACCAGTGCGCCCATATCCAGAGAGAAAATCTTCTTATTCTTTAAGCCCTCCGGCACATCTCCTCTGACAATTCGCTGTGCCAGTCCCTCTACTACCGCGGTTTTTCCAACACCAGGTTCTCCGATCAGTACCGGATTATTCTTTGTCTTTCTGGAAAGAATACGAATCACATTTCGAATCTCTGCATCACGGCCAATGACCGGATCCAGCTTCTGCTGTCTTGCCTTCTCCACCAGTTCCTCTCCATATTTTGCCAGGGTATCGTACGTTGCCTCCGGATTATCGGAAGTCACTCTCTGATTTCCTCTGACTGTGGAAAGTGCCTGGAGAAATCTCTCTCTGGTAATTCCATATTCTTTGAAAAATTCTCTCACTGTCTTGCTGGGGTTCTGAATCATCGCCAGAAACAGATGTTCCACCGATACGTATTCATCTCCCATAGCCTTAGCCTGATCTTCAGCTGTAACCAGAACCTTATTCAGATCATTTCCTATATAAATATTTCCTCCGGATACCTTAGGTCTCTTATTCAGCATCTGAATAATACCGTTTGCAAAGTATTCCGGCTGGATTTCCATTTTCTGAATCAGTTTCTGAATCAGGCTGTCTTCCTGATTCATCAAAGTATACAACAGATGTTCCTGTTCTACTTCCTGATTACCAAACTCATATGCTACCTTTTCCAGGTCATTTACTGCCTGAATCGATTTCTGTGTAAATTTATTAAAATTCATACTCTAAACCTCCTTTTAAAAAGGATCATTCAACCAGTCCGGTTATATCCGTTCTGTTTGTTCTATTATGACTATAACACATATTTTAGAAAATGCAAGAACTTTTTGAAATATTTACAAAATTAAAAATCCTTATAAGAAGTCCGACAAACATAATCTGTCGCTTCTTATAAGGATTTTTCCCTGAATTTACTATTTTTACTCTGACGGTTCCTCTACATATGGCACCTCTTCAGATGGTGTATCTCCAGAAGGGATATCTCCAGAGGGGATATCCTCGGATGGAATATCTTCGGACGGAATGTCTTCGGACGGAATATCTTCAGACGGAGGCACATCTCCCCCGGAAGGTTCATCCCCTGATGGTATATTTTCCTCTGCTGAAGGCGGTTCTGGTGTTCCTCCTCCCTGAGACGGATTCGTTCCGGAATCTCCATTTTCACTTCCATTGCCATAATCAGGCTCCCCATAGGAAGGTTCTGTATAGGAAGGCGGCGTGTAATCTACCGTTTCCTGATTGCTGTTATCAGAATCATTGCCTGTATAAGAGGTATCCTCGTAACCTTCGTATGGATCCCAGTTTTCTTCTTCCTCTTCCTCTGAAGCTTTTCCTTCAAATTTGCCGCCATGCTCAGAATCCACATCTGCTGAAGTGTCACCCTCCTGTTTTTCATCCTTACTCTGATATGTTTCTTTCAGGCCCTTCAAGTCTATATCTGGATCAAAGAGATACAAATCTCCCGCTTCGCAGAGGGCTCTGTAATTCATGACATCATCCTTAAAGGTCTCCCAGGACTCTTCATTATCCACATAATACCTTGGACATTCTTTCCCTGTGACATCATAGTGCCTGAGTATCTGATCTCTTCCCAGGTCATATTCTGCGGTAAGATATGCCACCAGTTTCACAAGGGAGATATAGGTCTCTCTCATAAACTTCCCCGTGGAATCAATATTGCAGTTTTCAATAGATATGGAATAACTGTTCGCCTGATTAGATGCATAGGCCACCTCATCATCCGGCACGCACTGAATGATTTCTCCCTCAAGTCCGATTACATAGTTCGAACTCATAGAAGTATCTTTCAGATCTTTCAAGCTTTCAAAATAATCTCTGTTCTGCTGCGCCGTAGTCTCAGGATTACCCAGGTAATGAATGACTACCGCTTTGAGCTTTTTCATTTTCTTTCCTGGTCTGGAATATGGATTGACGGTCAGCAGCTGCTCATCCACTTCCGGACGCGGAACCGCCCCATCGGATTTCAGGTATTCCGCATTCATAGCCCTTCCCACAACTTCTTCCGCTTCTGCATATTCCTGCTGTACTTCCTGTTCCCGTTTATCCTTGGTTTTCAATCTTGAAATATTGAACATTACTATCAGCCCTGCACACAGCAGCACAAGAAGCAACAGCATAATGTTCAAAAATATTCTTAATGGTTTCTTTTTCATTCTTCCTTACTCTCAAGTATCGCGTATGCCTTCTTATATTTCTCCATTCTGGCATAATCCCTTTCCGTAGGATTTGGTATCCTCGATAAATTCATGTTATCACGAAGATCGGCCATTTTTACAATCACTGCCATGGGATTTGATTTCAGACGACAGATATATTCCATATACCCCTCGTAGCTGTCATCATCATTTGTCAAATCACAAACGGTCTCAATAATATGCTGCGTAAAACCCGCTCTCTCCAGATCTTCTCTCCTGACCGATGTATCTTCCAGAACATCATGCAGCAACGCGATGGTTTTCAGTTCTATCGTATCTACACTCTCTGCCACCCTCATGGGATGCTCAATGTATGCTTTCCCACCTTTGTCTGTCTGTCCCTCATGCGCTGTCTTTGCGATTTCTAACGCTTTTTTATATAACAGATCCATCTTCTCCATAACTTTTATAAATCCCCCGCAACGTTTCTCTGTTCGCTTTCGCCAACGAAACGGCACTCTCGTATTCCGGATAGCACCGCATTTCTTCCCCAACAAATACCTTTTTTACTTTCAGTTCTCCAAAAGGAGTCCCTACTTTTCCTTCTTCTCTTTTCAATTTCACCCGATCTTCTCTGTGCCTGCGAATACCAATCGTAGTCGTATGCTGAAAAATAAGCTTCTCCATCTTATCCGCATCTTCCTCTTTTGCCAGTACCGTAAGGCACCATGCAGGCCTGTTTTTCTTCATATAGACTGGTGTATAAAATACATCCAGTGCCCCGGCTTCCAAGAGCACTTCCATTGCATATCCCAGCATCTCTCCGGTACAATCATCCAGATTCGTGCTCAGAACCATGACTTCATCCGTCTCTGTTCCTGCAAATGTTTCTTCCTGTCTGCTTCCCAGATATACTTTCAGCAAATTTGGAATCTTAAGGATCTTGGTACCGGCCCCCCAGCCGATTCTTTCAATCCTCATTTCCCCCATAATTCCAAAAGAGCTTGCCAGTTCTGCAATAATTGCCGCCCCTGTAGGTGTTACCAGTTCCGTATCCACATCAATCTGACGCATCTTTACATCAGATTCTGCAAAGATCTCTGACACCGCCGGAACGGGTACAGATAACATTCCATGCTGACACATAATAAAACCATGTCCGTCCTGCACCACCGATGCGTGGATCTCATCCGGCTTTATCATATGAATCAGGATCGCGCACCCTACAATATCCACAATAGAGTCCACTGCCCCCACTTCATGGAACTGTACTTCCTCCAAAGGTTTCTGATGGACTTTTGCCTCTGCTTTAGCCACTCTGGTAAAAATCCGAAGTGCCAGATCCTTCACCTCGTCTCCAAGATCACTTTCTGTAATGAGTTTTTGAATATCCAGAAAGCTTCTGTGCTCATGTTTGTGTTCATGCTCATGATGATGTTCGTGATCGTGAGAATGGTCATGCGTATGAGCATCTTCTTTTAACTTCACAATAACATGGGTTGCTGTAATCGCATTTCGCTGTGTCTTCTCAAACTCTATTTCATAACCTTCCAGGTGAAGCTTTTTCAGTTCCTCCAAAAACACTTTCCTATCCAGTCCGAGATCTAACAAAGCTCCCAGGGTCATATCCCCACTGATCCCGGAAGAGCAGTCAAAATACAATATTTTTTTCTCGCCCTTCAATTTCAATCTCCTTGTTCCAATTTTCCTTTACTGTCTTTTTCCCGCAAGGGAATTGATACTGTGTGCCATATATCCTGCGCCAAAACCATTGTCGATATTTACCACACTGATTCCGCTGGCGCAGCTGTTGAGCATAGCCAGAAGTGCCGTTACACCGCCAAAACTCGCTCCATATCCCACAGAAGTAGGAACAGCGATCACAGGCTTATCTGTAAGTCCTCCTATTACAGAGGCAAGTGCACCTTCCATACCGGCTACTGCTATGACTACATTGGCCTGCTGCAAGACTTCCATTTTAGAAAGCAGGCGATGGATCCCTGCCACCCCTACATCATAGACTTCATCTACTTCATTTCCAAGAAATCTTGCTGTCAGTGCCGCCTCTCTTGCCACAGGAAGATCAGAGGTTCCCGCACAGGCCACCATAATTTTCCCCTTATTCAAAGGAAATGGATCCGGATTATAGGAAATGATTCCAGAGACTTCATCATAATCAAGAGCTGCACAGGCCTTTTTTGCTTCTTCATACTTTTCCCTGCTGCATCTTGTTCCCAGAATATGCTTTTCCCCATGATGCATCATACTGTCAATAATTCCCTGAATCTGTGCCCCTGTCTTTCCTTCGCAATAGATCACCTCCGGAACACCGGTACGGATTTCTCGATGATAGTCAGGCTTGGCATACCCCAGTTCCTCAAAAGGTTCCCTCTGAAGGAGCTTTTTCGCCTCTTCCACACTGATTTCCTGACGGGACAGTTTCTCTAAGATCTCTGTTGTTTCCATACATACTCCATTCGTTACTGTTCACGTGCATTTCTTGTAATGCCCTGCTTGTAGATTAGTATACCACAGGTATATTTTTCCGGGCAAGGGTATTCTCTTGTCCGAACTTTTAAACAAGAAGATTTACAAATCCAATCACCATTCCCAAAAGTCCGCCAAACCATACCAGAGCATTTAATTCTTTTTTGGAAATATCCATGATAATCTTTTCCAGTTCCTGAAGGTCAAACTCATTGATCTTTTCTTCCACAATAGAAGCCACATCTAATTTTCTGAAAAAATCTGCTCCCTTTTTCTCTAACAGCATCAGATAGCACTCCCATATTTTTTCTTTGATGACATCTTTTTTCCCAAGAAGATGCACCGCCAGGTCTTTTACGGGTCTTTCCATCCAGTTTTCATATTCTTTTCCAATATACCCTTCCACCATTTCCGGGCACTTCTCCATGATCAGTTCATCAATTTTCAATAATAAAGGTTCCCTTGCTTTTTCCAGTGCCGGCTGTGCCATCATAAGGATCATGCCATTCATATTTGCCATGACCTCCTGCATGGCATAGTCAAACAGAATCTGTCCTATCTGCTTTTCTACAAGATATTCTGCCACATACTGTCCTGCCTTTTCTCCCACATGTCCTACTGCCTGATCCGCTGCCTGTTTCAGTTCCTGATTCTGCAGAAATTCCTGAAAGGTTCTTTCTTCCTGTCCCAGATTTTCAATGATCTGATCGATCTTCCGATACATAGCTTCCTGAATTTTTTCAGAAGCCAATGCCTTTGTCAGGGTTTCTGTATCCAGAAGTTCTGCTCCAACTACATTTCCAATCGCTTTTGCAAGCCTGCCTTTTTCCTTCGGGATCAAGCCCGGGGTAAAGGGCAGTACAAATTTTCCAATCTTTACAGGATGAAAGGGTCTGAATAACATTTTAATGGCAATCCCATTTGTCACAAGACCTATCACTCCTCCCACAAGGGGAGCCGCTATTACTTTCAGTGCTATCATATTTTCCTCCAAATGCTGTATTTCAAACGTATTACAGGCCGCACTGCTCGTACGGCCCTTGCCTTTTCTCTGTTATACTAGCGAAGATAATCCTTATTTACATATCCGCTTCTTCCAAGACTTGGTGCATATACCCACCAATACTGAGAATCACTGGTATCATACACTTCTACCGTCTGTCCTGTATACAATTCTCCAATTTCATTACTGTAATCATAAACCTTCGCTGTACGCAGCGCCAGATAACCACTGTCCACTTTCACAGTTCTTGTCATAACAGAGGAACCAACCAGGTAATCTCTGTTTACATATCCATAAGAATTATGCTTTGGAGAATATACCCACCAATAGGTGGAATCACTGGTATCATACACCTGGACCGTATCTCCTGTATAAAGCTCACCTATCTCATTTTCATAGGCGTAAGCTTTCGCTGTGCGAAGAGCCAGATAGCCGCTGTCTACTTTTACCGTCATACTGTTCGATACAGATCTTCCGGATGCATAATTGATATTAACAAGATAATTTTTGTTCACATAGCCGTATCTTCCAAGGCTTGGCGCATACACCCACCAATAGGTAGAATCATTCGTATCCTGAATCTGAACCGTCTCACCGGTATAAAGACATCCTATTTCATTTGCACTGTCAAAAGCTTTCGCTGTACGCAGTGCCAGATAACCGCTGTCCACTTTTACCGTGGCACTTCCCAAGCCGCTTCTTACCAGATAATCCTTGTTTACATAACCGCTCTTTCCGAGGGTCGGTGCATATACCCACCAGTACTGAGAATCACTGGTATCCTGAACTTCTACCGGCTGTCCCGTATACAGCTCTCCAATTTCATTATTATAATCATATGCCTTTGCTGTACGCAATGCCAGATAGCCGCTGTCCACCTTTACATTGTATACATCTCCCGCCAAAGCCGCCATGCCAAACATCATCACAGATGCTGCCATTGTTCCAAAGAAAGTGATCAGTTTTTTACATCTCGTTTTCATCATCCTACAGCTCCTCCTTTATTATAATAATCATATATGTATCTGCTCAGTGTGCCAATGGTATCATGCGCCTGATATACATCCTTTAAGCTGTCTGACATAAAGACGATCACAAGATCATTTTCCTCCAGTGTATCATAGAGAATAGCTGCATCATTTTCTACATCAGACAATTCACCAGTCTTATTTGCCACTTTCACATCTTCCGGAAGTCTGGACGGAATCTTATACCTTGTCTGCTGCTGAGAGAGAAGATCAAACATTTCTTCTGTATGTGCCAGTTCCTTTTCTTCCTCTCCATGGATACTTTCATAGATTTCTTTTAAAAAATGTCCTGCATCTGTAACAGAAGTATAATTATCCCCAAATTCATTACTGTGGAGCAGCAACCTTCCCATGCCAGAATCCTGATACCCGTGTTTCTTACAGAATTCTGTGACAATGCGCATGCCCTCATCCGTATTCCCTTTTCCAAGGCACTCCGTCAGATAGTTTGCAGAATCATTATCACTGACCGTAATCATCGGAAAAAGATTATTATATAGTGTGTCTTCTCCGTAAATCTCTGCCAGCTCTTCATAATTTTCATAAACTGCGCCCATAATATATAATTTTATCAAACTTGCAGACTGCATGGGGCGGCTCTCTATAGCAGCTTCTTCTCCGCTTTTCAGATCACACACGTATACAGACCAGTTTCCATTATCTTCCGGCAATTGTTCTTCCAGTTCTTTCATGAGACCAGAAAGCTTTTCTTCATTTTCATCTGCCTTAGCTTCAGATTCTGCCGCTTTCTCTATCTTAGTATCTTCTTTCCCGGCAGATACATCTGCCTGCATGCTAAGTGCTCCAATACACATCATGAGAAATCCCAGACATTTTGTTTTCTTCCATTTCATTGCCCGTCACCCCCATGTCTTCTAAAACAATTCAAGACTCGCAGAAGCGAGTCTTGAGCCAAAAATTAATTCCACTCTTTAATCTTATTATAAATGCCTTCTGCATCCAGTCCATATTTATGAAGCAGAGCTACTGCTGCGCCTGATTCACCAAATACGTCATTCATACCGATTCTCAGCATCTTAGTAGGAGCTTTTTCACCGAGGCACTCAGCTACTGCACCGCCCAGACCGCCGATGATGGAATGTTCTTCTACTGTTACAACTTTGCCTGTTTTCTTAGCAGATGCTACGATCAGATCTTCATCCAGTGGTTTAATTGTATGGATATTGATCACTTCTGCATCGATTCCATCAGCTGCCAGCATCTCTGCAGCTTTCAGACATTCAGCAACAGGAAGTCCTGTAGCTACAATGGTAAGGTCTTTTCCTTCTTTTAAAGTAACACCTTTTCCGATCTCGAATTTATAGTCAGGTCTGTCATTGATTACCGGTACTGCCAGACGACCCATACGCAGGTAAACAGGTCCTTCATATTCTACTGCTGCTTTTACTGCAGCCTTTGTTTCCACATCATCAGACGGGCAGATTACTACCATACCCGGAATGGTTCTCATCAGAGCAATATCTTCGTTACACTGATGTGTAGCTCCATCCTCTCCTACAGAAATACCTGCATGAGTAGCACCAATCTTAACATTCAAGTGTGGATAACCAATGGAGTTACGTATCTGTTCAAAGTTACGTCCTGCTGCAAACATTGCAAAGGAACTCATAAATGGAATCTTTCCTGTTGCAGCCAGACCTGCTGCAATACCGGTCATATTACATTCTGCAATACCACAGTCAATATGACGTTCCGGGAAAGCTTTCTTAAATATACTTGTCTTAGTAGCTGCTGCAAGGTCAGCATCAAGAACTACAACCTTGTCATTTTCTTTTCCAACTTCAACAAGTGCGTTACCGTAACTTTCTCTGGTTGCAATTTTCTTTACTTCTGACATAATGCTTCACCTACTTTCTCTAAATCAGCCATAGCAATCGCATACTGTTCATCATTTGGAGCTGTTCCATGCCATGCTACGTTGTTCTCCATGAAAGATACCCCTTTACCTTTCACTGTCTTCATAATGATAGCTGTAGGCATTCCCTTCGTAGCTCTTGCTTCATCAAATGCCACTTTCAGCTGATCAAAATCATTACCATCTTCCACATTGATTACATGGAAATTGAATGCTTCAAACTTCTTATCGATTGGGTACGGATTGTTTACTACTTCTACAGGTCCATCAATCTGGAGTCCATTATTATCAACGATCACTACCAGATTGTCCAGTTTCTTTGCGCCTGCGAACATTGCTGCTTCCCAAACCTGGCCTTCCTGGATTTCACCGTCGCCAAGAAGTGTATAAACACGATAAGATTCATTGCTCAGTTTTGCTGAAAGAGCCATTCCAACTGCTACAGAAACGCCCTGTCCAAGAGAACCGCTGGACATATCTACACCCGGAATGTGCTGCATACATGGATGTCCCTGAAGGTAAGAGCCAAGCTTACGAAGAGTAGTAAGATCTTCTACCGGGAAATATCCTCTATGTGCCAGGGTAGAGTATAAGCCTGGAGCGGTATGACCTTTGGAAAGTACAAAACGGTCTCTGTCTGGTCTGTTCGGATCCTTTGGATCAATATTCTGCATTTCTTCAAAATAAAGATATGTAAAAACCTCGGTTGCTGACAGGGATCCACCCGGATGTCCTGCCTTTGCACTATGAACTGCTGTCACAATACCCTTGCGGATCTCATTAGCAGTTTTTTGTAACTCTAATTTATTCATGACGCCCTCCCATTGTATTTTTTAGAATTAATACTCTACTCTTAATTATAACATACATTGACGTATTTTCCAAGGATTTCTGTAAAAAATACCAGCAAAATTACCACAAATATTATAGTTCTACTCTGCCTTCCAGAGCCCGAAGCAATGTAACCTGGTCAATATATTCCAAATCTCCCCCCACAGGAACTCCACTGGCAATCCTGCTGACTTTTATTCCCGTCGGTTTGATCAATTTGCTGATATACATCGCCGTCGTCTCCCCTTCCAGAGAAGAATTTGTGGCAATGATCACTTCTTTTACATCTCCCTGAAGCCTCTGTATCAGTTCTTTTAATTTAATATCATTAGGACCGATTCCCAGCATCGGTGAAATTGCTCCATGGAGCACGTGATAAACCCCTTCGTATTTTCCCGTCTTCTCATATGCAGCAAGATCCCTGGTATTCTCCACAACCATAATCGTAGAAGCATCACGATTCGGATTGCTGCAGATGGGGCAAAGTTCACTGTCTGTCAAGGTAAAACACTGTCGGCAGTATCTCACATGAGTTTTGGCTTCCACAATGGCATCAGCCAGTCCCTGTACCTCTTCAAGAGGGCGGTTCACCAGATAAAATGCCAATCTCTGGGCAGACTTTGCCCCTATTCCTGGCAGTCTTGATAATTCTTCTATTAATTTACTGATATAACTGCTATAGTAATCCATTAGAATGGAAATCCTCCGCCCATGCCGCCAAGGCCACCTGCAATTTTTGACATGGCAGCGGTGGATGCTTCTTCTACTTTGCGAAGTGCTTCATTTGTTGCTGCCACAATAAGGTCTTCCAGCATTTCAATATCATCCGGATCAACCACTTCTTCTTTCAGGGAAACCTTTGTCACTTCTCTTTTTCCACTAACGGTTACTTCTACTACACCGCCGCCTGCGGCTGCTGTAAATTCCTGTTCCTCCAGAGCTTTCTGGTTTTCTTCCATCTGCTTCTGCATTCTCTGTGCCTGCTTCATCAGATTATTCATATTTCCCGGCATTCCTCCTGGAAATCCTCCACGTTTCGCCATTTTTCTTTTCCTCCTTAATCTTTTTTATATCAACAAATAAGCCTGACATCGATTTTACTCAAAATCAACATCAAAATGCACTACCTGGCGCACTCTGTCCTCGATACTGATATCTGCCAGTTTCCCCGCCGCAGTACTGGCTTCCTCCGGCAGCAGCATCTTTACTTCCACTCTTTTTCCAATTTTACTCTCTATAATAGATTCCAGCAAGTGTTTGCTCGCCTCATCTCCCACATATCTCTGTCCCAGGAAATCCCGGAACACGATATACAATTTCTGATCATCACCTTCAGGATGAAACTGTGGTTTTGCACTTAAGAGTACCGTCTTAAATCTTCCATCTGTTTCTTCCACTATACTTTTCCACTGAGCAACAACTCTCTGCAGGTCTTCCGGTGCGGCTTTCTCTAAATGCTGTCCCTGATCATCTGCTGTCTCTTCTTCTGGAAATCCAGCCTGATTTGCCCCAGATGGCGTTCCCATCCCATTTCCATATCCCTGGGATGATCCATTTGCCGGAATAAGTCCCCCTGCAAGAATATCCTGCATCTGCTTTTCCAGGCTTCGTACCCTTTCCAGCACCGACAGCTGATCTCTTTCCATCTCCGGACGGCATAATTTAATCAGTGCCACTTCCAACGCAATCCTTTTTGACGATTCATATTTCATCTGATTTGACAGTTCCGAAAAAATCCGAATGTACCTGATCAGAGTTTCCTCGCTGACCATCTGTGCCTCTTCCTGCAAAAGCTTCAGATTATCCGTGGATACATCCAGCACATCTTCCAGATTATCAGAGGTTTTCAGAAGCAGAAGATTTCTTAAATACCAGGTAAAATCTGTCACAAACTGACCCAGTTCTCTTCCCTGCATAACCAGATCTTCCAGAGACTTCATCAGTGCCGCCACATCTTTTTGCAGCACCTGTCTTAACATGGTGCTGAACACCTCTGTATCCACTGCACCAAGGACATCCAGGACATTATCATAGGTTAGTTTTTTCCCAAGATAAAAAGCAATACACTGATCCAGAAGACTTAAGGCATCTCGCATGGAGCCATCCGCCTTCTTGGCAATATACTGGATTGCCCGCTCTTCCACTTCTACATGTTCCTCTTCCATGAGATGAAGAAGGCGGTCAGTAATCGTCGCTATGGAAATCCGTTTAAAATCGTATCTCTGGCATCTGGATAAAATTGTAATCGGTATTTTGTTTGCCTCCGTTGTTGCCAGAATAAAAATCACATAAGAGGGTGGCTCTTCCAGCGTCTTTAAAAGTGCATTAAATGCTCCGATAGAAAGCATATGCACCTCGTCAATAATATAGACCTTGTACTTGCCTTCCGCCGGTGAATACGATGTCTCCTCTCTGATCTCACGAATGTTATCTACGCCGTTGTTGGACGCTGCATCAATTTCAATAACATTCATGGAACTTCCTGAGGAAATTGCCCTGCAGGATGCACATTCATTACAGGGATTGCCATCCACCGGATGTTCACAATTCACCGCCTTTGCAAGAATCTTGGCAATTGTCGTCTTACCGGTTCCCCTGGTACCGCAAAACAGATATGCATGACCGATACGTTCTGCCTTTATTTGATTTTTTAATGTCTGTACAATCGCATCCTGTCCCTTTACATCCGAAAAATTATCCGGACGAAATTTCCGGTATAATGCGGTATAACCCATTTTATCACCTTTTCCCGAAATGATTGTGTTGTTACTGTTCACGTGCGTTCCAGTAACAATGAAAAAGCCATACAAAATCACCTTCGGTGATGACTTTTTCATTGTAGACCTCGGGTTTTGCCAAGCAAAACACCTCGCGGAACAGTGGCACCTGAACTGT
>JBJEMC010000079.1:0-2806 GCA_051879475.1 Muricoprocola sp. | reverse complement strand
GGAGAAAGGAAAGCGGGCACAGCTTGCCTATTCCTTTAATATTGCATTACAAAATGAGCTGACGATGGAAGAAAATGTGGAACTGGCAAGGGAGTTCTGCAGGGAACAGTTTGTCAGCCGGGGAATGATCGTGGATATGGCAGTCCATGAGGGGGAATCCAGTGACCCGGAGATTGCAGACAATCCCCACTTCCATGTGCTGGTTCCCATCCGTCCCATGAATCCGGATGGAACATGGGGGAAGAAACAGCGGAGGGAGTACAAGCTGGATGAAGATGGAAACCGTATCCGGGATGAAAATGGAAAATATATCTTTTCTGCTGTTTCCACTACCGGCTGGAATTCCCCGGAACTTCTGGAAGAATGGAGAAAGCAGTGGGCGGATAAAGTCAATGCAGCATTCAGGGAGAACGGTCTGGCAGCAAGGATTGACCACCGGTCTTATGAGAAACAGGGAATTGAACTGATCCCAACGATCCATGAGGGATATGAAGTCCGGGCGATGGAGAGGAAAGGTATCCGGACGGTGGTGGGAGACCTGAACCGGGCAATCCGCAAATTAAATGAGATATTGATCCGACTGAAAGAATCCCTTGCGTGGGCGAAAACATTCCGGGAAGAGGTAAGTGCAGAACTGTACCGGAGGGCAAACCCTACATTGATGGAAAGCCTGCAGGATTATTATGAGAAACGTGATAAAGTGGCAGATACCTACCAGTATGGGAGCCGGAAAGCACACCTGACGAACCTGAAAGAGTTTGCAGAGGCAGTGAATTACCTGACTGTGAACCAGATCGCAACTGTAGAACAGCTGAACCAGAAAGTAGAGGAATTACAGACGGTTGCGGATGGCATCCGTTCTGAAATTAAATCCCGGAGGGGAGAGATTGCCGGATATCGGGAACTGATGGATTACGACCAGAAAATGAAAAAGCTGCAGCCGGTTATGGATAAATACCATAAGATTTTCTTTAAGGGTTCCAAGCAGAAATATTACAGTGAGCATAAAAAGCAGATCGACCTGTACCGGATGTGTGAACGGAGGCTGAAACCCTACCGGGATGCAGAGGGGAAGCTGCCGGTTGCACAGTGGAAAAAAGAACAGGAAAAGCTGGAGGCATTGAACCGGGATGCGGATATTGACCTTACCCCGTATGATGAGGAATTAAAGATGGTCAGGAAAGTGCAGAAGTGCATTGATATTATGCTGAATGAAAAAAGGCAGATGCAGTCCGGTAACACCGGGCGGTCAGAAAAAGAAGATCCATCTGTGCAGCATCCGGTTTCATCTCAGGCAAAAGGATATTCCCCGAAACCGATGTCAGAAAGGACTTCCGTTCTGGAGAAGCTGAACAAAAACAAGGAGATCAAGCGGAAAGAGGAGGAAGAAAGAAAAGCAATAAAGAAGAAAATCAAAAGAAATGACATGAGTTTGTAAGGAGGAAATGAAAATGCAGTATTCAGAAGAGCAGGTCAGGCGGGCAAAATCCACTGACCTTGTTTCATTTTTACAGTCACAGGGCGAGAAGCTGATTAAAAGCGGGAAGGAATACCGCTGGATGGCTCATGACAGCCTGACTGTCCGGGGAAACTGCTGGTTCCGGCACAGCCGGGGGACTGGCGGTGGACCGATTGACTTTGTGATGGAGTTTTATGGGCTGACATTCCCGGAAGCAATGAAAAAACTGACCGGGGAAGAGGGGGAGGAAAGGCGGGAGGCGAAGGATGCCCCAAAACAGGGCATCCCCGCCCCTTCGCCTGACTTCCGGCTTCCAAGGAGAAACCGGGATGAAAAAAAGATACTGGAATATCTGACAAAGACCAGAGGAATCCAAGAAGATCTGGTAAAGGTATTTATTGGGAATGGCGATATTTATGAGGATGAAAAGCACCATAATATCGTGTTTGTCGGGAAAGACCGTTCGGGGATTCCCCGGTATGCCCACATCAGGGGAACGGAAGAAGAAAAATTCCGGGGAGATGTGGCTGGTTCATTGAAAGAGTACAGTTTTTGCTACAGAGGAAACAGTGACCAGCTGTATGTGTTTGAAGCACCGATTGACCTTTTGTCTTTTATCCAGCTCTTTCCGAAAGACTGGGAACAGAGAAGCTATCTTAGCCTGGGCGGTACATCGGACAGGGCACTGACAGCCTTTCTTTCTGACAGCCCGAATATCACTTCGGTATTTCTCTGCCTTGATAATGACAAAGCCGGGGAGGAAGCCTGTGAAAAGATTGCCGGGAAAGAGGTTCCCTGTGAACGGATCATCCGCTTAAAGCCGGTTCTGAAAGACTGGAATGAAATCATCTGCCATCAGGAAGAAATGAGGGGAAGGAACCCGGTTGCAGATACGGTTGTGCTGAAAGCACCGGAAAAAGAAGAGATCGTGCCTATGATTTATTATCAGGATGTGGAAGCCACAAGTGTGGAATGGCTCTGGTTTCCCTATATCCCTTTTGGCAAGCTGACCATCATTCAGGGCAATCCGGGGGAAGGAAAAACGTATTTTGCCATGAAGCTGACCGCAGCCTGCACCAACCGGAAATATCTCCCGAATATGGAGGAGACAGAACCATTTAATGTAATCTACCAGACTGCCGAGGATGGAAAGGGAGATACCATCAAACCAAGGCTGATCGAATGTGAAGCCGACCTTTCGAGGGTTATGGTGATTGATGATACAGAAATCCCACTGACATTAATGGATGACCGGATTGAGAGAGCCATCCGGCAGAACAAAGTCCGGCTCTTGATCATTGACCCGGTGCAGGCATTTATCGGTGCGGATGTGGATATGAACCGGGC
>JBJEMC010000078.1:0-14808 GCA_051879475.1 Muricoprocola sp. | reverse complement strand
TATTCTATTTCAGCGGGACTGGATTATCCGGGAATCGGACCGGAGCATGCTTACCTGCATGATATAGGAAGAGCGCAGTATGTACCCGTGACAGATGATGAGGCGGTAGATGCATTTGAATACCTGGCAAAGACAGAGGGAATCATTCCTGCCATTGAATCTGCTCACGCAGTGGCATACGCCAGAAAGCTTGCTCCGCAGATGAGTACAGAACAGAGCATTGTAATTACGATTTCCGGACGCGGAGACAAGGACTGTGCAGCAATTGCACGTTACAGAGGGGAGGATATTCATGAGTAAGATAAAAGAAGCATTTAAAAACGGCAAGGCATTTATTCCGTTTATTACCTGTGGAGATCCGGATCTGGAAACGACCGCAGAGGTAGTAAGAGAAGCGGTAAGAAATGGGGCAGACCTGGTGGAACTGGGAATCCCCTTTTCAGATCCTACAGCAGAAGGCCCTGTTATCCAGGGGGCGAATATCCGCGCATTAAGTGGCGGCGTAACCACAGATAAGGTGTTTGACCTTGTCCGGGAACTTAGAAAAGACGTGACAGTTCCCATGGTATTTATGACTTATGCAAATGTGATTTTTTCCTACGGGGCAGAGAGATTTATCAAGACATGTCAGGAAATCGGGATAGACGGCTTTATCCTTCCGGATCTTCCCTTTGAAGAAAAAGAAGAATTCCTTCCCCTGTGCCATAAGTATGGGGTGGATCTGATTTCCCTGATCGCACCGACTTCCGAAAATCGCATTGCCATGATCGCAAAGGAAGCAGAAGGATTTATTTACGTAGTTTCCAGCCTTGGTGTAACCGGTATGAGAAGTGAGATTAAAACAGACCTGGAATCCATTGTGAAAGCAATCCGGCAGAATACTTCCGTACCCTGTGCCATAGGATTTGGAATTTCCACCCCGGAACAGGCAAGGAAGATGGCAGGCATCTCCGACGGAGCGATCGTAGGCTCTGCGATTATTAAAATCCTTGAAAAATATGGAAAAGAAGCACCCAAATATGTGGGTGAATATGTGAAATCCATGAAAGATGCCATAAGGGATCTATAAATAGTTCAGGAGAGAAAATGATGATTAGTATAGAAGAAGCAAAAGCACTGGCAGCCACAGGAGAATACGGACGCATTCCTTTATCCAGAGAAATCTATTCTGATATCCGTACTCCCATGGAAGTGCTGCGTATTCGGTACACTCTCCGGAGCACCAAAGATCCGTGCCTGTGAGATTATCCAGGAATTAGAGGGCGGAAGAAGAGGAATCTACGGAGGCACTATTGGATATCTGGATTTCTCAGGAAATATGGATGTGTGTATAGCCATTCGTATTGCCTATGCAAAGAAGGGAAAAGTGTATGTCAGATCCGGGGCCTGGAAGACCTGAGGATGCAGGAATCTGTATCGAGACGATCCAGAAGCTGGGAGGCAAGATCCCGATTCTGGGAGTATGTCTGGGACATCAGTCCATCTGCCAGGCTTATGGCGGGCAGGTTTCTTATGCAAAGGAGCTCATGCATGGAAAGGTTTCTGAAATCACCATAGATTCCAAAAGTGTCTTGTATCAGGGAATGGGAGATACCATCACAGTAGGAAGGTATCATTCTCTGGCGGCAGTGGAAGAGACACTGCCGGAGGTATTGAAAATTACGTCCCGGACTAAGGACGGAGAAATCATGTCCGTGGAACACAGGGAGTATCCCGTGTATGGGGTGCAGTACCATCCGGAGTCCATATTAACACCCCAGGGAAGACAGATTTTGGAGAACTTTTTCCAATCCATAAAATAGAAGATTGCGGACAGAAATACTATATGGGAGACCGATATTGGCCTCCCATATAGTTTATTCTTCATCCCATTTTTGTTTTCTAAATACGATTTCTCCCGTTTTGTCATCCATTTTATCCACGATAGCCAGGGATTCCAACTGAATACCCATATTTCTGATGAGCTGTCCACCAATCTGGAAGCCTTTTTCAATTACGATACCGGCACCAACCAGTTCCGCACCGGAATCCCTTACCAGGCTGGCAAGACCTTCCAATGCTTTTCCGTTTGCCAGGAAGTCGTCAATGAGAAGCACTTTGTCTTCTTTTCCGAGAAATTCCTTAGATACGATGATATCATAGACTTTACCGTGGGTAAAAGATTCTACTTTTGTAGTATACACATCACCTGCAATATTTTTGGTCTGTGTCTTTTTAGCAAATACTACTGGTACCTGGAATACCTCTGCTGCAACACATGCAATGCCGATACCGGATGCTTCTATGGTAAGGATTTTGTTGATTTCTTTATCTGCAAATCTGCGTCGGAATTCCTTCCCAATTTCCTGAAACAGCTGAACATCCATCTGATGATTCAGAAAGCTGTCAACTTTAAGAACATTTCCTTCTTTGATTTTGCCATCTTTTCGGATTCTGTCTTCGAGAATCTTCATAACTCGTACCTCCTGTTAATCAATTTTAATATGTTTTTTAAATGCCTCAAAGCTTTCAGCACTGATCACATGTTCAATCTTACATGCGTCTTCCAAGGCAGTTTTTTCATTCACACCGAGACTGATGAGCCATTCTGAAATCAGCTGGTGCCGTTCATATATCATATCTGCAATTGCTTTTCCAGAATCTGTAAGGTAGATGAAACCGGCATCGGTTACCGTAATATGTCCCTTTTCACGAAGATTCTTCATGGCAATACTTACGCTTGATTTTTTGTAGCCCAGTTCATTTGCAATATCCACAGAACGGACTACCGGCAATTTTTGACTTAGAATAAGAATGGTTTCCAGATAATTTTCCGCAGATTCATTTCCAACCATGTCGTGTGTGCTCCTTATTTATAAAAATCTTTCCATTTTTGTATAAATGTAGTATAACATAATATTGTTCAAGTGTCAAAAGGGTTACTGTTCACATACGTTCCAGTAACGATGAAAAAGCCATGCAAAATCACCTGCGGTGATGGCTTTTTCATTGCAGACCTCGGGTTTTGTTTCACAAAACACCTCGCGGAACAGTGAAACTTGAACAGTAACTCAAAAGGTCTGTTTTCACTTATACTTGCATAAAAGTGGATGTATGACCTTGGGACACGCTCGTAAATGAGCAAAAAGTGGGAAGCCCACGATTTGCGAATTTACGAGAGGATTGTGAGAGTGCACAGCACGAAACAATCCGTGAACAAAAGTTTATTATAAATAGGAGAAGAGATTATGAATCAGATCAGAAATTCATTAATTTTGCTGCTGACAGCAACCATCTGGGGAGTTGCTTTCGTAGCCCAGAGTGTGGGAATGGACTATGTAGGACCTTTTACATTTCTCTGTGTAAGATCGGTGATCGGAGGTATTTTTCTGATTCCCTGTATTGCGGTTTTGAATAAGATCAATCCACCATCTGAAGAAGAATTACAGAAACAGTCTGACAAGAAAGTGCTGATAACCGGAGGAATCTGTTGTGGTATGGCTCTTTTTGTGGCAAGTGCTTTGCAGCAGATTGGTATTATGACTACCACGGTTGGAAAAGCAGGATTTATTACTGCATTTTATATCATCTTTGTTCCGATTCTCGGGTTATTTTTTAAGAAAAGATGTGGTCTGCTTGTATGGATCAGTGTTGCCATCGCGTTGGCCGGTTTGTACTTCCTTTGTTTGACAGAGAGCTTTACTGTGGAAAAAGGAGATCTGATGGTGTTTTTATGTGCACTGTGTTTTGCCGTACATATTCTGGTAATCGACCATTTTTCGCCCAGGACAAATGGGGTAAAAATGTCCTGTATTCAGTTCTTTGTATGTGGAATCCTAAGTGCCATACCAATGATTTTGTTCGAACATCCGCAGATGAGCCTGATCCTTGCAGCCTGGAAACCTGTTTTATATGCGGGAGTTCTTTCCAGCGGTGTGGGATACACCCTGCAGATCATAGGACAAAAAGGCATGAATCCTACGATTGCATCTCTGATCATGAGCCTGGAGTCAGTGATCTCTGTTCTGGCAGGCCTGATTATTTTACATCAGAAGTTATCTGCAAGAGAGACACTGGGATGCATTCTGATGTTTATTGCCATAATTTTAGCGCAGATACCGGTACCTGCGCCAAAGAAAGGTTAGTGTTACTGGAACGCACGTGGACAGTAACAAATTAGTCATTCATAAGAGGGCTGTCTAAAAATTCATATATCATTTCACTGCGTTCGGTGGAGACAGGGAAGGCAATGATTGCTGTATCGCTGTATTCACCGAATTCTTTATAAAACGGACTGTCGGAAACAAGAATACCGTAAGGCTTTTCTTCTTCATAGCCGATGATTTCGCCGTTTTCATCCTGGATAGCTATTTTCCCCATTACAAAACGGTCCTGATACTTTTCCATAAGTTCTGGAGTAAGGAACTCTTCCAGTGGCAGGAAATGTTCAAACTGGCACTGAGCATCAAAATATTCCTGGTCACTGAGTATGATATCCAGATCATGGTTGCTAAGTCTGGCAACGTAAGCAATATTCTGGGAACTATCAGTCAGATCATAGTTGCCTACAGTGACAAGCTGATCCTCGGATTCAATCTGAAGAGCTTCTCTTATCGAATCTTCCAGAGCAACGGTTTCTGAGATATAGGCACTGCCTAGAACTCCCATGCACAGGACATATTCGGTTTTATTAAAAATCATGGTATAGCACAGGCTCGCCACCACGGCAATGGCGGCCACAGCAATGACGATTTTTAATAAGTAATAATCTTTAAAGTATTGAAGTTTCTGTTTTGCAGTGAGATTTTTGAGGTCTTTTTTTGAGACTTCTTCTCCTCTTTTCTGATAAAGAGAAGCGTCATCATTCAGGGCTGTTTTCTTATTTTCGATGTTCATCTTGTTTTCTCCTGTGTATTTTTAGTTCTTACCTGGTTACAGTTCAGGTGTTACTGTTCCGCGAGGTGTTTTGTATGGCTTTTTCATCGTTACTGGAACGCATGTGAACAGTAACCTTACCTGATAAGTGTACCACTACTTGAAAAAAAAGTGTATTAAATCTTTATGAAGTATGTTATACTTATGCAAAGAAACTTTCGAAGTATAAGAGAAAGTAGATTTGGAGGAACTTATGAAGCGAGTATTACTTAAACTTAGTGGTGAAGCACTTGCCGGTGAGAAGAAGACCGGCTTTGATGAACCTACAGTCACACTTGTGGCAAATCAGGTTAAGCAGCTGGTAGATAGTGGCATTGAAGTTGGAATTGTAATTGGCGGGGGCAATTTCTGGAGAGGAAGATCCAGTGAAAAGATTGACCGTACCAAAGCGGACCAGATCGGTATGTTGGCTACTATCATGAATTGTATCTATGTATCTGAGATATTCCGTTCAGTCGGTATGAAGACACAGGTATTGACGCCCTTTGAATGTGGATCATTTACAAATCTCTTTTCAAAGGACAGAGTAGTAGAAGGGTTCAAAAAAGGTGTGGTTTCCTTCTTTGCCGGAGGAACAGGCCATCCGTATTTTTCTACAGACACAGCAACAGTGCTTCGTGCGATTGAAATCGAAGCAGATGTAATCCTTCTGGCGAAGTCCATCGATGGTGTTTATGACAGTGATCCGAAGAAGAATCCGGATGCAAAGAAGTATGATGAGATTTCTATTCAGGAAGTGATTGACAAACAGCTGGGAGTAGTGGATCTGACCGCATCTATCCTTTGTATGGAGAATAAGATGCCGGTGCTGGTATTTGGACTGAACGAAGAAAATAGCATCATCAATACAGTAAATGGTAAGTTTAACGGTACAAAGGTAACCGTTTAAAGAGTAAAAAGATATTGGAGGAATAGAACATGGACGAAAGAATTAAAGCATTTGATCAGAAGATGACCAAGACTTATAACAATCTGCTTTCAGAGTTTGGTTCCATCAGAGCAGGACGTGCCAACCCGCATGTATTAGACCGCATCATGGTGGATTATTATGGAAGCCCTACACCAATTCAGCAGGTTGGTAATGTAAATGTTCCGGAACCGAGAATGATTCAGATTCAGCCATGGGAAAGCAGTATGCTCAAAGTGATTGAAAAAGCAATCCAGACGTCTGATCTGGGAATCAATCCTACCAATGATGGTAAAGTGATCCGTCTGGTTTTCCCGGAACTTACAGAGGAACGCAGAAAAGACCTTGTGAAAGAGGTTAAGAAAAAAGGAGAAGCTGCAAAAGTTGCAGTACGTAACATCAGACGTGATGCAAATGATTCCTTTAAGAAGCTCAAAGGTACAGAGGTTTCTGAAGATACGATTAAAGAGCTGGAAACGAAAATGCAGAAACTGACTGACCAGTACATCAAAGATATTGATAAAGCTGTAGAAGAAAAATCCAAAGAGATTATGACAGTTTAATAAAAACGGTATTGGCTGCTGCTGTTGCAGCAGCCTTCTCTTTTTTAGACATTTATTTATGGAGGAAAATAGAGTGGAAGAAAGAGAAAATCTTGTTATCCCAAGACATGTTGCCATTATTCTGGATGGAAACGGAAGATGGGCCCAAAGTAAGGGAATGCCAAGAAACTATGGTCATTCCAAAGGAGCAAAGAATCTTGAGGTCATCTGCGAGGAGGCTTATAAGATAGGAATTAAGTATCTTACGGTATACCTTTTTTCAACAGAAAACTGGAAACGTTCCAAGGAAGAAATAGATGGTCTGATGAGTCTGTTCCGCAGTTATATTAAAACCTGCATCAAAACAGCCCAGAAGAATAATATGAAGGTAAGGGTGTTAGGCGATCCCACTGCCTTGGATCTGGATCTTCAGGAGGGACTTGCAAATCTGGTTGAAAGTTCCAAAAACAATACCGGACTGAATTTTCAGATTGCTATTAATTATGGAAGCCGGGATGAGATTGTCAGAGCAATTCGCAGATTATCTGCGGATTGTGTAGAGGGAAAGGTGAAGCCGGAAGACATAACAGAGGAAATGTTTTCAGGATACCTTGATACAAGAGGGGTGCCGGATCCGGATTTGCTGATCCGTACCAGTGGGGAACTCAGGCTTTCTAATTATCTGATGTGGCAGCTGGCTTACAGTGAGTTTTATTTTACCTCTGTTCCCTGGCCGGCATTTACAAAAGATGACTTGTGGGATGCCATTGAAAAATACAATCAGAGAGAGCGCCGTTTTGGTGGAGTGAAAGAAGGATAGAAATGTTTGGCGTAAGACTTAGAAGCGGAATTATTTTAGTAGCCCTGGCATTGCTTACTATTACATCAGGAGGATATGTGTTGTTTGGAACTTTGCTGGCGGTATCTTTAGTGGGACTGGACGAAATATACCGGGCAGTGGGAATCCGGAAGAAAGGACAGATGGAATTGGCGGCAGTCGGCTATCTGTCTACAATGGTGTATTACTTTTTATTGCTCTTCCATCAGGAATCTTACTATATGATCGCTGTGGTATTTATTTTGACAGCATTTTTGTTCGTTTATGTGTTTACATTTCCAAAATATCATAGTGAACAGGTTATGGGAGCATTTTTTGGTGTGATATATGTAAGTGTCATGCTTTCTTATATTTATCAGACAAGAAATCTTCCGGATGGGGCATTTCTCGTCTGGCTGATCTTTTTATGTTCCTGGGGATGTGATACCTGCGCTTACTGTGTGGGAATGCTCATCGGAAAACATAAGATGTCTCCTGTTTTAAGCCCTAAGAAATCTGTGGAAGGTGCTATTGGGGGTGTCCTGGGAGCAGCACTTTTAGGTGCCATTTATGCTGCGGTGATAGGACGATATCTTCAGGCAGGCAATCAGGTTCTGGAATATGCTGTAATATGTGCAGTTGGTGCATTGATTTCCATGGTGGGAGATCTTGCAGCATCGGCAATTAAGAGAAACCATGAAATCAAAGATTATGGTACTTTGATTCCGGGACACGGGGGAATTCTTGACCGTTTTGACAGCGTGATCTTTACTGCACCGGTCATCTATTTCATGGCAACGCTTTTTATGAAAAGTTTATAATTCAGGTTTTGTTTTTTCACAGGAAAAACACAGATTTCACGTAGAGTAAACATTGAGGTGACAAACAATATGAAAACAATTGCTGTACTTGGTTCCACAGGTTCCATTGGAACGCAGACATTAGAGGTGGTAAGAGCCAATGGGGATCTTCGGATAGCTGCCCTGGCGGCAGGAAGGAATATTACGGTATTGGAAGCCCAGATTAGAGAATTCCTGCCAAAGACTGTGGCAGTCTGGGAAGAAAGTGCTGCCAGAGAATTGCGAGAGCGTATCAGAGATCTGGATGTAAAGATAGTGACAGGTATGGATGGGCTGATTGAGATTTCCACCCTGCCGGAAGTAGAGATTCTCGTTACCGCCATTGTGGGAATGATAGGGATCCGTCCTACGGTGGAAGCGATTAAGGCGGGAAAAGATATCGCTCTGGCAAATAAAGAGACTCTGGTAACAGCAGGACATATCATTATGCCTCTGGCAAAAGAATGTGGTGTGAACATTTTGCCGGTGGACAGCGAACATAGTGCAATTTTTCAGTGCCTGAATGGAGAAGATCCTTCCAGGATCTCCAGGCTTCTGATCACTGCCTCCGGAGGACCTTTCAGAGGATATAAGAAAGAACAGCTGGAGAATGTGAAGGTAGAAGATGCGTTAAAACATCCAAACTGGGCCATGGGACAGAAGATTACCATTGACTCAGCAACCCTGGTGAACAAGGGACTGGAAGTCATGGAGGCCAAATGGCTCTTTGGTGTAGATTTAGACCGCATAGAAGTTGTGGTTCAGCCTCAGAGTGTCATTCATTCTATGGTAGAATTTGAAGATGGCGGGATCATGGCGCAGCTGGGAACTCCGGATATGAAACTTCCGATTCAGTATGCCTTGTATTATCCTGAGAGGAGATTCCTTGCCGGGGAACGAATGGATTTTGCCAAATTGGGGAAGATTACCTTTGAGGCACCTGATATGGAAGTATTTCTTGGACTGCCTCTGGCGATGAAGGCATCTCGTCTGGGCGGCTCTATGCCGACTGTTTTTAATGCGGCAAATGAAAGGGCAGTAAGTAAGTTCCTTCATCGGGAAATTGGTTTTACGGATATATATAAGATTATTATGGAGTCTATGGAAGCACATAAGATTATAGAAAATCCTACCATAGAAGAAATTCTCGAAACAGAGAAAGCAACCTATGAATTGATTGAGAGCAGGTGGTAGATTGAGCATTATAATTGCACTGATCATATTCAGTCTGATTATATTATTTCATGAATTTGGACATTTTTTACTGGCAAAATTAAACGGGATTACCGTCCTGGAGTTTTCCCTCGGAATGGGTCCGAGGATTTTGAGTAAGGAGTGGAGAGGAACCAGATATTCTTTAAAGCTTCTCCCATTCGGTGGATCCTGCATGATGTTGGGGGAAGATGAAGAGGCGGGAGAAGAAGGCTCCTTTGGAAGTAAATCTGTATGGGCCAGGATTTCTGTCATAGCAGCAGGACCGATTTTTAATTTCATTATGGCCTTTCTTGCATCGGTAATCGTGATTGCCATGGCAGGGTATGATCCGGCAGATGTCTATAAGGTATATGAAGATTATCCGGCAGCACAGGCAGGAATGCAGGCTGGAGATGTCATTACAGAGATTAATGGAAAGAAAATACATCTGGCAAGAGAAGTGACAAATTATGTCTCTTTTCATCAGGGAGAAACCTATACGGTTACGTATGAAAGAGATGGAGAGTCTCATGTGGTAGTATTGAAACCGGTTCAGAATGAAAATGGAAAATATATCATGGGACTGGTCACGGGCAGTTCCTATCAGAAGGGAAATGTACTTACCACTTTGAAATACAGTGTATATGAAGTGAAGTACTGGATTGACCTGACGATAGAAAGCTTAAAGATGCTCTTCAAAGGCCAGGTAGGCGTAAAAGAAATGTCCGGTCCTGTTGGAGTTGTAAATGTGATCAGTGAAACTTATACGGAAAGCACCAAGATCAGTATGTTTGCCGTAATCGTCAATATGCTGAATATCGCGATCCTGCTTTCAGCCAATCTTGGTGTGATGAATCTTCTTCCGATTCCGGCTCTGGATGGCGGACGTCTTGTGTTTCTTGTGATTGAAGCAATACGGGGCAAACGGATCAACCCGGAAAAAGAAGGAATGGTACATTTCATTGGGCTTATGGCTTTGATGGTGCTGATGGTTGTGATATTATACAATGATGTAATGAGATTATTTTAATCTGGAATAAGAGAGGGTCGCGAAAGCGACTCTCTTTTATGATTATATCATAAACGCTCCGCGAGGATGCGACCCATGCGGAGTGGAATTATGCACTTGCGTGCCCGCATAGGCGCGCAAAGAGTCACCAAGTGCCTCTATGTTTCATATGTATAAAAAGAAAATATACCGAGGTAATAAAGTGAGAGCTTCGCAGAATGATATGACAGAAAAAGGTCAGTTGAGGATCAATGTAATAGAAGATCAACTGAATATTCCCATTGAAGATGCCAAGATAGATATTTCCTTTACAGGAGAACCGGAGCGTGTGATAGAAGAGATACAGACAGATTCCAGTGGAACCAGTGAAGTCCTGGATCTGGCGGCTCCCCCGGAAAGTTACAGTGAAAGCCCCGGGGAAGTGGAGCCTTATGCAGAATATACCATCCGCGTCTGGGCGGAAGGCTTTGAGCCTATAACCATTGGCGGAACAGAAGTATTTTCCGGACAGCTGGCACTTCAGACAGTACGGATGCGGCCTCTTAAAGCGGGGCAGGCTCCAGATGTAGTCGTGATTCCAGTGCATACCTTGTTTGGAAATTATCCTCCAAAGATTGCAGAGGCAGAGATCAAACCGGTAAATCAGTCCGGGGAAATTGTTCTGAGCAGGGTCGTGATTCCTGAATTTATCGTGGTGCATAATGGTGTTCCTACAGATCCTACGGCAGGAGATTATTATGAAAGATATCGTGATTATATTAAAAATGTTGCTTCCAGTGAAATCTATGCAACCTGGCCCAGGGAAACACTGAAGGCGAATATCCTGGCTATTATGTCCTTTACATTAAATCGGGTTTATACAGAGTGGTACAGGAATAAGGGATATAATTTTACAATCACCTCATCTACAGCTTTTGACCATAAATGGATTTACCAGAGAAATATTTTTGAAAGTATTTCAGAAGTTGTAGATGAGATTTTTGACGGTTATCTGTCTCGGCCGAATGTCAAACAACCTATTCTTACTCAGTATTGCGACGGAAACAGAGTGCTCTGCCCGAACTGGATGAGCCAGTGGGGCTCTAAGGATCTGGGGGAAAAAGGATATTCTGCCATAGAGATTCTGAGATATTATTATGGAGAGAACATGTATATCAATTCAGCAGAAGAGGTGGCTGGAATACCGGTTTCCTGGCCGGGGTATAATCTGAGCATAGGTTCTTATGGGGATTCAGTACAGCAGATTCAGGAGCAGCTCAATACCATAGCGGGAAGCTATCCTCTGATTCCTGTCATTGATGCAGACGGTGTATATGGCCGTAATACAGAAAATGCAGTAAGAACATTTCAGAGGATTTTTAATCTTTCCCCGGATGGAATTGTGGGAAGACGTACCTGGAACAGAATCCAGGATATCTATGTGGGTGTTACAAGGATTGCAGAATTATATTGACAGTTATCTCCAAAAATATGCATAACAAACCAAAGAAATTTCAATAAAAAAATCTTGGCGTAATTCTTGTAAAACTACGGAAACTGTGTTATCATTTCAACAATTTGGGACAACGAAGGGGATGATCGGGATGATTTATCCCCTTTTTCACGAGGACACAAAAAGGAAGGTAAAAATATGAAAGCGTATCTTATTTTAGAAGATGGTACTGTATTTACTGGGAAGAGTATTGGCTCGACGCGGGAAGTAATCAGCGAAATTGTTTTTAATACTTCTATGACAGGTTATCTGGAGGTATTGACAGATCCATCCTATGCCGGACAGGCTGTAGTTATGACCTACCCGCTGATTGGCAATTATGGGATCTGTTATGAAGATATGGAGTCAGAAAGAGCATGGCCGGATGGATACATTGTAAGAGAACTGTCCAGGATACCGAGTAATTTCCGAAGCCAGGGAACGATACAGGATTTTCTTCTGAAATATGATATTCCGGGAATTGCAGGAATTGATACTCGTGCTTTGACGAAGATTCTTCGAGAAAAGGGTACGATGAATGGCATGATTACGACAAATGAAAATTATTGTCTGGAAGAAATCCTGCCAAGGTTAAAAGCATATACTACAGGAAAAGTTGTGGAAAAGGTTACATGCAAAGAAAAATATGTGCTGGAAGGTGAGGGACCCAAAGTTGCTTTGATGGACTTTGGAGCCAAAAAGAACATTGCCAGAAGCTTAAATCAGAGAGGATGTCAGGTGACAGTATATCCGGCTTTGACATCTGCAGAAGAAATCATTGCAGATGCACCGGATGGGATTATGCTGTCCAATGGCCCAGGGGATCCTAAGGAATGTTCCTCTATTATAGAAGAAATCAAAAAGTTATATCAGACAGATATTCCAATCTTTGCCATCTGCCTGGGACATCAGCTGATGGCTCTGGCAAATGGGGCAGATACCCATAAGATGAAATATGGGCATCGAGGAGGAAATCATCCGGTGAAAGATCTTCTCACAGGAAAAGTTTATATTTCTTCCCAGAATCATGGATATGTAGTAGATACAGAAAAACTGGATCCTTCTGTTGCAGTACCGGCTTTTACCAATGTAAATGATGGAACAAACGAAGGTCTGGCTTATACAGGAAAAAATATTTTTACAGTACAGTTTCACCCGGAGGCTTGTCCGGGACCACTGGACTCTGGATATCTTTTTGACAGATTTATGAATATGATGGAGGTGAACAAATAATGCCAAAGAATCCTGATATTAAAAAAGTACTGGTGATTGGTTCTGGTCCGATCGTTATTGGACAGGCAGCGGAATTTGACTATGCGGGAACACAGGCATGCCGTTCACTGAAAGAGGAAGGCATCGAAGTAGTGCTTCTGAATTCCAATCCTGCAACGATCATGACAGATAAGGATATCGCAGATAAAGTCTATATTGAACCGTTGACCGTAGAAGTAGTGGAACAGCTGATTTTAAAGGAAAAACCGGACAGTGTGCTCCCAACCCTAGGAGGACAGGCAGGACTGAACCTGGCAATGGAACTGGAAGAACGTGGTTTTCTGAAAGAAAATAATGTCCGTCTGATCGGAACTACGGCACAGACCATTAAGAAGGCAGAAGATCGCTTGGAGTTTAAACTTACCATGGAAAAAATCCATGAACCAATTGCGGCTTCTCAGGTCGTTGAGAGTGTGGAAGAAGGTGTGGAATTTACCAATAAGATCGGTTATCCGGTAGTTCTGCGTCCAGCATATACGCTTGGAGGAAGCGGCGGTGGAATTGCCAATAATTATGAAGAATTAGTGGAAATCCTTTCAAATGGCTTAAGACTTTCCCGTGTGGGGCAGGTCCTGGTTGAGAGATGTATTGCCGGCTGGAAGGAAATTGAGTATGAGGTAATGAGAGACAGCGCAGGAAACTGTATCACTGTCTGCAACATGGAGAATATTGACCCGGTGGGTGTCCACACAGGTGACAGTATCGTAGTGGCACCATCTCAGACTCTGGGAGATAAAGAGTATCAGATGCTGAGAAGATCTGCCTTGAATATTATCAGTGAATTAAATATTACAGGCGGATGTAATGTGCAGTATGCATTGAATCCCGATAGTTTTGAATATTGCGTAATTGAGGTAAACCCTCGTGTCAGCCGTTCTTCTGCCCTGGCATCTAAGGCAACAGGATATCCGATTGCCAAGATTGCGGCCAAGATTGCCCTGGGCTATACTCTGGATGAATTAATGAATGCTATTACAGGTAAGACCTATGCCAGTTTTGAACCCATGCTGGATTACTGCGTAGTGAAAATCCCAAGGCTTCCTTTTGATAAGTTCCTCAGTGCAGAACATACCCTGACTACTCAGATGAAGGCGACGGGAGAAGTTATGAGTATCTGTGATAACTTTGAGGGTGCCCTGATGAAAGCCATCCGTTCTCTGGAGCAGCATGTGGATTGCCTGAGATCCTATGATTTCTCAGATCTGGATGAACATGCCTTTATGGAACAGCTGAAGAAGGTGGATGACAGACGAATCTGGGTGATCGCAGAAGCACTTCGTCGTGGAATTTCTTATGAAGTCATCCATGAGATCACAAAGATCGACATCTGGTTTATCGATAAGATTGCGATTCTTGTAGAGATGGAACAGGCGCTTGAGACACAGGAACTGACTGTAGAACTTCTGAAAGAGGCAAAAAGACTGGAGTTTCCGGATCAGGTGATTGCGCGTCTGACGGGCAAAACCGAAGATGAGATTAAGCAGATGCGTTATGCAAATGGCATCACAGCTGCTTATAAAATGGTAGATACCTGTGCAGCAGAATTTGCTGCAGCCACACCATATTATTATTCTGTGTTTGGCAGCGAAAATGAAGTGGTGGAAACAAAAGACCGCAAGAAAGTGCTGGTACTTGGTTCAGGCCCAATCCGTATTGGCCAGGGTATTGAGTTTGATTTCTGCTCCGTACATTGTACCTGGGCATTATCAAAAGAGGGATACGAGACCATCATTGTCAATAACAATCCGGAAACCGTAAGTACGGACTTTGATATTGCAGATAAACTGTATTTTGAACCACTGACTCCGGAGGATGTGGAAAATATCGTCAATATTGAGAAGCC
>JBJEMC010000077.1:0-2849 GCA_051879475.1 Muricoprocola sp. | reverse complement strand
CAGATTTGACTTCCAGCTTGCAGGCACGAACAGAATCACTCACATCACAGCTGATACCTATGATTACATAACGGCTCAGGGATTCATCAACATACTGCCGCAGGTCAAGGGTATACGCCATATCGTTGATGAAATAATGCCCGTCAATCCATGCCTTTCCTGTACCAATTACAACAGATAAATTGCTGTTTGCAGTCACTGAAAAGTTATCCCCATATGTATCGAGAATACCATTGCAGATCAGACTGGACAGATAGCTTGTGAAATCCTCTGCGGTATACACTCTGTCCAGATTTTTTGCATTGAAAAATCCATATGAAAATGCCATAAAATCACGCTCCTTTGAATGTTGGTGTGAAGCTCCGACCATTCTGATCAAAGCTTTCGATCATGCCGATCAGCTGAATTTTCGGCTGAATCAAGCCGAAACGTTTATGTTCCACCGTCACATAATCACCGACAAAGTAATCTTTGTTGTACTGATACTGGTTGGAAAATGCGACAATAGTGGATTCCGATGCCGTCTGCGAAGCAATCATGTTTTCAGCACCAGATTCTTTTAATAGCTCCAGATATTCTGCATCACTGACATCTTCCTCCTGAGCCGTGTTTCGCTCGTCCACATACACTTCATAGCGGTCAAGATAGGTTGGCTCTGAACCGGAATAATATGTTGTCCGCTTTCTTGCACTCCCTTCACCACTGCCGAAAATATATGCGAAATTCTTTTGAACAGAAGAATCAGCAGTGTAAGAGAAAGACAGCAGATTGTTGTAGGAATCAGAGAAAACAATATGCGGATTTTCAGACTGAAGAATACTTCTGTCCGTTCCCTCAAATAAATCACATTTCAGCGTATTGCCGTCCATGCGGATATTAGCAGATCCGCCGATGGTTTCACAAATGGTATACAGCCATTCCATCAGATTATCATAGCTGACCTGTAATCTTGTTTTGCCCTGCCAGCACATACCGCTGACTGTCCCCATAGAAAGTCCCGGTATATTGCGGATTCCGGCAGAAATGGCATTTCGTGATAGCACACTCCGAACAATATTCTCGTATGTATCATTTGATGAAAATGAAGGATAAATAATTCTTCGCTCCAGCAGACAGGTGAGGAATCTGCCAGAAACAGTAAGGTAATCGCCATCTTCTGCATTGGTTTCAATCTTTACAGATTCAATGATTCCAAAGTGTTCACTGTCATCATCTCTGCCGATAATCCTGCCAAGCTGAAAAATCTCCACATTCTGCGGATTGGCGGCAATGTACACTTCAAATGAACCGCACTGATAATATTCCACGTCCCACAGGAGAGAAGAAAAACTGTCGCAGACTGCAATGAGGTCAATGGAAATTTGTTTTTCGCTTGCTGTTAAGTTGTAAATTTCTATATGCATTTTTCACACTCCTAAATAAGCATTTCTGTGCATCAGCGTGACTTTCAGATTTTTCACACCTCGCACTGCCTGCACATGAAATGTATTCTTGCCCTCCCGAAGAGAAAGCCATGTTGAACCGGATACCAGTCGGTTAATAATATTGCTGTCCACACCGTTACGGGTAAGGATGACCGTTTTATTGCCTGTTTTGGTGGTTATCGTGATGATATCTCCTTTCAGAATGTCACCTTTGATTTGCAGATATTCTCCGGTATCAGCGTTATAGATAGTCGGCGTAACTGCTGCAATTTCCGGCACGGTTTCACTTGATGAAGCCTCTATTTGAATCGTGAATCCGGTTTCATCGCCGTCATTTTGTATGATAATGTTATCGGTGGTGCTGTAAATTCCCAGAGGAAAAGGAGCATCACTTTCCGGAAAGGGAAAATGGAATGCTCCAGTCACTTGGCTATAGTAAGCATAGACTGCAGATGTGCTGTACCAGTATGGATCAGGACAGATAATGCTGATTTGTCCACTTGTGAGGGCATCGAAGTTGCTAATCTCACAGGTTTCCACGTAACCTTCTGTGTATACATCTATTCCGGCGGTCTTGTAGTAAACCTTGATATATCTGGACGGCTTGACCACACGATACAGCAGATGTCTGCGTTTTTCAATATCAATCCCACGCATCTGAAAGGAGATAACCACATTTCTTTTCTCGATAAAGGAATTGTTGAGATATGAGCCGTCCATGCCTGCATAGGTGGAGGTGCTGATTGTTCCAGCCGGAGGGTTGAGTCCTTCTATTTTTGAGAACATAAACTCGTTTGCTGTTTTGGAGAGGTCAATCTGCTGACCTGCTTCGTTTTCGAGGTATAGCGTGTAGAACAAAGTTTCACCTGCCTTTCATTGACAAAAAGAAAATAACATGATATAATACTTCAAAAATGAACTGTTCAAAATAGAAACTTTAGGAGGAGCATATGAATTTTAGTATTGAGATTCCAAGAAAAATTTCGATGGCATACAGTAAAGTGTGTAAACCTCTTTGTAAAGAGTTAGGTTTGTCACAGACCGCATTTGATATTATGATGTTTCTCGGAAACAATCCAAAATACAAAACAGCAAGAGATATTGTGGAAATACGGCACATCAAAGCCAATCTGGTATCGATAAATGTTGAACGTCTGGTTCAGGAAGGATACTTGATAAGACAAGCTGTAAAAGATGACAGACGTAAAACAGAACTACTGTGCACAGAAAAAGCCAAACCAATGATACGACGAGGTCAGCAGCTACAAAAAATGTTTTTTGAAAAGCTGTTTGCTCATATTGATGATAATATGCGTGAAGTCTTTGAGGAAGTCGTGAAGGTTATCAGTGAAAATTCAGATGAAATTTTGGAGGGAAAAGAATGATGGAAACGATATTGACCGTTCTGGTTACATTTTTTGCAGG
>JBJEMC010000076.1:0-14869 GCA_051879475.1 Muricoprocola sp. | reverse complement strand
AGATTGAAGTAAGATACGGAAAACTGAATGCATCCAGTGACGAGGTGCATATTGATGTATTTGGGAAAGGCAGTCATGGTGCATATCCTGAAAACGGTATTGACGCCCTGCTGATTGCTTCTCATCTGGTACTCTCTCTGCAGTCCCTGGTCAGCCGTACGATTTCCCCCCTGAACAGTGCCGTTCTTACCTTCGGTAAAATACAGGGCGGAACCGCACAGAATATCATCTGTGACCATGTTTCCCTGAGCGGAACTCTGCGTACACTGGATCCCCAAACACGAGCTGCAGCCAAACAGTATATCCGTACGCAGGCGGATGCAATATGTGCCGCTTACGGTGGCAGAGCTGAAGTCCTCTTCCATTCCGGCTATGATGCCCTGATCAATGATCCTGACATGGTAGATCTGGTGGTGGAAAACGCATCCCAACTGATTGGAAAAGAAAATATTTTCTGGAAAGATGCTCCAAGCCTTGGTGTGGAAGATTTCTCCTTTTTCCAGGAAAGCGCCAAAGCAGGAGTATTTTACCATCTGGGATGTACCGCTCCAAACCAGCAGGAAATCCATCCGCTCCACACCGCTGAATTTGAACTGGATGAGGCATGCCTGAAAACCGGTATCCTGCTTCAGTATACGTTGGCCCGCAAGCTTCTTTGCTACAGCGGATCAGATAACCGTATGGATGCCTGAAGGCAGGCCGAAACATCTAACCATAATAACACGGAAAACATGGTACTGTTCACGTGCGTTCCAGTAACGATGAAAAAGCCATGCAAAATCACCTGCGGTGATGGCTTTTTCATTGCAGACCTCAGGTTTTGTTTCACAAAACACCTCGCGGAACAGTAGCACCTAAACTGTAACGAAAACACGAAACTGACAGAAAGGAACAAACTAACTATGAAAGTATATATCAGTGTAGATCTGGAAGGCCTCACCGGCTCCACATCCTGGGAATCCACCAATCTGGGAGACCCGGAACACGAGTCTGTAGCCGAAGAAATGAAAAAAGAAACTCTTGCCGCTGCCCTCGGTGCAATTGATGCCGGTGCAGATCTTGTCTATATCAAAGATGCCCATGACAGTGGAAGAAATATGGATATCACCGGATTTCCCGAACAGTGCCGTTTTATCCGCGACTGGACAAACAGCCCTGACTCCATGATTGGAGGAATTGATTCCGATTTTGATGCACTTCTTTTTGTAGGTTATCACAGTCCTGCCGGCTTTGATGGAAATCCCCTGAGCCATACTATGAATCTGGGTAACAACTACGTCAAATTCAACGGACAGATCTGCAGTGAATTTCTCATGCATGCTCTTTATGCCGCTGAGCTTGGCGTTCCTTCCGTATTCTTAAGCGGAGACGCAGCTCTGTGTGATCACGTACATTCCTGGGATCCTGCTATTGAAACTGTAGCTGTAAAAGAGGGACTGGGAAGTGCAACCATAAATATCACCCCCGAAGAAGCCTGCCGCCGAATCCGTGCAGGTGCCAGAGATGGTATCTTACACCGTGACCAATGCCACCTGGAAGTGCCCGAAACTCTGACAATGGAAATCTGCTTCAAAGAACACCATCGTGCACGCAGAGCCAGCTTCTATCCCGGTGTAATCCAGACCGGTCCTTACACTGTGTCCTTTACCGGCCACTCTGTCCGAGAAGTCGCTGCAGCCAGAATGTTCATTCTTTAGAGATATCTGCCTCGCGAGGATTTTCTTACGAAAACCCTCGCGATACAGTAACACAGGAACAATATACACCTTCTCCATAGTAAGCCCTGAGAATATCTTCACATGCAAATCCATCCTCTGCCATACATTTTGCCCCATTTTGGCTTAGTCCAATTCCATGACCATATCCTCCTCCGAAAAGATCATATGCAACAATCTTTTCCCCTTCATAATACGGTTTCATGATAAAAAAAGAACTGGGCAACAGTTCCATATCGCTTCGTTTGCTACCATCCTGCACAGTATATTCCGGTGATGCCTGTGCCAGATACTCCCGGATGTTGTATTCTCCTTCTATCGGTTCTTCTCCAGATGAATACCGCACCTGCATTTTTATCACTGCGCCATCTTTTCTGCGCTCTGTTATGTTAAGTTCTTCTACTTCTCCCGGAAGACTGGAAAGCCAGATTCTGGTCTTCCAACGAAACCAGGTTTCCTGATACTCCGCTGCCTTGATCTGATCTGTGGTCATAAAGGTCTCCATGACTGCTTCGTCAGACAAATCCAGCCTGAGATCCAGTCCGCAGGAAGTAGAATAATACAGTGCATCAATCAGTTCTCCGTCTTTTTCCAGAACCATACCTTTTGTTTCTTCTACAGCACGATTTGTCTGCTCTGATGTTCCCTGATTATGATAAACCTGATAAGATACGCTGTCATCAAGATCCGCAAGACCTTCCAGCTTTTCTCCTTCTCTGGTTCTCTTTAAAGCATATGTCCTTGCACAGATTGCCTGCGCCTTTAATGCTTCCTCGGGATAATCAGAAGGCATTTCACTGGGAACTACATTTTTCAGGTACTCTTCCAGCTCCAATTCATTTATCAGGATAATCCCCTGATCTGTAAAATAAATTTCCATATGCCCCTGATATCCTTCCCCCATCTTTGCTCTGATCAGTTCCGGCAAATATAAATTTCCTCCCGTTGCCGGATAAATAATGACCGGCTCCTCTTTTGCCTCTTTCTTCATATCTGCCGTTACTGTAAAAACTTCAT
This sequence comes from Muricoprocola sp., assembly GCA_051879475.1. Classification (GTDB taxonomy): domain Bacteria; phylum Bacillota; class Clostridia; order Lachnospirales; family Lachnospiraceae; genus Marvinbryantia. The sequence continues at coordinate 12,137 of JBJEMC010000076.1, read as the reverse complement.
CCGGTGTCATATTAAGCACCTCATCCCCAAAACAAATCTCTGCTCCCTGGTCCGATTCCACTTTTATGCTGTCATGATACTGGCTTTGATAATTATCTGAGGAAATCAGGACTCGAATGTTCTGCAATGATATTTCATCTGCATGAAAAGCTTCTATTTTAAAATCTTCTGTTTCGAAAGCTTCTGTTTGAAAAGCTTCCTGTTCAAACGCCTCTTGTTCCACAGGGTCTGTAACTGACTGCGTTTCCTGAAAGTAGACAAACAATAATAAAACAATCACCGTCACAAGAAACAGATTTTTCCTCATACTCCTCCTATGATGAAAGAAAGCGGAAATGATTTCTCATCTCCGCTTTCTTTCGCATTTTTTAACTAACCATCCCACACACATGCACGTAGATTTATGAATCTTTGCATGGCTCTGAATCGTTATACAAATTTATAAATTGTAGTACTATCGTACTTTTCTCCTGCTTTTAGAACAGGAGATGGGAAGTTTGCATGATGAACAGCATCTGGTGCAAACTGTGTTTCCAGACAGAAACCACTTCTCTTCTGATATGGTTTTCCATCTTTTCCAATCCATGCCTCTTCGATAAAGTTTCCTGCATAGAACTGTACATCCAGGCAATCTGTGTATACTTCCATCTTACGTCCGCTTACAGGTGCCTTTACCTCTGCTACTTTTTTCATGGTTCCATCTGTATTTAATACAAAGTTATGATCATATCCACCGGTAAATTTCAGCTGTTCTTCATCTGCTTCAATTTCTTTTCCAATTGCCTTTGGAGTTCTGAAATCAAAAACGGTACCTTCTACCAGACGCACTTCGCCAGTCGGGATAGATTCATTATCTACGACTGTAAATGCATCTGCATCAATCATAAGTTCATGATCCAGGATGCTTCCAAAATCATGTCCCTCCAGGTTAAAGTAGCTGTGGTTTGTCAGATTCGCAATCGTATCCTGATCTGAGATTCCTTCATAGTGGATCTTGATCTCATTCTCGTCTGTCAGAGTGTAAGTAACGGATACATCAAAGTTTCCCGGATATCCCTGTTCCCCATCTGGACTGTGATGTGTAAAGGTTACGCTGCCGGTTTCTTCGTTCACCTGCATCTGCCAGATCAGTGTATTGTATCCGGCATATCCGCTATGTAAATTATTTCCATTTTCATTCTGATCTAATCGGTATGTTACACCATTTAATTCAAATTCTGCTTTTCCAATACGATTTCCGCTTCTTCCAATCGTGGCACCAAGAAAACCGCCGTTCTTTGCATAATCTGTTACATCTGCATATCCAAGAATCACATCTGCCGCTCTTCCCATCTTATCCGGAACTATCGCAGAAACCAGGGTTGCCCCATAATTTGTCACTTTGATTGTCATTCCATTCTGATTTGTAATAGTGACTAACTTTGCTTCTCTTCCATCAGATAATCTGCCAAACTCACTTATCTTTATTCCCATAAGTATATCCTCCCAATAGTAATAACTCTCATATATATCAAAAGAGAGCCTTTCGGCTCTCTTACCTACCCAAAATGCCGGCCTCTACCTTCTGACTCCTAGCAATGCTAGGTGGGTAACCGCAACCTCTCTTCTGCCTTCCCCTGACTAAATGGAGGCTTGACATCCAATTGGCAATAATAGGAATCCCGTTTAAAGTAAATGTAGGTTCAAAACAGTAGAAGTTATCGCACATCCCAGGCTGCTTACATCATTATCGCATCTTCCTGACAAAAAGTCAAGTACGCTTCTTTTTCTTGGAATGAACTTCCGTCGGCCAGTACTTTTCTGTAAGCTTTTTCTGTGAATAAGCAAACCAGGCAGTCACTACCAGGAATATACCAATCACAGCCAGATAATACATTCCCAGAAAATGATAACGGCTTTCTGCCATACCAAGTACTCCGCAAAGCGTCGTTGCAAGACCAAATACGAGTACTTTTGTCTGAATTTCTCTCATATACCCCTCTTTATCTTTGCATTTTTTGATTGGAGTATTCTTGGAAATCACAATTCCCTCTTTCAGTTCTTTCTTAAATCTCATAAGAAAATAAGCATATAAGACATATAAACCACCAAAACAGATCAATATATCCATAAATGAAGTCATACTATCCATATCATTTTCCTCCCCTACATTCCAAGAATCTTCTTCACAATTGTTTTCATGCCATCTACTTCAACAACTGTATCGTGAAGCACCTTTGCAGTACGGATTTCTTCAATTGCATTCGGAATCTTTGTTTTGGATAATACACTTAATTCATCAATAAGCTCAAAGTCTTTCATTGCATCATATTTCTGATCAATGGCATTCATGACACTTCTTGTAAATTTATATGGGCTGGCAGTAGAGGCTATTACAGTCTTTGTAGTATCTCCCTGATTCTTGCGATACTGCCTGTTCACATAAGAAGCAACCGCCGTATGGGGATCCAGGACATATCCTGTCTTTTCATACATTTCATGAATCTCTTCTGCCACCTCTTCTTCTGTTGCATATCCGCTGACAAAGTCCCCCAGTTTTTCTTTCATATCTTCCGTGATCTCATATCTTCCTGTTTCAGATAAAGAGGTCATCAGTTCCTGAGTCTTTCCGGCATCTTCCCCGGCAATCTTATAGATCAGACGCTCCAGGTTACTGGAAATCAGAATATCCATGGAAGGAGATGTGGTAAGGACAAATTCTCTGTTACGATTATATTCTCCAGTCTGAAAGAAATCATACAGAACTTTATTATCGTTTGAAGCACAGATCAGTTTACGAATCGGCACGCCCATATTCTTTGCATAATATGCAGCAAGGATATTTCCAAAGTTACCGGTCGGAACTACTACGTTGATCTCTTCTCCATTTTCTATTTCTTTTGCAGCCAGCAACTGTGCATAGGCATATACATAATAGGCAACCTGTGGAATCAATCGGCCAATATTTATAGAATTTGCGGAAGAAAACTGGAAACCTTTTTCCTGCATTTCTTCTGCAAGAGCTTTATCTCCAAAAATCTTCTTTACACCTGTCTGTGCGTCATCAAAGTTTCCATTGATTCCCACAACAAAGGTATTGGCACCTTTCTGAGTTACCATCTGTTTTTCCTGGATCGGGCTTACACCATCCTTCGGATAGAAAACAATGATTCTTGTTCCAGGAACATCTGCAAAACCTGCCAGTGCTGCTTTTCCGGTATCTCCGGAAGTTGCTGTCAGAATTACGATCTCATTTTCCACATGGTTCTTCTTTGCAGAAGTTGTCAGCAGATGCGGCAAAATAGATAATGCCATATCCTTGAACGCAATGGTAGCTCCATGGAACAATTCCAGATAAAAGGTTCCATCTTCTTTGCGAAGTGGTGCGATCTTTTCTGTATCAAATTTTTCATCATAAGCCTTTGTAATACAGTTTTTCAGTTCTTCTTCTGTAAAATCTGTAAAATACAGCTTCATTACTTCATATGCGGTTTCCTGATAAGTCATTCCTGCCAGTTTCTCCATTGTCACATCCAGCGCAGGGATTCTCTCCGGAACAAATAATCCTCCGTCATCAGCCAGTCCTTTTAAAATTGCCCAAGAAGCAGGCACTGAAACGCCAGGTGTTCTTGTGCTCCTGTAATTTAAATTCATATCTTTCACCTATTCCTTTTCTTCTCCTCAAACCATGGTTATGTAATCTGCTCAATCATGGTTTTCTTGAGTATAACACACCTTTTTTTGCTATGCAACTATGCAATAAAATAGAGTTCTGCTTACAGAACTCTCGGGTTACTGTTCAGGTGTCACTATTCCGCGAGGTGTTTTGCTGGGCAAAACCCGAGGTCTGCAATGAAAAAGCCATCACCGAAGGTGATTTTGCATGGCTTTTTCATCGTTACTGGAACGTATGTGAACAGTAACACTCTCGGGTTACAGTTCAGGTGCCACTGTTCCGCGAGGTGTTTTGCCTGGCAAAACCCGAGATCTGCAATGAAAAAGCCATCTCCGAAGGATTAGCCGTATAGCGGCAAAGAAGAGCAGCGTAAGCTGCCCTTCTCATGACACAATTGCCTCTTTCGATAATGTATAATACTCATGTCCTCCATGCCGGAACAGGGGAATCAGGTTTTCATCAAACCAGTTTACATTATATTCCTCCGATGACATTCTTGCCATAAAGTATAATGCTCCCTGTGACTGATCTTCTCCTGCCAGCACTCGGTCAACTGCCTCGATGGTATCATCGCTGATCTCAACGGTATAGAATCTCCCGTCATATGTCGGTTGAAACTGTACACAGCCATCTACTTCCTGCCATACTACTTCTTCAATCGTATCCGGAAATCTCTCATCCGCAACCCGGTTCAGAATTACATTGGCAATCAACATCTTGCCCTCCAGATCTTCCCCTGTTGCTTCTGCTTCCACGATCCTCAAAAGTGTATTGTATTCACTGGCAGGCATCTGTGTCTCCCTGATCAGCTGCTTTGCCTGCGAAAATACCTCTTTTGCAGATTCTTTGGTACCCTTTTCTACTGTGCTTCTCATCACTTCTGACCGGCTGGCCCTGGCCGCACCGATCAGGATTTCTTCGTTTGCACTTGACATCTCTATTGCATTTGCTGCCTGGGAATATTGATTCATGGTCATTGCACCTTTCACAACTCCCATCACGCCAGACTGTATATTCTCTGTTTCCAGAGTCTGAGCAGCCTGAACTTCCCCCATGCCGAGTTTTTCAGCTATCCGTCTGCCGGAATTTGTTCTTATCAGTGCTCTGCTTCCCCCGCTTACCCCTAATGCGCACAGAAATACCAATACAACCCCAAACATGGCAGGTAATACAGCAGAATACTTCTTATAGCGACGTCTGGCAGGGCGTAATCCCCGATCATACATTACCTTCAGAAGCGTATTCCACACTTCCATATGCAGTTTCCCTGTTACTGTTCACTCGTTTCAGTAACGATTTCCTTTCTTCATAGTATTATACTCCCATTAGTGTTTATTTTATTTCTTTTTATTAATAATGTCAACATTTATTTCATATTTTCGTAACATATTGTTTTACTTTTTTCATATTTATATGTGAAAAAAATGCAGAATCTGTTTTTTAAAGACAAATTCCGCATTTTTATTTGTAATATTTTTGAAACAATCTTCGATCATTTCTGACATTTTGTTATTGAATGCCAAGGCACATATTGTTGATGGCATTCATAAGTGCATTGATGGATGCACGGATAATATCCTGATCAAGACCGGCACCCCAGAACAGCTTGTCGTTCTTGTCCTTGATTCCAACATAGGCAATGGCTCTGGAACTGGAGCTTGCTTCCAATGCATGTTCCTGATAAGTAACCAGATCGTATTCCAGACGGAACTGTTTTTTCATCGCATTGCTTACTGCATTGAGACGTCCATTTCCGGATGCTACTGCCACTTTCTTATCTCCATTATAGTAAACCGTTGCTTCTGCAATAATACCGTTATGTTGTTTGAAGTGTACTTCTGTAAGGTTATACGGAGCTTTGATTTCTTCATATCTGCTCTTGAAGAGTTCAAAGATTTCATCTGGTACAAGTTCTTTTTCTTTTTCATCGGAAACTGCTTTTGCAGCATATCCCATAGCTTCGCGCATCTTGGCCGGCAGATTTAAGCCATAGTACTGTTCCAGGATATAACCTACGCCACCTTTTCCGGACTGACTGTTGATACGGATCACATCTGCTTCGTAATGTCTTCCAATATCAGTAGGATCGATTGGCAGATATGGTACAGTCCACTTCTCACATTCATTTTCTACTCTGTATTTCATTCCCTTTGCAATTGCATCCTGATGAGAACCAGAGAATGCCGCAAATACAAGACCACCGGCATATGGACTTCTAAGGTCAATATTCATACCTGTATATTTTTCATATTCTTCACAGATTTCAAGCATATTTGAGAAATCAAGTTCCGGATCAACACCCTGAGAATACATATTCATGGCCAGTGTAACAATGTCTACGTTACCTGTTCTTTCTCCATTTCCAAAAAGTGTTCCCTCTATTCTGTCTGCGCCTGCCAAAATACCCATTTCTGCATCACTGACTCCTGAACCACGATCATTGTGTGGATGAAGAGAAAGCAGTACGTTCTCACGATATTTCAGATTCTTGCTCATATATTCAATCTGGCTTGCATATACGTGTGACATGGAATGCTGAACCGTACTTGGAAGGTTGATGATCACTTTATTCTCCGGTGTCGGCTGCCATACATCCAGCACTGCATTACATACTTCCAGGGCATATTCCATCTCTGTGCCTGTAAAGCTTTCCGGGCTGTATTCAAAAGAGAAGTTTCCTTCTGTCTCATCTGCCAGTTTCTTCAGGAGCGCTGCACCATCTACGGCAATTTTCAGGATTTCTTCTTTGGATTTGCGGAATACCTGTTCACGCTGTGCTACAGATGTAGAATTATATACATGTACGACTGCTTTTTTAGCACCTTTGAGTGCTTCAAAGGTCTTTTTGATAATATGTTCTCTTGCCTGAGTCAGTACCTGAATTGTAACATCGTCCGGAATCAGATCCTGTTCGATCAGTGCACGTAAAAACTGATATTCTGTCTCGGAAGCTGCCGGAAATCCTACTTCGATTTCTTTAAATCCAATCTTTACCAGCAATTTAAAGAAATCGATCTTCTGCTGCAAATTCATTGGTACGATCAGAGCCTGGTTGCCGTCACGAAGGTCAACACTGCACCAGATCGGAGCCTTTTCAATGTGATCTTTCTTTGCCCAGTCCATGCATTCTGTTGGTGGTAAAAAATATTGTCTGGTATACTTTTCAAAATTCTTCATTTTGTTTTCTCCTCTATACTCATTCTACTGTATTTTGTTTCGCTGCAAGCAGCTTTCATAATGCAAAAAAAGTCTCTAATGACATAAAATGTCATTAGAGACGAAAGACTCTTTGTCCTACGCGGTACCACTCTAATTTATGAATTGCTTCATACTCTCATCAGATACGGATTCTATAAATCTTATATCTTACCCGGATAACGGTCAGGACTTCCGACTGCGTCTACTCTCAGTTCCTATCTGTAACCAATTTCGGGCAGCTGCTCCAAGGGCAGTTCCACATACTCTCTCTACTGTCTCGCATCACCCGGCAGCTTTCTGTAATCAATTATAAGTGTACTAATCCTCTTCTTAGCATTTGATTTTTCGCTGTAGAAGTAGAATATCACCTTTCACAGAAAAAGTCAACTAACTTTTAAAGGCTTTGTTTCGGAATCACGAGACGTAACGTCGTAGGATTCAGCATAATGCCCTTGATATCTTCTTTCATTATTCGTTTCAGTTTATCACTTTCAATAGCGATGGCATGGAATTTCTTCTCTCTGTTAAATCTCTGGAACTCTCCAGCATCTGAGAATACCGGCTGATAGCTGTCGCCATTTTTCATCTTCATAAGAGGAAGACGCATATTCTTTGGATCAATCTGTCCGCCATCTTCCGGTGCCTGAACAGGAAGAAGGAGCTTTCCTCTTCTCACATTTGCAATCAATTCTTCCTGTAACTCTTTTAAGGTTTTCTGATTTCTGATATCTTCCGGAAGGGCTCTTTCCTGCGCAAAATAGGTTCCTGTCAGTACAAGTTCCGGGTTTTCAATTGGCCTTTTTTCCACCGGAATCGCAGATAAATCTGGTTTTTTCACAAGCTTGTCCAGATCAAATGCCACTGCGTTTGCACCTTTATCTAATAAAATTTCATTGATTCCAAGTGAAAACAGGCTGGTATAGAAGGTCAGAAACTGGCTGTTTTCAATCTTTGCAACAAGAACTTCCCGTTTATTCTGCATTTCCTGAAATGCTGCTTTCTTTGCAAATCTCTCATCTGAGAAAATCCATACCTGGTCATTACAGGTTTCTTCATCACAATGAACGAAAGGCAGATTTGTTGCCTTTGTAATGATGCAGTACATTGTCTCTATCTTCTGTAATCTTCTTAAAATCACATGCATGAAAAATTCTTCTCTTTTTTCAAAAAACAGTGCAGCCTGTTCTGCCTCTGCATTTTTTTCCTTCATAGAAGCTGCGGAATTCTTAAGGATAATCAAATCCTGAACAGGTACTTCCTCATAAGATTCCTCTTTAAAGTCGTTGGACACTAATAATTTCTTTAATGCCTCTTCTCTTTCATTCGCCATGGTGTAATCCCCTTTTTCCGTTTTTCTAGTTACGCTGTATACGTGAAAAATCTGATTTTATCTTACTACCTAATGACGGAATAATCAAGTGCAGGAAAAATAATTTATTTATTTTTAAAAAAGTATTGACAAACAGGTTCGAAAGATATAGAATATGTTTTGTTCGAAAGAAATATGTGTGTTTAGCTCAGCTGGATAGAGCGTTTGGCTACGGACCAAAAGGTCGGGGGTTCGAATCCTCTAACACACGTACAAGGAGTTATCAGTTCTGATAGCTCCTTTTTTATATTGTAAAAAATTATGACAAACAATTGCGTTATCCGAATTCTCCTGTGGAATTGCGATTCTTAAAAGTGCTGTTCTCAATGCCATTTGAGACATAATCAAATGATACAAAGCATCGAAAAATCAAGTCATTTGCAGATCGATGCTTATCGCTGTTGAAAACGGTCATTTAAAGCATCGAATTCCCAGGTTTTTCATATCCTCAGGGATTTCTGCCTCAAGGGAGATTTTTTCTTTTGTAAAAGGCTGCAAAAAATGACAGGCCACTGCATGTAATGCCGTCCGTTTCATGGATAAGTCTGTACCATATAATGTATCTCCCAAAAGTGGATATCCTATGGATGCCATATGTACCCTTATCTGGTGCGTGCGCCCGGTTTCAATGATAACATGTACCAGCGAATGCCCTTCAAATTTTTCTAACACCTCATAATGCGTAACAGCCTGCAAGCCTTTCTCTGTAACTTTCATCTTCATGAGGCTGTCAGGATCTTTTATCAAATCTGTACAGATTGTATTCTTTTCCGGCACAGGATGCCCCTGCACCAGTGCCAGATACTCTTTAGAAAAATCCCCCGATACTTTTTGCTGTATCAGTCTGGATGCTGCCACCTGATTTTTGGCAAACAATACAATACCGGAAGTATCCTTATCCAGTCTGCCAACCGGCCGGATAACAGCAGAAATGCCTTTTTCTCTGAAATATCCGACAACCATGTTTGAAAGAGAATCTTCGTAATGGCCATGAGATGGATGCACTACCACCCCAGATGGTTTATCCACTGCCAGGATATCTTCATCCTCATATAAGATTCGTAGTCTTCCGTCTCTCGATACAAGCTGTGAAGATTCCTGATTATTCTCTTCCAGAAGAACACTTACCAGATCTCCAGGCTTTAATCCAGTTGTCACCCTGCTTCGGACACCGTTGACACAGATTCCTGATTCTCTGTATTTTGCCTGGCGGATCTGGCGTTTTGTCATCCCCAGCTCTCTGCAAAGAAACCTTTCCAGATTCATTTCTTCCGTTACGTAGGATTCAATCTGTTTTTTCATTTTGTACCTCTGGTATGGGCAAGGGATATGCCATTTACCTGTACATCATCATTTAATTCAATAACAAGATACTTTTTCCCATCTATCTCCTTTGTTTCCACCAGGTCTGTTCTTTCAGGGCTTACCTGGATTACGATATCCGGTGTTTTAATCTCAAACTTTCTGGTATTTACTACATTTTCAGCTACAAAGGATTCCTCTTCTCCAGTGTTTTCCTCATACTTTTGATCAAATTCCAACATTTGCTCATCTGCGACACCGCTTTGTTCCAATACTCTTCTGACATTTCCTTTATCCAGTTTTAATGGCTCCGGCTCATCCTTCTGTTCTTCTATCATCTCATACAGATTTTCATGAATAGTACGCACCATCTCATAAGTACACTCGTCTCCCAGGGCTTCCTCGATGAGATTCTGGAAAGTTTCTTTCTGTGCCCCTGCTGTCATAGGCATTGTACAACCTAAAACATTGTCTACAAAATCTGTTCCCGGATCCTCCGGTTTGGAAGCATAATATAACAGACTATGTATGTCTGCACTTCTGTCCTGAAATGCAGGAAACAGGAATCCAATCTTAGGCATATCCACGATCCAGTCCTGAATGTGGCTTTCAAAGCATTTCTCCATAGCATTGTAGGACAGGCAGGGCTTGGATAAATTTACCGGACAGATGCAGCACATAATATGTTCATAGATTTCATCTGATGCATCATCCATCTCCAGATTATCAGATCCCTTTCCCGGAATATCATATACCCCATACAGCAGCAAAATCAGATAATTTCCCGTATAATAATAGGAGTCAATGACTTTATCATAAAATTCTTCCAGCAAGCCATCATCCTTAAGCCCGCTGTATTTCAGCTTCATCAACAGCTCATGGGTTCCGCCTTCCAGTTCCGTTGCCAGGGGAAATTCCATATTCAGAAGGTTTTTCCCAATAGTACCGGACAACAGTTTCCGGAAGATATTCAAATATTTAAAGAACTCTTCCTCTGGAAGTGCTAAAAAAGATTCTCCGAACTGCGTCTGTTTATTTTTTTCCCCATCTACATAACACCCGCAGATTCTTGTTGCAGGGCATCTTTCCTGGGTGTATTGCTTTTTTATTTCTGCTATTTCTTTTTTGTTCATCTTCTCACTCTTTTCTTGTTCTTTTGCCTTTGCTGTATTATGATTAGAATATCAAACATGCAAGCATGTCGTGGATTTGTACTTTTGACACTGCAATCATATTATAATAACAGAAACAGATTTCGTCAAATCTTGAGTTTATTTTACCAGGAGATTTTATCATGAGTACTTTTCTTTTTCTTGGAGACAGCATTACGGATGCAGAGCATCTCTGGCTTCCTGAATATCAGAACCTTGGAAATGGTTTCGTCTACCTTTTGCAGAACCATTTCACTTCACATGGACTGGATTATAAATGCATAAACAAGGGACAGGATGGTTTTACTACCTCTGCGCTTCTTCGTATTCTTTCTCAAGTACTCGAAGAGACGAAACCAGATTTTATCCACCTGCTCATCGGAATCAATGATGTGGGAGTCGCCATGAATACCGGAACAACTTTAGAAAAATTACACTTTGCTGAGAATTTTCACTGTATTCTTGACCAGTTATCCCAGAGTCAGGCTTCCCTGCTCTGCAGCGGTCCATTTCTGTTTCCTCATCCTGCCAGGAGAATCCACTGGATGCCTTCCGTAACAGAGGCGGAAAACATCATAAAAAAACAAACAGAAGAAAAGGGAATCCCTTTTCTTCCGCTTCATGCTGATCTAAATGAACTTGCACTGCAATATGGTTATGACGCAGTCACCACCGATGGAATACATCTGACTTCCTGGGGACATGAAATTCTGACAGAGAAAATTTTGCGTCATATCATTTTATAACGCTTTGCACTTCAATAGTATGATCTGTTACCTCACATGCAAAATACCAGGTCTGTACCCCCTGTTGTCTGGCAAACTGATAGGCCTTCGCAAATTCCGGATCCTTCTTTTCATTCGGGCAGACTTCCCTGACACCGTTCATAGCAATTACAAATGCTGTTATACAATGATATCCCTGTTTTACAGCTGAAGCCAATTCCAGTTCATGTCTTTTTGCTCTGGTTGAAACCGCATCCGGAAACCAGCCTTTTCCTTCCATTTCCAGGGTACATCCCTTTACTTCCATCAGATATTTTTCATTGCCTTTCTCCATATAGAAATCCAGCCTGGAATCTCCATAGGAATATTCCGGCTTGATAAATGTAAAATCCTGTTTTTTCAGCCATTCCAGCACCAGTTTGTTTGGCACCTGGCTGTCAATATTCACCCAGCCAAGTTTTTCTCTATAGACTGAGACCAAATCATACTTTGTCTTTCTTTTAGGATCTGATGCTTTTTGCAGAACAACTTCTGTCCCTTTTAATAGCAGTTCTCCCAGACGCCCCGTATTTTTTACATGTACTGTCTCCAGCACTCCTTCCACCCAGACCCGGGCTATAAACCGATTGGAACGGCTCTCAAAAATCCCATGTACACAATTTTCGTAAATCATATTATCTCCCTTGCAGTTTTCTTATTCTTATCGGGACAAAGGAACAAAATAGAGTTCTGCTTGC
>JBJEMC010000075.1:0-15148 GCA_051879475.1 Muricoprocola sp. | reverse complement strand
AATCTTTCAGAGCTCCATAAAATGAACATAACTAATATTTTTTCTTCACTTCCACTCCACCTCCACCCGTCCATCATCATACACATATATCCCCTGCACATACTTCTCCAGCATCTCCGGTGTCAGCCTCTCATATCCTAAATACTCCATCATCTGCTCCACCGGAACATTCCTCTTCATCAGAATTTCTTTCTCACCACTGATCAGTTCTTCCAATTCCTGTACTCGTCTTTGCAGTTGTTCTCTTTCTTCTTCCAACTGCTTCTTGGCTTCCATAAACTGTTTCTGATCCATCTGCCCTTCATGGTACTTTTCATAATTCTGACGATTCTGAATCTTTATCTGTTCCTGACGTTTCTCACAATCCACACTCTCCGCTTTATATGCTTTGATATTATCCTCATGCTGTTCTCTCATAGACTGCTGCATCTGCTCCCGAGTGATGTTCTGCCGTAAGTATGCCTTTATTTCATTCAGCACGATATACTCCAGCATTTTATCATCTGCCTTTCCGGCAAAGCATCCTGTATCCTCTTTTCCCTGGCTATAAGCACAGCTATAAAGAATGTGTCCATGCAGTCTTTTACTTCCAGTGAGATTTCTTCTGCACGTTCCACATTTCACATAACCGCTTAATAAAGTAGTTTCCCTGTCGAACTTACTTTTTCTGGTATGCCTGATCTGCAGGGATTGTGCCTTTTCAAAAGTTTCTTTCGACACAATCGGCTCATGGTGGTTTTCCATCACTTTCCACTGATTTCTCGGCACAGGGACTTCCTTTCCTGTGCCGGGATCTGGAATCTTCGTCTTTCCATAAACCATACAGCCGATGTAATTCCTGTCATTTAGAATCTTCCGTATCATGTCATTCGTCCACTGCAATCCTCTCGATGATGCTTTCTTGCTATCTGACTTCTGCCGTCTGCTCATAGACTGCAATGGTGTGAGCACTCCTTCTTCATTGAATAATCGACAAATATCCATCTTAGAATATCGTTGATTGGTTAATTCAAACACTCTGCGGATTACCTCCGCTTCATCTTCTACAATCAGCAATTCTTTCTTATTCTCAGGATTTATCCGATAGCCATACGGTGCAGAGCCGCAGCAATACTCTCCATTGCCTCTCTTGGTACTAACTGCAGCTTTCACTTTTACTGACTGATCTTTTACATAAAAATCTGCAATCAGACCTTTAAACTGTACTTCTATATCAGAACTTTTTCCCCGGTAGTCCTTGGAATCATAATGGTCTGAAATAGATATAAAACGGACTCCCAGAAATGGAAAGATCTGCTCCAGATAAGTTCCCATTTCGATATAATTTCTGGCAAATCGGGAGAAGTCTTTTACTACAATGCACTGTACCTTATTCTCTCTGGCAAGTTCCAACACCTGCTTGATTGCCGGACGCTCCATACTGGAGCCGGAATATCCATCATCATAAAACTCCTGAAATGGCATAGCCGCAAGCTCCGGAATATTGGAAATATAGTCCTTCACCAGTTTTCTTTGATTGATGATACTGTTGCTTTCTCCTTCAGAATCATCTTCCATAGAAAGACGATAATATCCGACAATCAATTTCTGATCACTCATGTGCTATCGCCCCCTTAAACCGAAAATTGATCTCCAGTCTGCCATCTCCATACAGATACATGCTTTCAATCAATCCTTCTGCAAGCTCCGCATTGATTCTGGTCGTACCTTCCAACTCCAAAAGACTTCTCAAAAACCTGGATTCTTCTTTTTGCTGCTTTTGCAATCTTCGTACCTTCTGCTCCAGAGTCTTTTTTCGTTCCTCGCAGAATTCCTTCCAATTATTCCGTTCATCTCTCATTTCCATATATGCCTCTCTGGAAAGTTTTCCATCTTTATACTGCATAAATGTCTGAGCAAGTTTTTCTGAACGCTTTTCACAGTCTTGATCCAGCATTTTCATTTCATTTTGAATTTCTTCGATTTTCGCTGAGAATACTACATTACTCATAGCTGACATATCTTTTTTCCGCAATCCGGATAACTGAAATTGCCTTGTCAGTTCTGAACGGACAATTTTCTGCAGTTTATCCTCTGAGATAGATTTATAACTGCATCTTCTTTCATCCCGATACTGAGCAGCATTACAATAGTAATGCACACAGCCCTTTGATCTGCCTGTACACATTTTCCGCTTACAGTCACCGCAATAGAATACATTGTAAAAGGCTCTTTCATCATCTTCCCACCCTACTGTATTTCTCGCTTCCTGTGCCGCTTTTAATCGAATCTGTGCCTTTTCAAACAGTTCCCGACTGATAATCGGTTCATGAGCATTTGGCGTAATAATCCACTGATTTTCATCCAGTACGTCACACCATTTTTCGCCTCTCTGGAATCTGGATTCATATTTCCTCTGAACCAGATCACCATAATAATTATTCCGGCTCAGCACTGCACGAATAGAGGAATTTCCCCACTGGTGCAGCTTTTCTCCCTCTTGGCAGTACACATGATGATACTGGTTATAATCAGAAATACGATGCACACCATCTTCAAACAAACCATCAATAATATGCTGAATACTCTCACCCGCAGCGTATTCTTCAAAAATCCTGCGGACTATCTTTGCAGCTTCCGTATCTACAATTAACTTGTAAATTCCATCTACTTTTTTACAACGATACCCATACGGAGCTATAGATCCTACATACTCACCATTTTTCTGTGCAATCCGCTTTGCTGCCCGTTCTTTTTCAGAAATATCCTTGGCATATGCGTCATTGACCAGATTCTTGATATTCATGGACAACTCCTGATTTTTTGCATTCGTTGCAAATGAATCATAATGATCGCATACAGAAATAAACCGCACTTTCATGAATGGCAATATCTTTTCCAGATAATTTCCTGTCTCAATATAGTTTCTTCCAAATCTGGAAAAATCTTTTACCAGAATACAGTTGATCTTGCCCTCTCTGACATCATTCATCATTCTCTCAAATCCAGCTCTCTCAAAATTCGTTCCGGTTTTTCCAAGATCAGAATAAATATCATATACAACCAGCTCATCTTCTTTGTTCGCTTCTGCATTGTACTTCTGAATAAACTCTTTCATCAGTTTTACCTGTGTTTCAATTGATTCCGACTTTCTTTCATCAGTATCCACGGATAATCTGGCATAAATCGCAGCCCTGTACACCGGAATCTGATATCTTTTCTTCTCTGTCTGTTTCTCATATCTTCTTGCTGTTCTTGCCATTTATCCCACCTCTTTCCTGCACCCTGTCTGGTGTTCTGTATAGAATCGTTTTATGACTTGCATTTTTTCAATCACATCCTGATATCGAAGCAAAATTTTAATCTGCTTATTTTCATAGATATAGATTTTATCT
Organism: Muricoprocola sp.; assembly: GCA_051879475.1. Classification (GTDB taxonomy): domain Bacteria; phylum Bacillota; class Clostridia; order Lachnospirales; family Lachnospiraceae; genus Marvinbryantia. The sequence continues at coordinate 11,774 of JBJEMC010000075.1, read as the reverse complement.
ACAGTCAGTGCCAGCAATGTACGATCCAATTCTTTAATTTCCAGAGATTTCTTCCAGTCCTCTAATTGAATCGTAGCTGAAACTCCACCTTCAAACATCTGCTTAACCAGCTTTTTCTGGTGTTCAATCATCTGCTCCAGTTCCTCGCATTTCTTCCCATAGGTTTCCCGAAAATCATCGAACTCTTCTTTTGTAATCATCCCTGATTTCAAATCATCATTCAGAGAAACCTTCAGGCTATAACATTTGCTGTATTCTTCCTGCAGCCTTGCTATCTGCGTATCATAACTGATGACCTGATCATAGCTAACTTCCATTTGATGAAGTTCTTCCATGATCATTTCATAATCAACAAAAAGTGCTGTGTACGTCTGAATTTCTTTCAACACAATCCTTTTTAACACTTCCTCCGGAATACTGTGGCGGGTACAATCTCCGCCTTTATTCTTTGTCTGACAAATGTAAAAGGCTTTTTCCTTTCCCTTATACCGGTTTACTCTTCGTATCATCGGTACCCCACAGTCTCCGCAAAACAGAAAACCTGCAAAGAAGCTGGAACTATCTGATGTTTTTGAAGCTCTGCCGTCATATTGAAGGAGCCTCTGCACCACATCAAAGTCATTCTGTTTAATGATTGCCGGATGTGTATTTTTCACTTTCACCCATTCCGATTCCGGCTTATCCAGACGTTGCTTTACTTTATAGCTGATACGTTCCTGCTTGCCCTGAACCATGTTGCCAATATAAACTTCATTGGTCAGAATCCTTTTAATCTGCACTGCTGACCACTTCGGCGTGTCCGTTCCCTGAAAACCTGCATTATAATTTTCGCCATTTGCTATCTTATATTCTTTTGGCGACTGCACATGACGTACATTCAGCTTTTCTGCAATCGCCCCAAGACTGAATCCCTCAATCTTCCAGGCAAATATTTTTCTCACAATATCTGCTGCATAAACATCTACCACAAGACAGTTCTTATTTTCGGGATCTTTACAGTATCCATATGGTGCAAAGGCTCCAATAAATTCACCTTTTTCACGCTTGATTTTCTGGTGACTCCGCACTTTACCGGAAATGTCCCGGCAATAACTTTCATTTACAAAATTCTTGATTGGAACAACAAATGACTTCTCTGAAAAATCAGCTGTTTTGCTGTCAAACTGGTCTGTAACCGAAATAAAGCGCACATTTAAAGCCGGGTAGGTCTTTTCGATCCAACGCCCGGCTTCTATATATTCTCTTCCGAATCTGGACAAGTCTTTTACAATTACACAGTTTACTTTCCCAGCTTCTATATCAGTTGTCATTCGTTTGAACTCGGGCCTGTCAAAATTTCCTCCCGAGTATCCATCGTCCACATATATATCAAAGATCTGAATATCCGGCTGGCTTTTTACAAAGCTCCGAAGTAACTCCCTCTGATTTGCGATGCTATTGCTTTCCGTCTTTGTACTTCCATCTTCCAAGTCATCTCTGGACAGGCGAAGATACAAAGCAGCATCGTATATATCTGGCGTATTCATTTGCATCTGTTCCATTTTACATCGCTCCTAACTTACTTACTCATTGAATCGAAGTCAGAAACCATGTATCACGTTCATTTTCCCTGACCTCACATTAACATAACATCTGTTTCTTCGCAAGATATTTTTTCAAGACATGCATCTAATACATCAACTCCGTTCTTTTTCTGAGATAGTCACTGAGTGCATCTGTCGCATCCATTTCTCCTGTCATCTGCACAACTACCACATACCCTTCATTCATGTGAGCATATGGCTGATCACCGGATTTATCCAGAAATGTTTCCACCTTTTCTGAAATTGTTCTATCCATATCAGGAGTTAATTCCTCAATATCTTTTAGCTGCTCCAGTTCAACACTGGAGTCTATCAATGACTGATTCACCATGATGCTCACCTCTTTTCCAACATATTCCTTCTATAAGTCGTCCTATACCTGCAATTTTCTCATCCACATCACCTTACCTTTTCTGTCTGCATATTTTCATGTTCCTGATATCTTTCTATAGCACTGCATATTCTGTTCGGCGTTTGGCTTCCATTCGTATCATCTGCTGTCAGTGTTACAACTGACCTCTATCAAAATATTTCTGATTACTGGCAGCTTCTTCGCAAACTTACCAGTCGTTTCCGGAGTATCTTCGATGCTCGCCTGTAAAATATTTACAAGGTCATGGCATCTGTGTTAGCAGATCATACAGCTCATTCAACTTTCAAGGTACAAAAGATTTTTTGAATGTTCCTTCACTATTACAGCTCAGAAATACCAAAATGTTGTTCTATTCAAAAAATCCTCTCACTAATAAGGTTTCACAGAGGCACTTTTGACATCCCTTTTTGAGTAATTCATAAAGAGTTTGCATCTGCCTCTTTTTATTCGCTTTAATGCGAACCTTATCTTACCGCTATTATATTTCGCTTTAATGTTAATGTCAAGTTTTTCATTCGCTTAAATGCGAAAGTTTCTGTTTACATTCAATGTATTTGGTAGTAAAATGAAATTATCAAAAAGAAAGCAGGAAATCTGATATGACGATTGGAGATAAAATAAAAAAAATCCGGACATTCCGGAATATGACACAGGCAGAACTTGGTGCTGCTCTTGGCTGGGGTGGTAAGGGTGCAAACCGCCTTGCCCAATATGAAACCAACTACCGGGTTCCACGTAAAGATCTGGTAACTGAAATGGCTAAGATTTTGGATGTAAATCCTCTTACACTGCATGAACCGACTACTATGGATGCTTCTGAACTTATGGAAATTCTGTTCTGGATAGATGAATTTAACCCATCGGCAATCAACCTCTTTCAATTAGAAACTTATCCGGGTGAAAGATGTAATTCCAGTGAGGATACTGCTGTCCGTTACCATGATTCCGATAATTGGCCTGCTCATCCACCTGTTGGCATGTGGTTTAATTATGGGGTTCTCAATGATTTTATGAAAGAATGGGTTCTCAGAAAAAATGAACTGAATTCCGGTGAGATTACCAGAGATGAATACTTTGAATGGAAAATCAACTGGCCTCAAACCTGTGATGGATGTGGGAAATATGAACCTAAAAAACGATGGAAAAGCAGTGGAAAATAACCACACAGACAGGAGGCATCGTAACCACCATTTTGATATAATGTAACGCTGCCCCCTGTTGTACCCCCTCAGTCAAGTTCCTGCTCTAGGCTACTCTTCATTCTAACAGAATATGCAGAGTATCCTATTTCTTCCATTAAAAAAGAGATATCACACGCTGGGCAATATCTCTTTGTACCTATTATTTAATGCCTGTCAAGAATCGACCATGCAAAAATTTCATCAAACACTGCATTAGTTCATACTTATTTTCATTTTTTGTATGTTATTTTCAATCTCTTTGATAATCTTGATGAATTCCTCATCGCTTTTTCCTGTCGGATCGTCCAATCCCCAATTGTCATCAAATGGTCTCCCAATAAATGGGCATCCCACATTACACCCCATAGAGATTGCAATATCAGGTTCAGGAATTTCACTGATTAATTTGGAATACTGTGTTTTTTCCATATCTATGCCGTACAGTTCTTTCATAATACGAACTGCATCTTGGTTGATCTGAGGTTTTGTCTCTGTTCCGGCAGAATAGCTTTCAAATACATCTGAGGCAAGATATTTCCCAAGTGCTTCTGCAATCTGACTGCGGCAGGAATTATGGACACAGATAAATGCCACCTTTGGTTTACTCATGATCGAACCATCCTTTCGTGTTGTTAGCGATTTTTACGAGAAACAGCATGACAGGAACCTCAGTTAAAACACCAACCGTGGTAGCCAGCGCTGCAGGTGAAGTTGTTCCAAACAATGCTATCGCTACAGCAACCGCCAGCTCAAAAAAGTTTGATGCGCCGATCATTCCGGCAGGTGCTGCTATTTTATGTGGCAGCTTCAGGATGTGGCAGGCCACATACGCAATCGCAAAAATCAGGAACGTCTGTAGCACCAGCGGAACCGCAATCAGAACAATATGCAGCGGATTTTCCAGAATAATATTGCCCTGAAACGAGAAGATCATCACCAATGTCAGAAGCAATCCAATGGTGGTAATACCATCGAATTTCTTTACAAAGGTGTTTTCAAAGTAGTCTTTTCCATGCTTCCTAATCACCAGAGAACGGGTCAGGATACCACCTGCCAGTGGAATCACTACAAATAATACAACGGAAAGAATCAGCGTATCCCACGGCACAGACACATTCGACACACCGAGGAGAAACTTCACAATAGGAACAAAGGCAAATAAAATAATCAGATCGTTGGTTGCAACCTGCACCAGCGTATATGCCGGATCACCTTTTGTCAATGTACTCCATACAAATACCATGGCCGTACAAGGAGCCGCTCCCAACAAAACGGCACCAGCGAGATATTCCGTTGCAAGTTCCGGGGTGATAAATGCTTTGAATATGACAAAGAAAAACAGGCTTGCAATCCCATACATGGTGAACGGTTTAATCAGCCAATTGGTAATCCAGGTCACGAAAAGCCCTTTCGGGTTCTTCCCAACATTCTTTATGCTCTGGAAATCCACCTTCATCATCATTGGGTAAATCATCAGCCAAATCAAAATTGCCATAGGGATGGACACTTTGGCATATTCAAATTGGTTCAGAAAAGCAGGTATCTGCGGCAGAAAACGCCCGATCAGGATGCCGACTGCCATACAGAGCAGCACCCAAACCGTCAGGTACTTTTGAAATACATTAATTGCATTTTTTTCATTCTTCATATGACCACCTTCTCTTAAACGCCGAGCTTATGGAGCAGTTTCTCCACATCAGCGCTTTTGAGAACCTTGCCCATGGAAACGACTTTTTCATTCACCACGATTGCAGGCATAGACATGACACCGTATGCCATAACCTTCTCCATATCGGTGATATACTCCACTTCCAGGTCCAGTCCCAGCGCCTTGACAGCGACTTTTGTGTTTTCATACTGTTCGTGACAGGACTTACAGCCTGCTCCGAGGATTTTGATACTGGAAATTCCAGTATTTGTATTGCAACAGCAAGCAATTTCTTCAGCACGAGCAGAAGCACCACAGCAGCAACAGCTTTCTTCCTTTGTTTCCTCTACAGAAGCATTGCATGCACAGGCAGGCTCCTGTTCTTCTTTCTTCTTTCCAAAATTAAATAATCCCATTTTTAAATCCTCCTAAATTGAATTTTTATTAAAATGCTAACCAGAACATATAAAGTCCAATAAGCAAAATTACTGTTCCCATTACAAACTTTAATGCGATCCCCACTTTGTTATACTTCTCATTACTACTGATTTTCTTAACAAAACTAATGGAAGTTCCTGCCACAATCACTAATGCACTATGTCCGATAGAATATAGGAACATCAGCAAAATACCCCAAATCAAGTTTCCTTTCCCCGCTACAATAGCAAGCAAAGCAATCAATACAGGTGTGGAACAAGGAGAAGAAAAAACACCACCCAATACTCCGGCAATAAATGCTCCAATAATCCCCTTTGCCTTACTCTTAGATAACAGATTTATGGAAGGAATAATCTGAAATATGTCCCATGTCTGTAAAGTCATAAGTACCATCAGCACACCAAGTACCAAATACCAAATCTGCGAAGAATTACCAATTAATTTTCCTGCCGATGTAGCAATCAGCCCCAAAGTAATAAATGTTACTGCTGTTCCCAATGCAAAAATTGCAGAGTACCTAAAAGCTTTTTTTGTATTCTTCTCGCCGACACCTCCCACATAGCCAATAATCAGAGGAATGTTGGAGAGGGCGCAAGGAGTAAATGATGTTAATACACCGGCTAAAAGTGCCAGAAGCGGGGCAATCCACATATTACTTTGGATAGACTGGGCAATCTGATTTAACCATGTGTCAACCATTATTCTACTCCCATTTCCTTTAATATCTTACGAAATTGTTCTTCCATCAATCCCCCTTGGTGAACTGTAAAAATGTGTTTCCCACTTTTTCTGTCACTATACATCACAAATTCTATTTCCTGCTGTAATTCATCACTTGGAACAAATGGTGTTCCATCTGCATTAAATAACACTTGCGTTGGAATAACCTGAACTGGTACATTGCCCGCTGCATCCTGGTATTTCCATACATCCGTAAACTTGATAAACGCTTTTCCTGCAAATTCTTCATTCATTGCTTCCAACACAGGAGCCATCTCTTTACATGGAATACAACTGTCAGAACCATAGTCTGCGATTATCGGCAGCCCATATTCTGATAAACTTGCAAAATCAATCTGCTCAGTTGCATTCAAGGAAAAATCTGCACTCTGGAATTCTTCCGGAATATCCTGCACCTTTTCATCAAGATTTTGATTATTTACTGTATTCTCTTTTTCTGATGAGTTTTTAATAACCCACATACCCACAACAACCGCAACGATCATAAGTGGTGCAATTATTTTTAATACTAATTTCTTTTTTTCTTTCACTAACAACTATCTCCACAAGATCTCGTGTTATCACACTTTTTTCCCTTGCCATTATAGAAACGTTTGAGGTTTTCAGGAAGAATATAGGTGTTGCAGGAACAGACAGGCTGGGCATTCAGACTTTTTAGAATGGCATTTGCCAACATTTCCTTCGTTGGAACCTCGTAGGACTTTCCCTCATACTCAAACACCCTGCAATCAACATTTACGCCAGCAATCTCACCGCAACATCCACAATCAGACTCCTGGACAGTTCCGAAGATGTCCTGTCCGTTGACCAGAATTGTGGGTGATGAAAGGAAATGAAACTGCTCGGCAAGCTGGGGCGTTGTCATTTCCCGTTTTTGATAATCTACCACATATCCCGCCAGTTCCAGGGCCGGACGAAGGACAGCAACGACTTCATCCAGAACCGCATCTGTTCCAATGCAGCGATCGCAGGTGTTCAAATCAAGATACAGATATTCAATATGCAGCGGATGGCCTTTTGCTGTTTCAATCTCCGTATGACAACAGCAGGAAGGCGTGGATTCAGGCTGGTCTCCTGTATCTCCCACATAAGCGATTGCGCCCGCAGGACATTTCTTTTGACACCCATGGCAGTGATCAATGCAGCGATCCGGATTTACAACAACGGGGACTGGTGATTTTTCCTTATCGAAAACATCGTGAGGACAAAAATTCACACAGGTGCCGCACTCCATACAAGTTAAAATATCAATAACCGGATACCATTTTTTCGCCATTTTATTTTCCTCCTTACACAAGTAGATATTGAATCGCATTGAAGAAATATCCGACAACGATAATTCCAACGGTGCAGATTACAATGAAAATGCCCAACAGCTTCGGCTTTACTGCCTTACGAAGCATAATCATGGATGGCAGACTCAGTGTGGTTACACCCATCATAAAAGAGAGTACAGTACCAAGCTGAGCCCCCTTTGCAAGAAGAGATTCCGCAATAGGAATCGTTCCAAAAATATCTGCATACATAGGTACGCCTACGATTGTTGCAAGGATAACACCAAACGGATTATTACTTCCAAGAATGCTGACAACCCAACTCTCCGGAATCCAGTTATGAATGATTGCTCCGATACCAACACCAATCAAGATATAAGGAAATACCTTTTTGAATGTTCCAATGACCTGATCTTTTGCGTAGCTCAGACGTTCACACTGTGAAAGTGTCGGAGAATCAATATCAACGGCACTTGCTTTACGAATGAACTCCTCAACCTCATTTTCCAGATGAAGTTTTTCAATCAGTGTACCTCCGGCTACCGCAACAACGAGTCCAAGCACAACATATACGATGGCAACCTTTGCACCAAAGATACTCATTAGAAGAACAAGGCTTCCAAGGTCGACCATCGGTGATGAGATCAGGAAAGAAAAAGTCACCCCAAGTGGTAACCCCGCACTCGTAAATCCGATAAACAGCGGTATTGAAGAACAAGAACAGAAAGGCGTTACCGTCCCCAGTAATGCTGCAATGCAGTTTGCCCAAATACCATGGAACCTTCCCATGATCTTCTTACTTCTCTCCGGCGGAAAATAACTCTGAATATACGAAATAATAAAGATCAGCACACATAAAAGAACTGTAATCTTTATCACATCATAGAGAAAGAACTGGATGCTTCCACCAATACGTGATTCCGTATCAAGTCCTATACTTTGCATCAGATTGCCAATCAAACCATTCAGCCATTTCATGCCAAGAATTTGATTTTGAAAAAAATCCCACATTTTTATAAACTCCTTTTCTTTGATAGAATATTTTCTATGTGATACCTTTTTATATAGCCGACAGCAAAGTAGCTGTCGGCTAATATCATTCTTTATCCCTACGCTTGTGGCAGATGCAATCCGATGTCGGATGGAACATCTTCGACAGTGTGTCTGTGAATTGTTCCAGATAGTCCACGTTCAGAGAATAATAGGTGTTTTTCCACTCTTTTCTCGCACTTACAATCCCCGCATCCAGTAGCACTTTCATATCATGGGACAAAGTAGGCTGTGTAATATTAAATTCTTCCTGAATAACACAGGCACAAAGTTCACCGCAGGATAGCATATCTACAATTCGAAGCCTTTTCGGATCAGATATAGCTTTCAGAATCTTTGCTGTGTCCAAATATCTCTGTTCCATGGCACTCCTCACATAGTATTTTTTCTATTTGATAGAATATCACACGAATTAGCAGCTGTCAATCTCAAATCGGATATTTTCTATCTCAAATATTTCAAGCGCCCTTCTATCGTTTCACGATAACTATAACGAAGGCGCTTTCATTAGCATTACTCAACTTTTCTTTCCTTTGTACCGCTGTACCTTGATTGTCAAGTAATCCGTAAGCGCCTGATTGTGATTGCAATGAATTTCATTCTTTTGATTTTCCTGACTTCCGACAGCTCACTACGAAATAAGCACTGGCATCATCCAGAAACTCGTTACCAAACGAAAACAAATATAATGAATAGTAAACAACAAATTAATAAACCCAACCGCCCGAAATCTCGCTGTTTTTCTATCTCCATGATTTTCTTTTTCATGTGTCTTTTTGTTTTTTCAAGTTGGCAAGCAGCATCTTTCTTTTCCTTTTTTAGCAATAATTCCAATGAACGCATTCCTTTTTCTGCTTCCTGTTGTTTTTTCTGTGCTGCTTCAACAGCCTCTACGGAAGACTGTACAACCATCCTCTCAAGTTTAGAGTTCCGGTCCTGAACGTCTCTTATTTTTTCTTCGAGCCGTTCTTGCTCTTTCCTGCTCAATAATCCGTTCCTGTTCCGCAGATCGTCGTTGCTTCTCTGCAATGACTGATTGATATTCTGCGTTCTGGACAATTCGGTTTGCAGTTTCTGATTTTCCTCGATTTGCCTCTGAAGTTCGTCTTGCAGCTTCTGATTCTCGAATGAGGTCTTCTGAAGATTTTCCCGGAGTTCCCGTATTCGTTCCATACATTTCTGTATCAGTTCCCGATCCTTGTTCTGAACTTTCAGTAATTCGTTTCTCTCTGTAGTCACTTTCGCCAATGTCTCCGCCTGTTCCTGCGACAGCTTCTTCCACTTGTCGATAGTATCGTGCGAGATCTGCCTCTGCTGAGTCATCCTTGTCGATACCACATCTTTCTTTTTGTTCATTTCTGATAAATTCATCCTCTAATTCCCCCTTACTGATTTTCAAATGAAAGGTCTTGGAAAGGTTACTGTCACGCACTTTCTTCCCTTCCAGATTTTGAAACGTGATATGCTTTCTTTTCTCTGTCCAATTCACGATCCATCCTGCACTTTTCATTTCTCTGATAAATTGCTCCCGGTTGGTGCAATGCTCCATAACAGTTAAAACCGCCATTGCACAGTCTGCAACAAAGCTATCCTTTGCCTGTTGCCGGAACAGATTGTATTTATCTTTGCTCCATGCAATGACTTCCCCTGTCTCAATCTGGCTGCCATCAAAATGTTTTCCTTTTTCTGCTACGGTAAAGCCCCGTTCCCGGCACATCTGGTTGGTAAACTGCTTCATCCTTTCCAGATCTTTTCTGGAATTATGCAATTTTTTCCCGTTTTCATAGCTCACAGAATTTGTAACCAGGTGACAGTGGATATGGTCTTTATCCTTATGGACACTGACTACCGTCTGGAAACCGGAAAACCATTTCTCCGCAAATGCAATGCCAAACTCCAACGCCTGTTCCGGTGTAATCTTTTCATCCTTATGCCAGGAAATCACATTATGGGCATACATCCTTCCCGAATCCTTTCCCCACAATCGCTTTTCTTCCAAAAATGACTGGTACACCAGATCATAATTCACTTTTTCATAGGGATATGGACCAGTAATATGAATCAGATGCTGATCTGTTTTTCCTTCCCGAAGGACATATTCAATGCAATTTCTCATTGCCCCATGGGAATTTGTCCGCTTATTAATTGTCTTATTGATCGCCATATCTTTTCACACTCCTTCCGATATCCTGCTATATTTTCGTTAAGACTGTTAAAAACATCTGCTCTGGGATAAAAACCTCCTGCATTCATATGATGCGCAATCTGGTTGAGATTGGTTGTAGCACCCCGAAGCTGCCGGTTTGTTTCTTCCAGTCTTTGATTTAATACTTTCAATTCTTCCTGAACCTCTGATGATGCGATCTCCACATTTTCAATCGCAGCAATTATCAGGGCCTGCTGTGTCTGTCCGGATTCTTTCATCTTCTGCCGGAGCAAGGCATATTCTTTCTCATTCATCCGTATCGTAACGGTATGGTTTCTTTTTCTCATAATCAATTCACTCCTTTTATTTCTGTGCTGTAATATATCTAATTCAGCCGATGCACTTCTGGCTGCAAGGGGATTCCATAAGGGGCACCGCCCCTTTGGTGGGTGCAGGGTGAAACCCTAGTCAATCAGTAAGTGTTCCGGTGGAATGTCCGGTGGACATTTCGCAGGAATACTTACGCTATTGACGGGCCGGGGTTCCAAGGGGCGGAGCCCTCTGGCAAGTTTAGGAACAGCCCATAGGCTGGCTCCGGTGCATAGTGGCTTGCCACTTTGCGAAACTTGCCCTGTCATCTCCACGCCGCTGAGCCAGCTCTTACCAATCAACATTTCCCCCACCGTATTACCAAATCTAAAATTGAGATGACAGTGGTTTTGTGGTGCAGGAGCAGACTGTGGAGGAAATAGAAAAGCTCTCCTTTCCCCAGATTTTCTTTTTCCGAAGCAGGCTGATTATGCACCACTCCGATGCGGAGTATCGGACAATTATGTGCCGTATCTGGCACTCTTTCTTTCCTCTTTTCCATGCACATGAAACTTCTCCCATCTACCAACACATTTCTGTTATAGTTCTTTGCTATTTCTGCTTTTTTCGCCTGAGCCACTGTCTTATTCTGCTAAAAGACATAAAAATAACAGTCATAAACATTTCCCCGATTCTCACCAACCAAAATGCTATCACTGCCCTTATCTTTTTCTTCTATTTTGTTTTCACAAAACTACTTCGTACTGTCAGTCTTCTTTCCTGTTACTGCCATTTTATAATCAACTAAAAACTGTCTGCAAAATCCAATGCCGCATCCATATCTGCCTCCTGTTCCCAGTCCAGCGTATTATCTGTAGCCTCATTATCTGGTTTCTCTACTGTCAGTGCCCTATCCGGCATATTATTTTCTCCTACCGATTCCTTCACAAATGGTGTAAGCATTTCCAGAAGATTCTTCGCCATAGCCATCGGGACGGATTCCTTCACACCATCCCGGATAGCTGTTTCCA
>JBJEMC010000074.1:0-55313 GCA_051879475.1 Muricoprocola sp. | reverse complement strand
TGAATTCTTTTAGAATTTTCAAGGTTGTATCACTGTTCAATTATCAAGGTTCTTAAGTTTGTTGTCTCGCAACAGCTTATTTACTATATCATAGCTTTTCGTGTTTGTCAACAACTTTTTTATTTTTCTTTTTTGTTTGCTGTCCGCATCACCGACAGCTCTGATAGAATACCATTATTGTTTTTAAATGTCAACACCTTTTTTGAAAAAATTGTAAAATTATGGTTACAGTTCATGTGCGTTCCAGTAACAAATTATGTCAAGAAGGTGTAAACAGCATCAGGAACACATTTTTATCATAAAGGAAACGCAAAGCTTTACTGTCCCAGATCATCTTCATCCATGCCATTCCAAGCTCCGTATTACTTACTATGGTAATTACTAAAAACAGAATCCAGACGATCAGCAAAGCCTCGATCATTCCCAGTCCTATCCCCAGAAGATGATTCACTCCATGGATCACCGGCAATTCTGTGACCACATTAAGCACTATCATAAGTACCCGAATCGCGCAGTAAATGAGGAGCCAGGACAGCACAAAAGAGATCAGCTTTATAAGCAGGTCGGCCATAAAATGCGTAATGTAATCCCGCAAATTCTTTACTGCAAGTTCTTTATATACTTCTTCTGTATTATTGGTTCTAAGCAGATTTCTTATAAGCTCCGGGAACGGAAGGCTGTCAATCGCCTGTTCCTGCATCTGTTCTCCTGCCCGTTCCACAGACTCCAGCGGCACGACAACCTCACATTTTTCAATCAAGATCTGATACACCGGTGTCTGGTTCTCCAGAAATTCTGTTACATACGGATTCACAAAAGAGACTAAAACAACAGAAAAAATCAGAGACACTGACGCAGCCAGTGTCCTGATCATCCCTTTCCGATATCCGCGAAACATAAACAGCAAAAAAATACCTGATACAATAATTACTAAATAATTCATTTCATCCCCTATTGCCTGATACGAATTGTATCTGCAGACTCCTCTGTAATCACAACGTATCGGCGAAATCCGCCGGTCTTTATTACATCTGTCACAGGCTTTTCATACGTTGCCTGAAATACTTTTTTTCCGCCTACCGTATAGATTGCAATGTCCGATCCATTATACATGATCACCTGGTCATCCGCAAACTTGATGCCTGTATAATCCATGTTGAAATACTGCGTTGTACACTTTGTTCCATTTGTCCTGTAAATTTCCAGCTTATACTTTGCATTCTTTTCTTCATTGTCATTTTGCATCACAACTCCAATATAGTTTTCATTATTGAATGTACTGATAATTTCATGTTCAAAAGTAATGCTGGTACGTTCCTCAGGAACACGTTTTCCATAGAAGAAAGTCATTCCATCTTCTCGAAATGCAACTGCATAGTTTCCTTTGGTAAATTTCACTTCCGGCACAACATGTCCTTCCATGGTTACTTTATTTACCATATTGTCATCCTGATCTCTTCCCACAGAAGAAAAATTATAAAAAACCACCCTGGTTTCAATGTTATCATTATTCACTCCAAGATATGACACCATCATTTTTAATCCATCTGAAGAAATATCCATGTCCACCGGATAACCCGTTTCTCCTACAGATGTTTTATTTTTCACAATCATATCACCATTCTTATCATATACATTGATCCAGGTCACATCTCCGTCCTCCAGTATAGCAGCCACCACGCCCTGTTTTGCCACTTTCACCTTCGCCAGAGTATGTTCCACATCAAAATGGCCTGTCAGTCCATTTTCATCAAACAGGTAGATTTCACTTCCATGCAGATCCCCTACTGCAACTGTTGTTTCACAGACATCGTAAATAGGCTTCTGCATATTAAACGTAGTATTCCACTGCACAACGTCGGAATTATTTACACAGGTAACACCATTTGGATTACACTTTAAGGTTCTTCCCGATGAAAGACGGATATATTCTGTTGCCGAATCATCTGCCCGTTCCACCTGCGATAAAATCTTGTAATGATGAAATACTCTGACACGATAAAAAATCGCCATTCCAAGGACCAATATCGCTATCAAACAAACAAAAAAAATCGTTCTTTTTTTCACCTTATTACGATGAATATCCAACTTCTCTGACAGATCCAGCAACTCTTCATTCTCCGGATGATTTCCAAACTCTTTTTTGATCTTTTTTATATTTTCCTGAATATATGATTTACTTTTCTGAATAACAGAAATTTCTTCCTTTGTATTTTGAGTTTTCCTTTTTCTTTCTCGCACTATAGTCTGCTCCCAAATCATAATGTCTAGTACATAATCACAACATCGATTTCACGTGCTGATGCACTTTCATAACCGATGAAATCATCATACCATGCCATAAAGTTTTATGGAAGCAAAATTTTCTGTCCCGGCAGAATTGTGTTTTCATCCGTAATACCATTTAAGGAGCAAATGTCCTCCACTTTTTCCAAAGTACCATAGTACATTTCACTGATTCCTGCAAGGGTATCCCCGACTTTTACTATATATGAAGTCCGAATCGGACTGGCGGCCGTCTGCTGCGCTTCCTCCTGTTCCGTTTCTGATTCAGAAATCTTTTCTGTTTCTTCTTCCGTTATGTATGACTCCGTCACGGCTTCCTGCTGCGTCGTTTCTTTTACCCTTTCCTGCTGTTCTTCCTCTGTCTGGTCTTTATCCTCCGCAGTTTCCTCTATATTCACCATTGCAGGCTGTACCTCATCTGTGACATATTCCCTCTGGCTTTCCACATTTCCGGTCAGTTTTGCAAGATTATTTTCCACATCCCGCATTTTATCATAATTATAAATCATGGTAACGCCCAAAGCCAGAATCGTCATAACCAGGAAGCCACTGACTGCATATCCCAATTTGCCCATTTTTACAGGTTCTTCAGCGCCTTGTTTTTCTTTGATCAGTTTTCGAAACAGATGAATCGCGGAATCTTTTTCTGCACTTTCATTTTCCACTGCTTTTCCTTTATTATTTTCCACCATGTAGTTTTGCATTGGAACATTTTTTTCAAAATAAATGTAATATCCCGGCTGTTCTACCGGTGCTTCCTCTTCCATCATGAAAACATAGCTTTCCTCTTCCACTTTGTCATAGGCAATTAAAACCTGATTTTCCCCTGCAAATTCTTCTCTGTAAATATCCAGCAGTTCCTGATTTAGGGTAAACGGGGATTCTTTTGCAGAAATAAACCACCCTACAATATTTTTACTTCCAAAATATTTGGATATTTTCCTTCGGACTTCTTCTTTTTCTTCTTCACTTTGATGAAAATGGCTGACTTCCAGAGCACTGTCAATAAAAATATACGGGAAAAGATTTTTTTCTTTTACCGTTCCCAGCAAAAGAGCCATCCCCTGGCTGTTTTCATCTCCCAACTGCTGCAGATAAGTCATGACATAATCTTCAATATATATTTTGCGTTCTCCCCCGCCATCTCCAATCTGTCTGATATTTTTGGGCAGTTTCCATTCACTTTTTATTTCAGGCATATCCTTCTTCTCTCCTTTTTCCCATCATACTTAAACCTTTCTTTTTGGAATTCAGCATATCATGTTTCTTTTGCAAAATTTATCAAAACCACTGCACGAATCCTTTTTTTCCTCGACAAAATGTATGTTACTGTTCACGTGCGTTCCAGTAACGGCAAAATTGTGCTTTGTATATTGCATAGTCGACCCAGATTCAGGATATACTTCAATAAAAAAAGGAGTCCGTACTCATGTTTCCTACTTACTCCCCTGTTCATTATATCAACAGTTCTTCTCAGAAAGCACCTTTTCTACTGGCAGCTCAATTACTTACTCTGTTAAAAAACGAAAGCCCCAACTGCCTTCCTCCCGTTTTTATATGCATCGGCACAGACCGCATCATCGGAGACAGCCTGGGTCCCGTTATAGGAAGCATGCTAGATCACCGCCCCGATTTTACTTTACCTGTCTATGGGACTCTGGAGCAACCCATCCACGCTCTGAACCTGGATGATCACCTTGCGCAGATCTATCAAAAGCACCCCCAGGCTCCCTTCATTGCCATCGATGCCTCTTTAGGTTCCAAAAAGCATCAGCAGTACATTACGATTTCCCACTGCGCCCTCTCCCCGGGAAGGGCAATGTCAAAAACTTTATCGCAGGTTGGGGATATTTCTATTACAGGCATCATTACACAGTCCGGAAAAAATGCATTTCTTGCACTTCAGAATACCCGTTTGTCCCGAGTCATTGCTCTTGCCGACTGCATTACTGCGGGAATTTGTCTGGCTTGCGATAATTTGGGATAATTGTCAAATTAAATAAAGGGCTTGAATATTTTTCCATTTTATTGTAATATATACTAAATATAGCTATGCGGAGGCAATAAAATGGAAAAATCAAAGGTATATTTTACTAATCTTCGGACGGACAATAACACGAATTTGCAGAAAAAACTGACAAAACTGATTAAAAAAGCCGGTATTTCTAATATTGACTTCGATGGAAAATATGTTGCTATTAAAATTCATTTTGGAGAACCAGGTAATCTTGCTTTCCTTCGTCCAAATTATGCCAGAACAGTTGCTGATGTTATTAAAGAATTAGGTGGAAAACCTTATCTGACAGACTGCAACACACTGTATGTAGGCGGAAGGAAAAATGCGATTGACCATATTGAGAGTGCTTATTTAAATGGCTTTACTCCATATACGACAGGATGTCATATTCTCATTGGTGACGGTCTTAAGGGTACTGATGATGTTCTTGTTCCTGTAGTTGGAGGAGAATATGTAAAAGAAGCAAAGATCGGTCGTGCTATTATGGATGCTGATATCTTCATTACTCTGAATCATTTCAAAGGTCATGAAGCAACCGGCTTTGGCGGAGCTCTCAAAAATATTGGTATGGGATGCGGTTCCCGTGCCGGCAAGATGGAAATGCACAGTGCCGGCAAACCTCATGTAATCCAGGATCTTTGTGTTGGCTGCGGTGCATGTGCAAGAATCTGCGCTCATGACGCACCAACTTTCAATAATAAAAAAGCAAGTATTGATCATAACAAATGTGTTGGCTGTGGAAGATGTATCGGCGTCTGTCCGAAAGATGCTGTTGCACCGGCCAGCGACGAAAGTAATGATATCCTTAATTGTAAAATTGCAGAATACAGCAAAGCTGTTCTTGACGGAAGACCTAATTTCCATATCAGCCTTGTTGTTGATGTTTCTCCTAATTGCGACTGCCATGCAGAGAATGACTTGCCAATCGTTCCAGATGTCGGTATGTTCGCATCCTTTGATCCAGTTGCTTTGGACAAAGCCTGTGCTGATGCGGTAAATGCTCAGCCTGTCATCCACGGAAGCATTTTGGATGAACATATAAAAGAACATGAGCATGAACACCATGATCATTTCCACATGAATCATCCGGAGACAAACTGGAAATCATGCATTGAGCATGCAAAGAAACTTGGCCTCGGTACTGACGAATATGAATTGATCGAAGTACTGTAGTAGAAATAAATCCTCTAAAACAGAGTCCCTTCCTTTCTGTTTTAGAGGATTTTTTCTGTGTATTCTCCTATGGTAAGAGGACTTGTTTCTGATGAATGATTCTCATAATAATCTGCCAGATATTTGCCAGCTTCCTCTCCTGTCTTCTTTTTCATTTCTCTGATGATACTTTCTCCCTGTAAATCTGTATATTTCAGAATCATCACATTTGTGTCCAGAACTCTGCTTTTACGAATTTCCCGGAACAAACTCAAAATCAGATTTTTATCCTGAAACATTTCCCGTTCCAGCAAAAGAACTTTCACATGGCCGGTATCCAGGTACTTATTCTCTATATTTCGGGATTTCTCACACAATTCCTGAAATGTCTCGGCTTCCACCATGTGTTCTCCAAAGCCACCATACAGTTTACCATCTTTCATGGACACCTCCACCGCCTGGGGATAACTGCGTTCTTCTAATTCATGCTTTATATTCCCGTATAGCAGAGCTGCCGCAAAGAAAATCAGGCTTACGATTTCCACAGTCCTGTTTTCTAATCCTTCGACAGACCGGAAAGCTCCCATCTGTTTTACACATTCCCGCAAATAAAATAAACTTCCACTGAATGCCACTAAAAGAATAAGCAGCAGAAACATAGCATATACAGAATCCCATCTTTGTAGAAATTTTCCCGGTATCTGCGCATTTATCATACTTTCTACAACAGGTAGATCAAGATCTTTCATATTATTTTTTCCAAGGTTCCCCAGCATGATGATCCAGGAAACAGTAAATCCCAGAATTGCTTCTTTAGCAGCTGTCCAGACCAGTTCTGCGCTTCTATCACCATTTTTTTGTTCCATGTAGGGATTCAGGAAAATAATTCCCATCACATTTCCACATACCAGTAAAACACCAACAGCAGAAATCAGAATGGTTCCAACGCTCTCTGTTTTCTGCTCACCAACTGCAGGAAAAATCCAGGAAAGGTGAATCGTTCTTGCTGCCGCCACTGTAAGTGCCGCAAATACTGCCAGACAAATCACATATATCATTTCTCCCGTTCGTATTCTTTTCTGAATACTTCCTCTTATCGTCCAAAAACAAGTCAAAAAGAGAATCACCAGCAAAGCAGCTGCCGATTTCTCTGGAAGGAAGCAGATCCTGACAAGTTTTAACATCATCCATAAAATACAGATTCCATCAGCCAGGAAATAAATAAAAATGCCTGTCAGAATCCATTTGCTTTTCTTTTTCTTTGTGATAAATCCCATGCTTAATTTTATCAGCCCCAGTACCAGAACACTGCCAAGCAAAAGTGAACCCCCTCCTCCGGCCACAGTACATTCCCGAAACACCAGGGGAAGAAAAATCACTGCTTTTCCATATAATTCTGCCGCCATGACTCTTTTTGACTGGCGCAAAGATATTTTATCATTCTCTCCAAACAATGTCTCACATCCTATGTCTGTTCTTTTTATTTGCATATATCGGACGTTTTTTCATCCATTTCAGAGGTGCCCTGAACATTCCATCTGCAAGGTCCGCATCCTGGTTTACCTCTCCCCCAACAAAGGGGTAAAGAAATGGAATACCAAAGCTTGTAAGTTCTGAAAGATGTAAGATCAGCAAATACCAGGCTAATGAAATTCCAAAAAGACCTACTGTTGCTCCCAGGAGAAGAAATCCATACTTCGTCAGTCTTAATGCCTCTGAAAACTCTTCATTGGTAACAGAAAAGGAACCCAAGGCTGTGACAGCCACAACCACCACAGTCATCGGACTAACCAGATTCGCACTAACCGCTGCCTGTCCTACGATCAAGCCCCCTACTATGCCAATGGTATTTCCGATTGCTCCCGGCATTCTAAGCCCTGCTTCCCGTATAAGTTCAAAGGCCAGTTCCATCAGAAGCACCTCCAGCCAGCAGGGAAATGGAACCCCTTCTCTTGCTTTTGCCATCATAAGCACCAGTTTTGTAGGAAGAATCTGGGTGTGAAAAGAGGCTGCCGCAACATAAAATGCAGGAAGAGAAACCGCCAGTATCGCCGCCAGATAACGAATCATTCTCAAAAAGGATACAATGAAAAAATTACGATAATAATCATCGCTAGTCTGAAACAGGGAGTAAATTGTAACCGGATAAAGCAGTGCATCCGGAGAATGATCTGCCAGAATGGCTATTCTTCCTTCCAATAACCCCTGACATGTCCGATCTGGTCTTTCCGTTGCCTGGCACAGTGGAAATGGCGTTCCTGTCGGTTTTCTGATCAATTGTTCCACCACACCCACATCTAACACTTCATCCCGATCGATTTTCT
This sequence comes from Muricoprocola sp., assembly GCA_051879475.1. Lineage (GTDB taxonomy): Bacteria > Bacillota > Clostridia > Lachnospirales > Lachnospiraceae > Marvinbryantia. The sequence goes on along the minus strand of JBJEMC010000074.1, from coordinate 47,534 downwards.
CAATTGCTTCCTGAACTCTTTGTGCGATTCTTTCGTCCGCCACTCCTTTTATATAAAAAAGCACGATTCTGGTCTGTGTCCTTCTTCCTGATACCAGTTCCTGCTTCTGAAGATGAACATCCGTAATTCTTTTTGTAATAAGCTGGATATTGGTCTCCAGGTCTTCCGTAAATGCCTCCCGGGAGCCTCGGATGGATTTCTCGTTCTCCGCCTTTGGTATATCCATTTTCTTTTCCTTTCTGTTTATGATCTAAAAAAGGGAAGGCAAATGCCTTCCCTGATAACATGTCCATATTCTGTTCTTTTATTCTGCTGAGGTCAGATTCTTTTTAATCTCATTTTTCTGATTAGTAATATGTGTCCTCATCAACATCCCGGCCTTCACCTTGTCTCTTCGTTTGATTGCCTTACGGATCATATCATGTTCTTCTATCAATGCACTATACATTCCTTTGTCTTTCAGATATTCCATCCTATAGCGATACATCTGCTCCCGCAGATTGGTCAGCATCTGTTGCAGGCGTTTATTGTTTGTTGCTCCATAGATTACCTCATGGAACTGCATATCCGCTTCCGCACACGCCAAAATATCTTCATTTTCCGCGCATCTTTTAAACTCATTGGCAGCACGTTTTAACTCTTTTAACTGCTCTTCTGTTATAGTATCACAGGCTTTCTGCACTGCCAGCTCTTCTAACGCTGTTCTTACCTCTAATACATCTTCCAAATCCTGAATCGTAATATCAGCTACCACAGCGCCCTTTCGCGGCATCATGAGCACAAGACCTTCTAATTCCAGTTTTCTTAATGCCTCTCGCACAGGGGTACGGCTAACTCCGAGTTTCTGAGAAAGCTGAATTTCCATCAGCCTCTCTCCCGGCTTTAATTCTCCCTTTAATATTGCATTACGCAATGTATGAAACACAACATCTCTCAGTGGCAAATACTCATTCATGTCAATATGAAAATTATCCATTTTTCTCCTCCGTACATTACTGGCAAATCAGATACACCTGTCTCGACTCTGCATTCTGTTTCAAAGCTTCACAGGCTGATACGGCCTTCTCTTCTTCCTCAAATACTCCAAACACAGTCGGCCCGCTTCCACTCATCATGGCTCCCATCGCTCCCTGCGCCATCAGTTCCTCTTTGATCTGGGCGATCTCCGGATGTGCAGGAATGGTTACTGACTCCAACACGTTTTCCATAAGAGATACCAGTTTTTTCAGATCTTGCTTCTGCAATGCCGCGATCTGTCCGTCAATATCAGGGTGGTGCTTTAGTTCATTTACTTTCAGATTCGTATACACAAATTTGGTAGAAACATAAATCTTTGGCTTTACAATTACAAGATAACAGTGTGGCATTTCCGGTAACATTGTGAGTTTCTCACCAATTCCCTCTGCCAGAGCTGTTCCTCGCATAATACAGAATGGCACATCAGCACCAATCTTAACCCCTCTTTGCATCAATTCTCTTTTGCTAAGGCCAAGCCTGAACATACGGTTCACTCCCACCAGCACCGCAGCTGCATCAGAACTTCCTCCAGCCATTCCTGCCGCAACAGGAATCACTTTCTGCAGATTGATCTCCAGACCGCTGCTGATCTGAAATTCTTCCATCAATAATCTGGCTGCTTTATACACGAGATTATCTTCATTTACAGGAAGAAAACTTAAGTTGGTTTTTACCGTAATCCCATTTTCTTCCCTCTGTCTTATCGTCAGCTTATCATACAGATTTATCGTCTGCATGATCATGCGCACATCATGATAACCATCTTCTCTTTTTCTCACAACATCCAGCCCAAGATTAATCTTTGCCTTTGCTCTTAATTGTATCTCCTTCATGTCTAACCTCTCGTATTTTGTATACAATATAATTTTATTCTAACATTTTTTTTTAGGCTGTCAAGAAGTTACGATACTGTTTTTAAAATAATCAGCCCAAGTCCCGGGTGAAAATCTTTTTCTTTTATCTTATTTAACGCACAAATCTTTTCCGGTGTAGTATAATACTGTCTCGCAATGCTCCATAGGGAATCTCCCGGCTGCACAATATACCCTATCATTCCCGGCATTGCCTGCAGTTTCTTCATATCCAAGTCTTTTTCCTGAATATCCACAATACATGCTTCTTCCTTTTTCTCAATCAGAGTTAAGGCCATTCCAATGGAGGCTTTAACCTCTAATTCTTCACTGTCTGCCATGGTTGTAGAAAGATGTTCCAGATTTGTCACCACACGGTAACGGCACTGTTTTGTCATGTCCGGCACTTCTACGAACTTCTGAAACGGGATAGTTCCCTGCAATACAGAATATGGAATCCTGTCATCCGATGATACATACAGCACCCGGACCAGTAACGCTCCTTCAATCTGGATACCCTTTTCTTCTATTCTGGCTTCATCTACTTTCACTTCCCCCTGACAGTTGCAGGTCTGCATCATTCTCGGCTGAGATCCTGATATTTTCACCCTGTCATTTACTTTTAGGCTGAAAGTATTTTTACTTAAAAGACGTTCATAATTTTCTGTTTCCCGAATAGGAATCAATTCCCGGGAAGGGGAATATACATCATCCAGTATTTTTATCTTTTCTTCTTCATAAAGGCAAATATCCAGTCCTAATGTGACTTCTACAGAAATTTTCCTTTTTTCCCCATCTTCATCATTGACTGGTTCCAAGCTGTACAAATCCATGTGTGTATCTATTTCACTTACAAGGTCCTTCCGACACTGCGCACATTCCACCAGCTCCTGAAAATGCTTTGTGGTCTCTAACCATTCCTGGTTTCTGTTCTCATCATCTCCTTCATATAAAACAAAAACTCCCAGGTCTCCTTTTACCTCAATCTGACCGTCCTTCATGTGTGTTTCTATATTTCTAAGCTGCATCATTTTCCAGATGATCCTGCCAATGTCCGGTTTATTAGAGGGGAGAAGCATTTCATCTTTTACTCTGACAATATCTTTCTTTTTCTGGATCATCCGAAGAAGTTCCAGTTCTTTTTCCTGACAACTTATTTCTTCCATTCCATGTACTTCCACCACTGTCTGGATTTCCTTGATTTCTTCCACGGAATATGTAAATACCAGCAATGTTCTTACACTCAGCTTTCTTGAATTGATCATCCGTACGGTGGAATCCTCTGTAAACCAGCGCACCAAAACCTCATCCTGAGCGCTTACTCCCGGTAGATTCTGGAACTTCTCAAAAGGAATCTTGGTTTCTAAGCCCTGTAAGGTATGTTCCTGGTTTTCTGCAATGTACATCACCTGGACAAGAAGATACCCGGAGCATTTTACCTTGTCATTATCTACCTGTATTTCTTCCATCCTTACATCCGTATGGTATTCCACGATACGCTCCACGTCCGGCATACTGTCCGGAACATTGGGATCCTGTTCAATGGTCAGCTGACCGGTCCCCCGTTCCTTTTCTCTCATCAGATTCATATTCTTTTTTAATAATTCCAAAATAATCCCTCCCTGCATAGACTCTTAGTAATCTATGCAAAGAGGGATTGATCTATACACCTTTTTTATATCTATTCAGCATCCCCTTCGCAATATCACTGTTACACAGCTTTTCTTTTGCTCATGTGATGATTCTCGCCATATAAAGATTCAAAATCTTACATGCAAGCATGTCGATTTATGAATCTTTGCATGGCTCTGAATAGTTAATCAAAATGAATACTGACTCCGCTGTCCTCCATCTGGATCACTATGTAAGGACAAGTAGGTGTTTCCTGTATCTTCTCATCATGGCTCGGTCCAATTAACTGAAATTTGCTGTGAACCCCATCTTCTGCAAGATAGACTTCCGGAACAGCAATGCTATAGCCGCCAGTTGGCTGTTCTCCAAATCCTCTGACCAGATACAGTTTACCATCTTTCTGGTAACTTAGTTTCATTTCTGTTTTTTTATTTTTTTCAATCACTTCTGCTAAGGGTGCAGGGATTTCACTTTCCTCTAATACAGTAAATTCCAGATCCTGAATCTTTCCCTTTGTTCCCCGGTCAGATGAACACCCAACCAGCAGCATACCTGTCAGCAGCACTCCGATCATCAGCAGGAACAGGCCAGGAAGCCATTTGTTTCTTTTCAACAATATTGCCCCACTTCTTTTTTCACCATTCTATGCGTCGGGCAAATCCTTTATAACAAGATTCTTTCCAGTTCTTCCACACTCTGCGCAATAAATGATGCGCCATTTTTTTCCAATTCTTCCCGGGTTCCATATCCGTACAGAACTCCTACTGCCTGGACACCATTTTTGCAAGCCCCAATCATATCATGTTCCCGGTCGCCAACCATGATGATCTCTTTCGGATCCACAATGTGATTCTGTTTCATGGCATATGCAATTACCTCTGCCTTATCGGTACGTTCCCCATTCATCTCACTTCCCTGGATATCTGTAAAATATTTTGCAAGATCAAAATGTTCCAGTATCTGTTTCGAATAGAACGTTGGTTTTGAAGTGGCAACAATCAGGGTTTTTCCTGCTTCTCTTAATTTGCCAAGCAGCTCTGGAATTCCTTCATAGACTTCATTTTCAAATTTTCCTTTCACCCCAAAATGTTCTCTGTACCGATTTACAGCCTCCACTGCCTGTTCATGAGAAAACCCGTAAAACGTTTCAAAGGACCAGTCAAGAGGCGGGCCGATAAATTTATTCAGCTGACTTCGGTCTTCCACTATAATTCCAAAACTTTTTAATGCATGCTGTACAGATTTTGTAATCCCTTCCTGGGGATCTGTCAACGTCCCGTCCAGATCAAAAAATATATATTTTTTATCCATCTCTTCCTCCATCACTCTTTTATCCGTATCATCATATCAAATCTTTCTTTTCGCCACAACTATTCCTTGAAAGGTTTGTATTACTTTTGTATACTGGTAATAAAGTATTTATTTTTAAAGGAGTTTTTACCATGATACGATTTATTTTCGTTGCCCTGACCGTTATAGGCTTTTTAATTTTATCCATTCCGGTCTTGATCATTGAATGGATTATTGGGAAATTTAACCCCCACGCAAGAGACATCTCTTCTCTGCGCATCGTTCAAGGCGCCTTCAAACTCATCCTCTGGGAGACAGGCTCCAAATTTACAATTATTGGGGAAGAAAATATTCCCAAAGGTGAACCAGTTCTTTATGTAGGTAATCACAGAAGCTATTTTGACATTGTGTTATCCTATAGCCGGATGCCGGATCTTACAGGTTTCGTCGCAAAAGATTCCATGGAAAAGATCCCGCTTCTTTCCCTTTGGATGAAACGTCTGTACTGTCTTTTCCTTAACAGGACAGATATCCGGGAGGGACTCAAAACCATTCTCCAGGGTATTGAATATATCAAGAAAGGAATCTCTGTCTGCATCTTCCCTGAAGGCACAAGAAATCACGAAAAAGAAATGCTGCCTTTTAAAGAGGGCAGTCTGAAAATGGCAGAGAAAACAGGATGCGCTATTATTCCTATGGCATTTTCCCACACAGATGATATGTTCGAAAACCATTTTCCTTATGTCCGCCCGGCACATGTAGTTCTGGAATATGGTAAGCCAATCTATCCTAAGGAACTTTCCAAAGAAGAAAAGAGATTCCTGGGAAGCTATACCAGAGAGCAGATTGCAGCCATGCTGGAAAAAAATAAAAATCTTTAACCTTAAAAAAAGAGGCTGTAAAATAAGTAACTATTTTACAGCCTCTTTTATTGCTATTTAGGACGTCAATCTTCCCAGGCATTTCGCCCCCGATTCTGTTTTTCAATGGCCTCTTCCAATGTAATCCTCTCCGGATCCCCTTCCAGATACTCCATAAGCTTTGGAATACCCTCTCCTGTTACATTGTTGACTTCAAATATGGGATCACATCCCGAATTAATCAGCCACTGTCTTACCATAGGTATATTGGCATATGGGGAATCAATTTTCGTTATGACTCCTATCAGAGGACGGTTCACGAAGCACTGATTGTTAGCCTCAAATACACTGAAGGGTTCATCTGCCGCACATACGATGGCAATGATATCCGCTTCAAAAGAGAAGCAGGCAAGCGCAACACCAACGTTTTTGGATTCTGCATACTCTCCGGGCGTATCAATGGTATCCTCTGCAGTATTCGTATACTGAGTCTTATGATAATGTAATTCTTCCCCCTTAAGAGCCTGTGTAAGAGAGGTTTTACCAGATTCACTGCGTCCCATTAAGAATAACTTCTTCATGTTCTAATTCTCCGTCAATTCACAAACTCCAAATTTTAAAGTATGCTCAAAATAATCCAACACTTCCTGAAGGGCAATCTTTACATTCTCCCGTTCTCCTGTGAGAATCAGTGAACCATTGAAACGATCCATAAAGCCAATGTTTACTTCAGCAGCTTTTGTTGCAATATCTGCAGCCACTACCGCAGATTCCCATGGAGTAAACTGCAAAAGCCCTATGCTTTCTCCGGTATGATCCTCTCCTAAATGAACACCGATATGAAGACCAAGGTTTCTATATACTTCCTGTCCTGTCACCCCAATGAGGTGCGCCAGGCACACCTCACTTCCGGGGATTCTGATACGAACCAGACGAAGTTTGTCACCTTTTAATGCGTCATAGTTCTCAGAAAATATATATTCCAAAAATTCTTCTCTCGTGATCCTGCGTTTCATGTCTGCCATTTAACGCTGTGTTACCGGACAGGTGACATATCCGAGAACGTCGTGAAAATAACGAACGACTTCATTTAATGCACTTGTTACATCAGAGATTTCTCCGGTAATGATCAATGTTCCTGTAAATCGATCTGCAAATCCCAGGTATACATTACCACTTTTTATAGCGATATCAGAAGCAATGACTGCTGATTCCGGCGGTGTCATGTTCATAATCCCGATTGCAGAAGAGCCATAATCAATAGACGGATTAAGTCCCAATTTCTGATAAATGATCGGAGCAGGACCTCCCATGACATGTGCAAGTGTGATTTCCTTTCCTGCAACTGTCTCCTGTACAATTCTGATCTGATTTCTATGGTCAATCATATCCTAATCCCCCTGGTTACACTAATTAATAAAGTCGAACGCATGTGAGACTTTGCGCGCGAGCGGTTGTCTCAGTAGGAGATTCAGCTCCTACTGAGACAATAAAGTCGATACCGTCACATGATATTCTGGTAATTGATTATCGAACCACTGAAGAGTAATACCAAGTTCCTCCTGAAGCAGTTTCGTAAACTGAAATCCCAGACACGTCATGGAATATCTCTGGTCCTGCGGGTGTCTGCATGGCAGATCATCAAGTCTTGCACACCTCTTACAAAGAAGACATGTACTGATACTTAAACTTCCCGGATATTGCTTTTCCAGCTCTAAAAGAATTATCTGCAGATGAAGCTGAACCTTCTGGAACAGGTTTCTTCTCACCTCATCCATTCCCTCCGGTGTTGTAACGCGTCTGCGTAGCTCCTCTGAATAACAGATTTTTACAGCAATCAGAAACGCATCCTGGTATGGCTTCAGATACTCTAACGGATCTGGCTGACCGGGAGGGCAAGACCAATCATTGTTATAATTCGTACACTTTTTGCACGCTTCATTTGAAGTTTCTGGATCCAGATAAGTTACCAACTGACTGACCGGTATTTTTTTTACAATGACTTCTGTGCGATAATCTTTCATAAGCTTACTTCTTATAATTCAGCCCAGTTAGCCGGATATACAAAATACCAGTATTTTGCATAGTTCGGTGTCTGGAAATGAATGTGGCTTCCTTTTGGAATGTAAATAATTTCTCCAGGCTTTGCTGTAAGAACTCTGCCATCGATTTCGATTTCCAGCGTACCTTCGATGACACAGTCATACTCATCATATGTCAGGGTCCATTCGAATGATGTACCATCTTTTAATTCCATAAGTCCGGCTCCCATTCTTGGAGCTTCTTCCAGAGTAACTACATCCTTCAGATAAACACTATCCTGCTCAAAGCGTTCTGTTTCTACTTTATCTGTTGTGATTTTAATTATTCCACTTTTATCTTTTTCTTTGAATGGCTCAATTGGATCAGATGCTCCTGCGCTCATAGATTCTGCGAGAACCTTCTCAACGATGGAGCGAATTAATTCTTTGCTTACTTCCATTTGCCAGTCCTCCTATTCTTACTGCTCTTCTTTTTCAGCTGCTTTTACAGATGCTTCAACTTTAGAAAGAAGTTTTGGAGAAAGAATATTAGCAACGATAAGAGCGGTAATACCTGCTGTTAACTTACCAACGATCATAGGGAAGATCATTTCAGAATTAACACCTGCTGTAAATCCAAGGTGATCACCAAATACGAATGCTGCTGAAACTGCGAATGCAACGTTAAGAAGTTTTGCCTTTGGATTCATATCGCCCATGATATTAAATACTGCAATATTGTTTGCCAGGTTCGCTACAAGACCTGCAGAACCTTCTTTGTTCATACCAAGTTTTGCTCCAATTGCTTCCAGTGGCTTACCAAATGTACGTGTAATCCATTCAACCATTGGGAATGCACCAATCAGTACGCAGGAGATCTGTCCACAAACAAGAAGACCTGATTCAAGAGGAATCGCTCCGGTAGCATCCGGCTCAACCATGATGTTTAACAGAGGGAATTTAATTCCTGTTTCATATTCGAATACAGCGATAGCTGTAAAGATTGTGATAACAATCGTTACACCAGTACCAAATTTATCAAAACCACGAATCATTTTGTCTGGGATAACCCACAGACCGATAACGATCAAACCTGCGATGATGATAACCGGAATTAAGTTCACAAGGATTGTTCCAATGCTCATCTTGTACTGTGTCATGTTCATGGCAATACCACCAACGATACATCCGATCGGAACTGTGATCAAACCAGCAAGAACACCGGCACCAAGGTAAGGTTTGTCAGATTTTTTAATGATGGAAAGAGCAACCGGAATTGTAAATACAATGGTAGGACCCATCATTGTTCCAAGGATCAAACCTGCAAAGTTACCAATACTTTCATTTGATGCCATCTGCATAGCAAGTGGATAACCACCCATATCACATGCAAGAAGCGTTGTTGCGAACATGGAAGGGTCAGCTCCAACTAAGGTATAAATAGGAGCAATGATTGGTTTTAAGATGATACACAGAACAGGAGCTGCTGCTACTACACCAGCCATAGCTGCTGCCAAAGGTCCCATAGCATTAAAACCTTCATCAAATTTTTCACCATAACCATGTTTGTTACCTGTGATCTTGTCAAATGCACCAAGCAGCATAAAGATCATCATGATAAATACAATTACGCTATTAATAGAAAGCCCGGAAATCCACTCTCCAAAACTTTCAGTAAATACGCCTATATTTGTAATGTTAGATATTAATTCCTGAAACATAACAAATTCTCCTTTCCTTTATTATCCTTATGTAAATCAAGGATTATAAGAGCGATTCTATTACCTGTTTGGAAGGACGTGGTATCACTGTACTTTCAACATAGAATTCACTCTGTTTTTCTGCTGCTGCAACTGCTGCGCGAACAGCACCTACATCACCAGTAAGGGTAAAATACCCTTTTCCACCCACAGCAAAGCCGGTACGTACTTCAATCAGAGTAACCTGAGCGGCCTTTGCCGCTGCATCTGCTGCCTTAATCGCAGCTGCGATGGAATAAAACTCCACAACACCGATAGCCTGTGGATTTGATACTTCCTGTGTTCCTGCAATTGCAGGGAATAATTGTTCATGTACATTTGGAATAAGAAGAGAATCAACAACAAATTCTCCGCCTTTCGAAAGACCAGCCTCTAAGGCTGCTCTTACTGCACCAGTTTCACCTCCAACGATGACCATATATTTTCCTGGACAAACTGTTGTGGCACGAAGCAATGTTACCTGAGCAGCTTTAATCATGTCATCACTGGTCTCAATACCACGTGCAATACTGGTAAGTTCAACCATACAAATTGCCATTCCCATGATTTACGCCTCCTTTTTGCTGATTCGAATACCTGCAGGCCCGATCTCTGTAACTGTTCCTGCAAATCCGGTATGAATGTTAGCGGAAAGACCTTCTGCTGCTTCTGCAATGAGATCCCCTGCATTCACATAATCTCCAACCTTGACTACCGGAGAAGCTGGTTTACCAATATGCTGTCCAACCGGTACAACCACTTCTTTGATTTCCAGTCCATCGACTAATTTCGGTTCGATGTGGAATACATAGTCTGAAAGTCCAAGTCTTGCAATCAAACGATCTGTCGGAATTCTACGCTGTTCGATGGTAGACTTGGCAACCGGATTCTGGTTACGTTCAGGATTGATTCCTAATCCTCTAAGCAGTCCCTTTGTATAGTCATTCATTTTTCGTGGTGATAAGCCCATTGGGCATGCAAACATTTCACATACACCACAGCTGCTACAGTTTGCCGCACTTCCAAAAGTTGCTTCAAACTCTTTCGCATCAGTGATTTTATCCTGACGCCACATATTTCTCATAATCTGATGTGGTTTTACATTATGACCGATCTGCTCTCTTGGACAGAGATCTGTACAAAAATGGCACTGGATACAAGAGGTTCTTGCCTGATGGATCATTGCCTGTACCGGTTGTACTGCTCTTTTTACAAGATAATGATCTTTTGGAAGAACCAGAAGGTTTCCGGTTGTTTTTGTTACAACTGCATTATCGATCATTGCGTCAGTTGCCATCATCTTACCCATCATTGGGCCACCGATAATCACTGCATAATCCTTTACTCTAAGCTCCACCTGGCTGATGACCTGGCGGATTGGTGTTCCAAGAGGAACCTTAAACATTACCGGTTCTCTAACCGCACCGGTAACAGATAAATACTTTTCTGTTACTGGTTTTCCTTCCAGTGCATCTGCAATGGAAAGTACGGTTCCCACATTCTCAACAACTGCACCTACATTCAGAGGAAGTCCTCTTTCCGGTACACTGCGTCCTGTAACCTGCTCAACCAGTACCTGCTCATCTCCTGCCGGATAGTAGGTCCTCATTGGGAAAATCTCAACTGATGCATTTTTACTCTGGATCGCTTTCTCTAAAGCTGCGATCTCAGCCTTATATTTTGCTTTCAATCCGATCACAATGTGCTGTGCTTCTAAATGCTGTCCCATAAGCAATACTGTATCAATGATACGGTCTGCATATTCACGACACAGGAACTTATCTGTTTCAATCAATGGTTCGCATTCCGCCGCATTAATAATCAGATATTCTGCTTTTGCATTTAATTTCACGTGTGTCGGGAATCCGGCTCCACCGGCTCCAACTACACCTGCTTTTTTAATCGCTTCTATTAATTCCATAAACTTCAGCTCCATTAAATCATCAGATCAGCCAATTTCGCTCTGTCACTTAGCAATCTGTTTTTTCGATCACCATGTGATACTTCTTTGCATAATCCTTTGCCAGATCCGTAATGATCGTCTTTCTGGTAACAAGGATACGAGTTACTTTGCCTTCATTGGCCATAATCATGTCTCTCTCTGAGAGTACCTTTCTGGTAAATGTAAGATCTTTTTCTACTACTGTTGCTGCAGATTCTTCCGGTTCTGCTTTGCTCTGGCAGCACTCACTTCCAAGAATTGCAGGTACGATCTGATCATTTGGAAGGATCTCTACTCCGTTTTCTTTCAGGAACTTAAGATTTTCCTCAAGCTTCTGATAATATCCCTTCGGAGCAGTTTCTTTATATTTGTATAATTCCACTTCCTCCTGCGGAACATAAATCTTCTTTCCGCAAAGAAGAGCCTTTCCAAATGCTTTTACATACGGGGTATCAAAGATACCATTCACGATCTTTCCTAACGCTTCGTTGGTAAGGGTATATGCGATCACACCTTCCCAATTTTCTACATCCCATGCATCATCCAGCAGAGCACATTTCATCTGATAGTACTCTGCAAGACTTTTGCTTTCATAGATGGTATGACAGATATCTCCATGATTTTCAGATATGATACCGAGCACTGGTTTTTCTTCTGCACCGACAATTCCAATGCAGTTTCCTTCCACTTCCGGCTCAGCTTCACAGGCGGCAACACGCTCTTGTACTCGACGACAGATTTCGCTGATTAAAGCGTCTAAATCCATGCGCATTCCTCCTAACTATTTGCAATTCATTGCAATACCTGCCGGAGTTACCAAAAATGGATTCTCCGGTTTTATGGTTCTAATTCCAGTCTCTTTTTCTATGATTTTTTCCATACCAGTGAGACAACAGGTACCTCCACAAAGATAGATCGTGTCAGTCTCACTGAGGTTCACATACTTCTTAATAATACTTGCCATCTTTTCCACAACAGGTTTCAGAATCGGGAGGATTTCACGATGTTTGCTGTAATCCTGCTTGATTGCCTCAGCTTCTTCAAAACTGATGTGATAATTTCCTGCAAGCACCAAAGAAAGATGGGTACCACCTGTTGGTTCATCCTGGATATCAACAACCTTGCCATCTTTTAAGATTGCAAGTCCTGTGGTTCCGCCACCGATATCCACGATCACACCATCAGAAATCTGATATACAGCATTTGCAGCACTTGGCTCATCCAGAATTGCAATTACTTCGAACCCTGCTCCTTCTGCCACATACTGATGTGTCTTTACACTGCTTTCTGTGCCTGCCGGCATGGCAATCGCACATTCCACAAGTTCCACATCCCTGCCTGTTTTTTCAGAAATACGGTCTTCCAGTTTCTTTTTTAATTCTTTTACTACACGGAGTGTTCCGGAATAATCCACAACTACTCCGTCTTTTAAGAAGTTATGTGCCTTTTTCTCACATGCAATCGGATTGTCCTCTTCATCCAAGACTACGATCACAATATATGCAGTACCAAGATCGACTCCAACTTTAAATTTATTGCCCACCGGCTGGAAAGTTTCCGTCTCAGACTGCTCAACTCTCCTCATATAGTTTTCGATTCTCTGAATGTCCATTCCAATTGCTCCTGTCATTTTGTTTCTTATTTTTATTACCTGTTTTTAATGTCTGATAATTTTTCCTAAGGTAAAGCCGCTTACCATCGCCGCATTGGCTTCATCAAAATCAATGTGCATCTTATAGTGGAATTTATCACTGACACGAATCACCACATCATCAAAAGTCATTGTACGCTCTGCAAGAACCTGAACACTTACACGTTCTCCGTCCTTCATATCAAGTTTACGGGCAATATCCGTAGGTACATGGATATGATTATGGGCTACAATAGCTGCAGGGATATCTTTTAATACACCCTTGGGTCCTTCGATAGTAATGGCGCCGGCACCCTCTAAGTCGCCGGATTCACGAACCGGAGCTTCCACTCCAAGTGTTCGCCTGTCAGTAATGGAAAGTTCTACCTGAGCGGCTTTTCTTGCCGGACCCAGGACAGATACCTGTCTTAAAGTACCTTTTTTCCCTACCAGATTCACACGTTCCTCACTCAAAAACTGTCCCGGCTGAGACAAAGGACGTTTTGGATGAAGCTGTGCACCTTCTCCGAACAGGATCTCGATCTGTTCCTCTGTAAGATGTACATGTCGTGCCGACACTTCAACCTCAACCAGTCCGGACTTTACGATAGAATCAACAATCTCATCTACTATCCTGTTCATTTTGTCTCCTGATTCTGAATCTTAGCCAACTGTTTGCACATTAAGATATGCATTGCACTTGACATACGGTTTAATTCCTCGATGATGTCACTGCGGTCATACCCCTTTCCATTGTGGAAAGCTGTGGCAGCTGCTACTTCTGTTTCACGCACTGCAGTCCGCATCTGATTTAACAATGCATAGGTCTTACCCAGCTTATAACTTGGGAGTACCATTTGTTTTACCTGATAATATTTCATCGGATAATGTGAATGTTCTCTCAACTCTTCATGGGTAAGCCCAATAATCTTGTCTCTTGTAAACGGTTCTTCCAGTACATCACATCTCATCATTTCCCGGATGCTGTTTAACACATCTTCCAGGTCATCAATGAGAGACATATCCTCACCCATTTCCATGAGGATAGTCTGGTTTAGAACAAAGAGTGCTTCCAGTGCATCCAGTTTTCCGCGAAATACGATTCTCTTATCATCCTTCGCTACCAGCCTGTTTCCTGCAAGCTGTGTCATATGCTCTGGTTTTTCATAATAAAATGCACCTGTTACATCGTCTACATATTTGGGCTTTGGCAGACTCTCCGGTTCCTTTGGAATTACCGGTTCTTCTGCCGGCGGTACATCTGTGGCTACTACTTCGATATTACTTTTGCGAAGCGGCTTGTCCTTCGAACTGACAATTTTCACTTTTTGCTGCTGCAGATATTCTCTTGCTGCCGGAGAAAGGATCTTTCCTTCCGGAATCACGTAAGTCTCAATCTGTGTACCACGCAGTTCATCGCGTAAAATTGCTTCGGTAATGACTTTCATGTGTTGCCACCTCCCTTATCGTGTTTCATAAGTTACCTGCTCCGGATATCCCTATCCGGGCAGGTAAGTCATAGAACCATTATTTGGAAAGCTGTGGCAGAATTCCTTCTACTTCTTCATGTGGTCTTGGGATTACATGAACAGAAATAAGTTCTCCAACACGTTCAGCAGCAGCTGCACCTGCATCAACAGAAGCTTTTACTGCACCAACATCACCACGTACCATAACTGTTACAAGACCGCCGCCAACATGTTCTTTTCCAACAAGTGTAACGTTAGCTGCTTTTACCATTGCATCTGCAGCTTCGATAGATGCTACTAATCCTTTTGTTTCAATCATTCCTAATGCCTGTGTAATTGCCATTATAATGTCCTCCTTAAAAGTATTACTTATTAAACTTTTCTTTTAAAAATATTCATTGTTTTACATCGCCTGAAGACGTTTTACGATCTCCATAACCAGTTCATCAACATCAATATCTGATGCTTTCAGCGCCGGTTTGCATGGAGCTGCAATCGCTTCTTCTGTGTTCTTGCGGATTTCTTCCAGTTCCAGTAATCCTTCTGCAACAACACGCACATTGATCAGATGCTGTGGTCCTACATTTTCAGAAGTAGCACTTCCACCGATGGCACCGCATCCAAGTGTAAGAGCTGGAAGCATACCAGTTGAGCCACCGATTCCGCCAAGTGCACTTGGTGTATTCACCATAATACGAGAAGCCGGAACTCTTGCTGCAAAATAATCAACGATCTTAGGATCCTTGGTATGCATTGAGAAGGTGTGACCCGCGCCTTCGTAGTGAAGGATCTTCTGTGCCAGTTCACAGATCTCAACATAGTTTTCTGCAGTATAGAATGCAAGGATTGGGGCAAGCTTTTCATTTGAATATGGATGTCCAAATCCAATGCCGGTTTCTTTTGCTACCAATACTCTTGTTCCTGCCGGAATCTCGATTTCTGCCAGATCTGCAATCACCTGAGCACTCTTACCAACGATCTGTGGATTCATTGTTCCATTTGCACGAAGGATGAATTTGCCAAGCTTTGCAATCTGGTCATCATCCAGGAAGTATGCTCCCTGTTTTTCCATCTCAGCACGAACGATTGGTTCCATTTCATAATCACACATTACAGACTGTTCTGATGCACAGATTGTGCCGTTATCGAAAGTCTTGGAATCCATGATACGTTTTACAGCCAATGCAACATCAGCTGTTTTTTCAATGTAAGCAGGTCCGTTTCCAGGTCCAACTCCAATTGCAGGTGTTCCTGAAGAGTATGCGGCACGTACCATTGCGCTTCCTCCTGTTGCCAGGATCATGGAAACGTCAGGATGTTTCATTAAAACATCCGTTGCCTGGATCGTAGGAGTTGTGATAACAGATACAAGATCTTCATTACCACCCGCTTCAGCAATTGCTGTACGAATCACCTTCACTGCTTCTACGATACAATTCTTTGCGTTTGGATGTGGAGAGAATATAATTGCATTTCCACCCTTTAACGCAATTTCTGATTTATAGAATGCGGTTGAAGTAGGGTTTGTAGAAGGAATCAGACCGGCTACGACACCAACAGGCACCGCAATCTTACGTGTCTTCTTTTCCTCATCTACTTCAATCACGCCAACCGTCTTCATGTCTTTGATTGCTTCATAGACACTGAGACTGCCAAATACATTTTTAATTACCTTGTCAGCTTCAATACCAAATCCCGTTTCTTCATGAGCCATTTTAGCAAGACGCTTCGCATTTCTGACTCCGGCAGTCGCTACACTTTTGACGATCGCGTCTACCTCTTCCTGACTCTTTCTGGCGAATTCCTGCTGTGCCTTTTTAGCCTTGTCAACGAGATCTCTCACTTCCTGAACTGACAACAAGTCTTTATCATACAACTGCATATCTTACTTCTCCCGTCTTGTAAACTCTGTAATCTTCTGAATCAGTTCAGTCTTTTTGCCAAATCGAATCTGTTCCCTTGTCATATTGTCAATCTGCAATTCTCTTGCAAGACTTCTAAGCATAGGAACCGTCATGCTTTCCAGCATCTCTGTCGAATAGGCTTCAGATTTAACAGGTTCTTCGACTACTACGTTGTCCGTAGCCACAGCAACCGGGGCGGATATTTCCTGTATTAGTTCTGGTTCCGGTTCCGGGATCTCTTCCGGCTCCGGTTCAGGAGCTGGCGGTGTAGGCGGAGCAATCATCTCACCTATGGATTCGTCAGGTCTTGGGATCACGTGGACACTGATCACGCTTCCTACACGCTCTGCAGCACTTGCCGCTGCGTCCATGGATGCCTTTACAGCTCCCACATCTCCTTCCACCATCACTGTCACCAGACCGCCTCCGACTTTTGTTGCTCCAAGGCTGCTGACATTCGCTGCTTTTAATGCACTGTCCAGTGCTTCCACTGCTGCAAGGTAACCATACAATTCAATCATTCCCAATGCTTTCATATAGTACCTCAGTTGTATTTTTATAAACTATGATCCCTACAGATTGTTCCGTGCTTCGCACTCCCACAATCTTCCCCCGCCATTCGCATATCGTGGGATTACCATCCCACCTTTATGCTCATATCGGGGCGGGTCCCAATGTCTTTCACCCACCTATGAGCAAGCTCATGTGGGTTTAGACCTTTTGACCCTGGTATCATTATTATACGAGTGGATTTGCTGCTACAGCTTCAACTGCCTCTGCGAAGGCATTGCAGGCTGCTTTACACGCTGACTGACTTCCTGTAAGAAGACCTCCGCCAAAGTTTGTTTCACTTGGTGGATTGTAAAGTGCAACGATGGTTACATCTGCTGCTTTGATTGCTGCATCCATTGCGTACATTGCTTCAAGTGGAGGAGCAATCAGGTAAGCAAGAGCTTCTCCTTCTTTGATTCCATTTGTTCTTGAAAGGTAAGAACCTGTACGGGAAATACAGTGTGCATAATATGGGATAGTATCATCATCATTAGCTGATACGAAATGTGCTTCATTTTCAATGAAATCTACAGCTGCTTCAAGACCGGCTCTTGCTTCTGCAGGGTTTGGTCCTGCAAGAACACCAAGGATTTCACCTGCAAGCTTTGTGTTGGCATTTGCTGCTCCACCATAGAAAGAACGGGCATAAATAACATCAACATCAGCTTTCTTTGTAGCTTCATCAAGTGCTGTATATGTAACATCATCACAGTCTGCTGTGAGCAGAGCCAGAGAACGATGACGCTGCGGATCGTATTCGATGATTCCACCAGCAGCAATTAAATCTTCAACCATCTTCTGTGTTGCATTAGGAATGTATCTTGTTGCAAGGACAGTTGCTTTTAACGGATCTCTTTTCATTTCTTATTACCTCCATCCCGAATTATTAAAGTTTAAGATCAGTTCCGCTTGCTTTTGCTTCCAGAATCTTCTTAATGATATCAGCAATATGTGCTCCTGCTTCTGCCGGAATTGTGCCATCTTTATGAATATTGGAAACAACGGTTCTTCTTGCTTCAGGCATACCTACTGTTGCCTTGTAAGCGATATATGCAGACATTGATTCCGCAGTAATAAGGCCAGGTCTTTCTCCGATCAGTACACAGGTAACATCTGCTCCTGTAATTTCAGAAATCTGATCCATAACACCAACTCGTCCATATTTTACGAAGAATGGTGTACCGGCTTCAATACCGTAGCTCTTAAGGCCCTGCATGATAGCTGGGAGAACATCCGCGGTATTTGCTGCAACTGCTGCAGAACTAAGACCATCAGATACATAAATCTGTACTGTTGGAGCTTTTTTACATTTTTCTTTGATTGTTTCAACTGCTTCATCACTGAGGATACGGCCAAGGTCTGGTCTTGTGAGATAGGTATCTTTACAATCACACTTTGTCTGAACACTGAACAATCCAAGTTTTTCAATAACTTCCGGATCTACGTCTGTAAATACGGCATCCTGTGCTGCAGAATGAGCTGCACGGAACTCCAATACAGGAAGTGTTTTATATCTTGCACCGGCTTTGCCAATACCAAGGCGGCAAGGTGCATACTGTTTTAATTCATAATAAGCATCTTTCGCAACTGGATTTTCTACCAGGTACTGTTTTTTAATATCGATTTCTGCTACGTCTTCTACAAATCCATCTTCTGCAGCCGGAGCTGGTTCTGGTTCTGCACAGGCAGCAGGTGCTGGTTCAGCCACATTCATCTCAGAAAGAACCTGAGCAATAATATCTCTTAAATCTTTTTCGTTGATCAAAACTTCCACCTCCTCTTATTTCAGGAATACAGATGCGTCGCCTGCAAGGTTTGTAAGCTTACCATCTTTAGAGAATCCCATCTTTTCAAGCCATTCATCAAATTCTTTGATTGGACGAAGACCGAATACTTCACGAAGAGATGCTGCTTCATGATAACCTGTACACTGATACATAAGCATACAGTCATCACCCTGAGGAACACCCATAATATAGTTACAGCCTGCTGCTACAAGAAGAGTTGCCAGATTCTCAATGT
The DNA here is from genome assembly GCA_051879475.1 of Muricoprocola sp. Taxonomy (GTDB): domain Bacteria; phylum Bacillota; class Clostridia; order Lachnospirales; family Lachnospiraceae; genus Marvinbryantia. The sequence goes on along the minus strand of JBJEMC010000074.1, from coordinate 28,605 downwards.
CATTCTGGTCAGCTTTCATATGGTTTGTATAACAAGCATCACATCCCATTGGGATACCTGTCAGTTTACCCATAAAGTGATCTTCCAGACCTGCTCTGGTAACCTGCTTGGAATCATACAGATATTCTGGTCCGATAAAACCAACTACTGTATTAACGAGGAATGGATGGTATCTTCTTGCGAATCCATAACAACGGGCTTCCATAGTTACCTGATCCCAGCCATTATGTGCTTCTGAAGAAAGTTCGGAACCCTGTCCTGTTTCGAAGTACAGGTAGTTAGGACCTGCACTGGTTCCTCTTTCATTCATCATCTGGTAACCTTCATCCAGCATCTGTGCTGTCAGACCGAAAGCTTCATTACCTTTCTGAGATCCGGCAATAGATTGGAATAACAGGTCGATTGGAGCACCATGTTTTTCACATGCTTCCATCTGTGTTGTAACGTGAGCAAGTACACAAATCTGTGTTGGTACTTCCCATTTATTTCTAAACTCATCAAAACTCTTCAGGATTCTTGCAACACTTTCTACAGAGTCATCTACAGGGTTCAGACCGATAACGGCGTCACCACATCCAAGAGAAAGGCCTTCCATAACGGATGCCATGATTCCCTTAGGATCATCTGTTGTATGGTTAGGCTGAAGTCGTGAAGAGAATGTTCCTTCCAGGCCGATTGTTGTATTACAGTGTGCATGTACTCGGATTTTCTTTGCAGCATAAATAAGGTCAAGGTTTGTCATCAGCTTACAGACAGCTGCTATCATTTCTGAAGTAAGACCTTTTGCTACTGTTTTGATCATATCTCCTGTTGTATTGACGTCAAGGATCCATTCTCTTAATTCAGCTACAGTCCAGTTCTGGATACTGCGATAAATAATTGGATCGATACCATCAATAATAATTCTTGTAACCTCATCTACTTCATAAGGTACAGCAGGATTTTCATACAAATCCTTTAAGGTAATGTGCTGAAGGACTGCTTTAGCCGCAATTCTTTCTTCTGCAGATTCAGCACCAACTCCTGCGAGGTTATCGCCGGATTTCTCTTCGTTTGCTTTTCCCATTACTTCACGAAGAGATTTGAATTCATAAACTTTTCCGCGTAAATGTGTCTTTAAGATCAAAGTTCTTGCCCTCCTTCTCAAGAATTGAAAATTAAAGTTTTGGTAACAACCGGAACTACGCTTCCCAAAGCCACCGGTTCCCCAATATCAATATAATCTCCATCATTTGCATAGATTCCATCAATACAGATAAAATCTTTCTTTCTCTCCAGGAGCACATTGATTGCATTGCCCAGTACTTTGGCAATATCATTTTCCACCACAATGATCAGAGGATACGGTCCCGAGATAACCGCTTCTGCACCTTCTGCGATCATTTGTGCCAGTTCCTGGATCTTCAGAAAACTGGTATGATATTTACCTGAAATTACGATTGCTACCTGTTCCATATGTCCCTCATTCATAAATAACTGAAGTTTTTTCTGAAGAGTTGACCGGAACAAAGCCGGATTCTGTTCTTCCGTTTCGGAAAGTTTCAGAACCGGAATGTTTTTTATGGGCAGTTTTCCAGCGGTGTACTGGATTGTGCTGCCGCTAACATTTGTGGTATGGGTACCTGCACCTACTACGGTTGCACGGATGGTTTCCGCTGCCGGATAGGTTTGTACCATTTTGAGAACCGGATGATTCTTAATTGCTCTTGCAAGTAATACTCCTACATCATGATAAGCAAATACATCTTTTGGTTCTCCATCATAATAGACACTGGCAACTCCGCCTGAGTATGTAACCGCATCAATGACCGGTTCCTCTCTCAACTTCTTGCCTTGATTGGTATACATCCTGCTGTGCATCTCATCAGCCGGCATTTTATTAATAGCCTGCGCCAACTGATCTGCCATCAGTTCACATACTTTATAGAGTGTCTTTTCTTCTGCCACGTCACCAACATTTATGCTGATTCCATGAGCTTTTGCAAGTGCCTGCGTTCCAGGAAAAATGTAATAAATCTTTCCTCTTTCATCAATCTTAATCAGGCGTCCGCCTACATCCAGGCAACTTGTTCCTTTCAGGATGCCATTCTGGAAAACTGCAATATTACTTGTACCGCCACCGATATCCAGGTTGGCTACAGTTTTCCTTTTTTCCTTGGACAATTTATCCGCACCTGCACCTCTTGCAGAAAGGACAGATTCCAAATCCGGTCCTGCAGTTGCCACAACAAAATCTCCTGCCATATTACTTAAGGTGTCAAGTACCACGTTGGCATTCTGCTTTCTTGCAGTCTCTCCGGTGATGATCACCGCTCCGGTGGATAGATCCTCCGGCTTCATGCCGGCATCCCTGTATTCTTTTTCTATGATTTCTTTTACCTTTTCTGCATCAATCGTTGTCTGATTCAGCAGAGGTGTAAAATATATCTGGCTTCTGTAAGTCACTTTTTTATCAACAATGTTGATTCTCGGTACCACATAGCTTGTCGCTTCATTCTCAATGGTAAGTTCACTGAAAATCAGCTGTGTAGTTGATGTACCGATATCAATACCTACACTTTTTATGATCTCATGCATGGGCTTTTTCCACCTCCTCGAAGTACTTTAGAAATGCCTCAAACCCTTCTCCTGTATAACTGCTGGTAACAAAGATTTCCTTTGCTCCCGCAAGCTTCAGATACTTTTTTGCCTTTTCAATCTGTTCTTCGCTTCCAAGATCACACTTTGTCACTACTCCCACACAGGGTTTTCCAAATGTAGTTGCATATCCCGGAGGAAACATGGTACCGCTTTCCGTGGCCTGCTGCACCAGAACAATATAATCCGCTTCAGCAGCTGTTACGGAGAGCGCTCCCCAGAACCTGTGTTCAAAATACTCACCGGGTGTATCGATCATGGTCTTGTTTATCACCTGGATTGTCTGAGTCTTCTTATATTTCAGTTCTTCCTTCATCAGATACTGGCAAAGTGTTGTTTTTCCTGCCATGGATCTGCCAATCAAAATGATCTTGGTCTTCATGCTGTTATCCTCATCTTATCAGGTAATATCAGGACTGCGTGATCTCCGGTTTTGCAAATCCCATATAGTCACAGAGTTTAGCGATCACTCCGTTCATGGCTGCTTCCACTGATGCCACCTCTCCTGTAATAATCAGCGTCCCGTTAAAACGATCCACAAATGCAATCTTGATTCCACCGGATTTGCTTGCCACATCTGCTGCTATGATTGCACCTTCGCTTGGAGTAATGGTAAAAATCCCGATTGCCCCTTCCCCATCAATCATCCCCATCTTCTCATAAAGATCACTTACCGGATTCGGTATGATATGTGCCAGCGTAATCTGTTTTCCAGGAACGTATTCCTGTATAATCCTCTCTTTGGATGAATCAAATTTCTCTATCATCAAACTCCTCTTCCCTTATATGCCTCAATGAAAAGCTCTCTTAATTCTTCTTTGGTCGGAACTCTTGGATTTGTTGCTGTACAGGAATCAGCCATTGCTGCATCCACCATGTCATCAAGGACTTCCATAAAGTCTTTTTCCGGAATTCCAAGATCCTTAATGCAGGATGGAATGTTCAGTTTCTTAATCAGCTGCTTCGTAGCACGAATTGTGCTGAAAGCACTCTGTCTGTTGCTTCCGTTATCCAGCCACATCACCTTCGCCATTTTTGCAAAACGATCTGCAACCGGAGTAAGTCCTGTACGACACCCACAGTTATATGACATTACATAGGGAAGAAGTACTGCGTTGGCTCTTCCGTGTGGAATGTGAAAATGTCCTCCCAGGGTATGTGCCATACTATGATTAATACCAAGCCCTGCGTTGGAGAATGCCATGCCTGCCAGGCAGGATGCATGATGCATCTTCTGTCTTGCCCTTAAATCTTCTTTTGTCAGATCTTCGATATTCTTTCCTGCTGCTTTGTATGCTTCCGGAAGGAATTCAAATACAAGCTTCATGGACTTTTCTGCTGCCGCATTCGTAAAATCATTGGCTTTTACAGATACAAATGCTTCAAAGGCATGTGTTAATACATCAATACCTGTATCTGCTGTAATCGAAGGCGGTACAGTCTTTGTAAGTTCTGCATCCAGAACCGCCGCATCCGGGAGAAGTTCATCCGAGATAAGAGGGTATTTTGCCTTTTTATCTGGATCACTGATCACTGCAAAGGTGGTTACTTCACTTCCTGTACCACTTGTAGTTGGGATTGCAACAAAATATGCCTTCTTCATCAATCCTTCTCTTGATGCCAGGTAGTTCATCGCCTTAGCCGCGTCAATAGCAGATCCACCTCCAAGGGCAAAAAGAACGTCAGGCTGTACATCCGTCATCATAGAAATTCCTTTTGTAACTGTTTCAATATCCGGATCCGGTTTGATCTCAGAGAAGATTTCAACGGCAACTCCCATTCTTGCACAGATATCCGTAACATAGGTAACCTTTCCGCTTTCCCGCATAAAACGATCTGTTACAATAAATGCTTTTTTGCGACCATCCAGGATCTCTGTCAGGCCTTCACGATCCATATAGATTCTTGGTTTCACCAAATAACTGTCCATCCTGATAACCTCCTTCTTACCTTCAGGCAATAAAAAACTTGCAATTTACCATGGCTCCGAGTTGATACGTTCAACAGCTTCATCTACTGCTGATGCAGATCCGAGAATTGCAAGGCACGTCATGTGTTGTGGACAATTTCCACTGATTTCAAATACTTCAACGTCAGCTGCCTTTTGGGCGAGGTCACTGGCGTATATCAAATCGCTTACGTTTCCATTAATCAGTGCCAATGCTGAATGCTCCTGAAATAAAATATCCAGTCCTTCCATTCTGGCTCTCCGCATAATGATCTGTTTCGTTCCCTCCGACACCGTTTTCATAACATGAATTTTCATCGATGTCATCCCCTCTATGTAGATTTTGACTATAGTCCTTCTATATGACTTTCCGCACTTACATATATCTCTCTATAGCATGTTATAATTTTGCACAATATAATGAATCATTTTATAAATAAGCATACTATCTCTACTTCTTGATGGTATGCTCATTATATACCTCTTATTGCATTTTGTCCATTTTTTGTTCAAATATTATTGTTTTTAATTAAATATTTCCAATTTCCCTTTTTCTCGTCAAAGTTGAGCATTACGCAAAGACAAAAGAGCGCCAGACTCGGACATTTTCCGATCTGGCGCTCTTTTGTCTTTATTCTACTGTAACGCTTTTTGCCAGGTTTCGAGGTTTGTCAACATCCAATCCTTTTGCAACACTGACATAATATCCCATTAACTGTAATGGAATGATTGCAAGGCTCGTAGCAAAATGCTCATCTGTTTTTGGAACATATACCACAAAGTCTGCACTGTCCTCCATATTGTAATTACCATACGTAGTTATGGCGCAAAGGTATGCACCGCGGCTCTTACACTCAACCATATTGCTGATGCTTTTCTCATATAATTTACTCTGTGTCACGACACCTACCACAAGAGTTCCGTCTTCAATCAGGCTGATGGTTCCATGCTTTAATTCTCCCGCAGCATACGCTTCTGAATGAATATAGCTGATTTCCTTCATTTTAAGGCTTCCTTCCAGGGAAATCGCATAATCGATTCCTCTTCCTATAAAGAAAATATCTTTTGCATTTGCCTGTTTTGACGCAAACCACTGGATTCTTTCTTTATCTTCCAGAGCTTTTTCAATTTTGTCCGGGAGCGTAAGCATCTCCTGAATCAGTTCTGAATATCTCTCCTGGTCTAACTGACCACGCACCATGCCAAACTGCACTGCCAGGCAATATCCTGCAACAAGCTGTGTGCTGTATGCCTTTGTTGTTGCAACTGCAATCTCTGGGCCGGCAAGAGTATAGAATACATTATCTGCCTCTCTGGCAATAGAACTTCCCACCACATTTACAATAGCCAGAGTCTTTAATCCCTGCTTTTTAGCCTCTCTTAAAGCAGCCAGGGAATCTGCCGTTTCTCCGGACTGGCTGACTACGATGACCAGCCCCTTAGGATCCAGCAACGGATTACGGTAACGGAATTCAGAAGCCAATTCTACACGCACCGGTATTCTTGCCAGGTCTTCCATTACATACTGTACTGCTACTCCCACATGATATGCAGAGCCACAAGCCACAATATAAATCTGAGAAATATCTCTGATTTCCTCTTCTGAAAGTCCCACATCTCCCAGATCAATTTTTCCGTCTCTAATAACAGAATGTAAGGTATCGGAAACTGCCTTTGGCTGCTCATGGATTTCCTTCATCATGAAATGCTCAAATCCGCCCTTTTCAGCCGCTTCTGCATCCCACTGAATTTCTACAAGTTCTTTCTGGATCTCATCTCCATCCAGATTATAGAAAGCGACTTCTCCTTTAGAGAGTTTTCCGATTTCCAGATTCCCAATATAATATACGTTTCTTGTATATTTTAAGATAGCCGGAACATCAGATGCAAGATAAGCTTCTCCATTTCCAACTCCCAGAATCATCGGACTGTCTTTTCTTGAGACATATATTTCATTTGGATAATCTCTGAACATAACTGCCAGCGCATAGGAGCCTCGGATACGGATCATAGCATGATTAATAGCATCTACCGGCGTCCCCAGATATTTCTTATAATAATAATCCACTAATTTTACAGCAACCTCTGTATCTGTCTCAGAATAAAACGTATAACCTTTTCTTGTCAGTTTATCCCGAAGTTCCTGATAATTCTCAATGATCCCGTTATGTACGGCTACTACATTTCCATCATCACTGCAATGAGGATGAGCATTATTCTCCGAAGGTTCTCCATGTGTCGCCCATCTGGTATGCCCTATTCCACAGGTTCCATGAACATTCTTCCCCTCATCAGTTTTTTCTGCCAGAATCTTAAGACGTCCCTTCGCCTTAACCACAACAGCATCAGATGCACCGTCACGTACAGCAATCCCTGCTGAATCATATCCTCTATATTCCAACTTCGCCAGACCGTCAAGCAAAATCGGTGCAGCCTGCCGTCCGCCTACATATCCTACAATTCCACACATATTTTATCCCCATTTCCATTTTGGTGTTATTTTATTATATATATAAACTTCTTTTCTGGCAACCACTTTATGTTACTGTTCACGTACGTTCCAGTAACGATGAAAAAGCTATGCAAAATCACCTTCGGTGATGGCTTTTTCATTGCAGACCTTGGGTTTTGTCAAGCAAAACACCTCGCGGAACAGTGGCACCCGAACTGTAACCACTTTATCTCTGTAACACCTGAACTGAACTTCTATTTCTGTATCATCATTTACAACTCTTGTACTGAAATCAGTCCCTGCTGATCATCAAGCGCACGGAAAACCGCATTTTTGGTCATCCAGGTTCCCGCTTCCACAGATGCCTGTACAACCACATACTTACTTTTGGTCTTTTGTTTCACCACATCTATATTATTAATCTTTATACCTTCCATTCTCAGATTTCGAATTACTTCACCCATCACCTCTTTTGATTCAAATTCCATATACACATCATATACATTAGATTTATTTGCAACATAATCGTCAATGGCTTTAAAGTAACGTAACACAATCAGGACAGCCAATGTTCCCCCTATTGCTCCACTGTAAAATCCAATACCAATAGCCAGTCCGATACAGGAGCATGTCCACAAACTGGCCGCTGTCGTCAGACCAAGAACCTGCTTATGCCCAGTCACCATAATCGTACCGGCTCCAAGGAAACCCACACCGCTGATTACCTGAGCACCAAGTCTTGCCGTATCTCCTACCCCTGCTCCATTAGAATACAGATGTATAAATTCCCCTGTCATCATGGCAATTGCGGCACCGATACACACGATCGTATGTGTTTTAACACCAGCCACCCTTCTTTTCATCCCACGATCAATCCCGATCAAACTACCAAGAATCATCGCAAGCAACAGGCGGAAGACTACAGTAATAAAATTCAGTTCATGCATATATGCAACAAAACGATTCATAGCTCCCAGCAATCCCTCTGACATCACAACAGTTTAACCTCCCAAATCACAATATATCCTTATGCAGAGATGGGGATACTCCCACAACCATTCGCGGTAGTATCCCCATCCCATTTATGTTACAGTTCACATGCGTTCCAGTAACAGTGACACCTGAACTGTAACCCATTTATTATCTCTACCCAATAACAACTTACTGAACAGATGCGTTATAGTTTTCAATTGCTGAGTTGATCTTTGTTGCCAACTCATTTACTCCTTCTTCCGTAGTCATCGTACCAGCATATACCTGAGGCATAATTTCATTAAAAATCAAACGAGATTCTGTCTGTACTCCTGAAAGTACACCTGCTGTATAATTGTTAACCGGGGAATCCTTCAACTGATTGATTGCAGTCATGAAGTTTGGATTTTCTTCTATGTAAGCAGCCATTTCTTCTGTCTCGTAAGCTGCCGGGTTAATTGCAAAGTATCCTGTACCCATAGACCATTTTGCCTGAGCCTCCGGAGTTGTACAATACTCAATAAACTTCCAGGCTGCTTTTTCTTTCTCTTCATCCTTTGTATCCAGCATCCAAAGAGAACCACCGCCAATGATAACTCCACCGTCTTCATTTACCTCTACCTTCGGCAGATAGCCAGTACCAATTTCAAACGGTGAGGATTCTGTAGCGTTTTTCAAAATCGCTGTAGACTCAATAATCATACCAGTCTGACCTGCAAAGAATGCTGTCTGTGTATCTGCTGTTGTTGTACCATAATCCATGAAATATCCTGAATCATATAACTTCTTCCATGTATCAAAAATCTTAAGGCCTGCTCCATTCTGATCAAAATCTACTGCCGTAATGGAATCGGTACGTCCATTCTCATTATTTCCATAATATGCACCCATACCAGCCAGCTGCTGTTCGAAGAACCAACCGTAAATAGCCTGTGAATAACCAACCGGTGCGGCTCCACTTTCAACAATTTTCTGTGCATATTCAAGCACTTCATCATAAGTTGTCGGCGGTGTCTCTGGATCCAGACCTGCGGCCTCAAATACATCTTTATTGTAGTACAGCATTGGTGTGGATACGTTGAACGGCATAGCATACTGTTTTCCGTCAACAGTATAGTAACTTGTAATAACTTCCATAACAGAAGAAGGATCAAAACCTGTTGTTTCAAACATATCCTCAACCGGAATTACTTTTCCTGAATCTGCCATAAATTTTGTTCCTACATCATACATCTGGCAAACATCCGGAAGGCCTTCACCCGACTGCATAGCTGCCTTTAACTTTGTGATTGTGTCATCATATGTACCCTGATATTCTCCGGTTACAACAATTTCATCCTGTGATGCATTAAAATCATCGATCATCTGCTGTGTAGCTTCACCGTTCACTCCGCCCATTGCATGCCAGAATGTAATCTCAATCTTATCCTCTGCACCTGCTGCCATAGACATAGAAGCAACCATTGCTCCACCTAATAATACTGCTGCCAATTTCTTGTTCATACGCTATCTCCTTTTTTATTTTATTTTTTATATATATCGGCAACCCATGCCGATCAATACCAATTAACATATCTTTCTTAACCTTTTACAGATCCTGCTGTCAGTCCACTGATCAACTGTTTTTGTCCTGCGATGAACGCTATAATGGAAGGTATGAGAATGATCATGGAGCCTGCCATAACCGGACGGAAATCTGTGGATTCTGCACCTTGCAGCATACCAAGTCCAATCTGTACAGTACGCATATTCACAGAATCAGTTACAAGAAGCGGCCATAAATAGTGATTCCAGCTCTGCAGGAAAACATAAATACCAAGAGCACCTACTGAAGGTTTGATCAGAGGAAGTGCAATCTTGTAAAAGAATTTAAAATTCGTACATCCATCAATATCTGCCGCTTCCTTGATTTCCATAGGAAGCTGTAAAAATGCCTGTCGCATATTGAATACTGCAAAGGCAGTTGCCAGATTCGGAATAATCAAAGCTGTATATGTATCCCTCAGCCCCCAGCTTGCAATCGTCAGATAATTTGCAATAATAATCGCCTGACCCGGAATCATCATCGTTGCCAGCATTAACATAAAAAGAACATTTTTTCCTTTAAAATTCATCATAGAAAATGCATAAGCCGCCAACGCACCTGTTATGATCTGTCCGGCAGTTGCCGCAATAGAGACAATCAGGGAGTTAATGATAAACCTGCCGAAAGGTGCCAACTTTAAAGCTTTCTCATAATTATCCAGCATAATCTGATGAGGCCAGAAACTTCCCGAATAAACCTCTTTCATTTCCATCATACTTACATTAAAGCAATAGACAATCGGCAAAAGAATGACAGCTGCAAAAAGGATATTCAGAGCATAAAACAATATTGTTATTATTTTGTTACTTTTACTTTTCATCAGTATGTCACCTTCTTTTCTAACTTAAACTGCAGCGCAGTAAGAATAATCAATATAACGAACAGTACAACAGATTCTGCACAAGCTACTCCGAATCGGCTGTTGATAAATGCCTCCTGATAGATCTCATATACGATAACATTTGTACTGTTAGCAGGTCCTCCCTGTGTCATCATCTTAAACTGAGCATATGCCTGGAGTGAATTGATCACATTAATAATCAACAGGAAAAACAAAGTCGGAGAAATACATGGGATGGTAATGTTCTTATGCTTTGCAAAAAAACCTGCTCCCTCAATTGCTGCACACTCATAAAGATCTGTCGGCACACTCTGTAGCGCTGCTGTCAGATAGATATAGTTCATACCCACATTCATCCACACACTGACAATTGTAACAGAGAACAACGCCCATTTCGAATCTGTCAGCCATCCGATATTAGTACCAAGCATGCGATTCAGGATTCCCAGGGAACTGTGAAAAATAAACATGAACACAACCGACGCTGCTGCTGCAGAAACAGCCATAGGCAATGCATATACAGTACGGAAAAATCCTTTTGCCCTGATTTTCTCATTGCTGATAATAGCCAGAATAAATCCCAGTGAAATGGAAAAGACAACCATCAGCGCAGCAAATTCAAATGAAACGACCAAACTCTGTATAAATTTGGGATCCTTAAAAATGTTAATATAATTAGTTAGCCCTACATATTCGGCCACATCTCCCAAAGGCGTTGTCCTTGCGGTACTCAGCTTCAGAGTTTTTAAAAATGGCCAGTACACAAACAGCGTAAAAAGAATCAATGCCGGAATCAGATATAAATATGGTTCCACTTTTTTAAACAATGATTTTTTCATATCTTCTCAAACCTCCCATCCGCATCACAATTCATCCGCAATTCTGCGTCCAAGATCTGGATAATTCGTTATTGCTGTGCGAACGCCCCATTTTTTCATTCTTCTCAAATCATCTTCCTCATTCACAGTCCATACATTGATTCCAATTCCATTCTCAGAACAATTCTTCACATGTTCCTGTGTCAGGAACTTAAGGTTCGGATGATAATATTCCACCTTGCACTCTCTTGCATATACACCGGCATTGTCCACACACTTTTCCACAAGAAAACCTGCCTGGATTCCCGGATCCATAGCCTTGCATTTTACGATTGACGCATTGTTAAAGGAAGAAAGTATAATTCGATCTTTCAAATTGTGTGCATAAATGAAATCCATAACAATGCGTTCCATTCCTCCGTAATAATAAACACTGTTCTTCAATTCAATGTTGGTAACAATCTTTGTTTCCTCTTTCTCCATCCACAAAAGGAATTCTTCCAATGTAGGAATTTTCTGGACTCCGAACTTATCGCCAAATTTATCAGGATAACTGAAATTCAGTTTTGCAAGTTCATCATACGTCATATCACGGACAAATCCTTTTCCGTTACTGGTTCTATCCACCTTTTCATCATGAATAATAACCGGAACAAGATCTTTCGTCAGCTGCACATCCATCTCGATTCCATCTGCTCCTACTTCAGCAGCTTTGCGAAATGCAAGCATAGTATTCTCCGGAAATTCTCCACTGAACCCACGGTGTCCAAATACTTTCATTTTTTCTCCCTTCTTCCGACAGAAGTAAATTCACAAATCAGATCATTCTTTAAGCAGTTTATCTGTTTATGTAAAACAGGACTATATTAGATACCCTGAATATAGCCCCGCCATCTCCACTCTCTCGGCATATTGATTTCTTAGATAGATACTATCATATATTTGTGTATTATGCAATATATTTTAAATTTTTTATCCGTTCATTTGTTAATTAGTTACAGTTCAAGTGCCACTGTTCCGCGAGGTGTTTTGCTTTGCAAAACCCGAGGTCTGCAATGAAAAAGCCATCACCGAAGGTGATTTTGCATGGCTTTTTCATCGTTACTGGAACGCACGTGAACAGTAACGTTAATTATGTATCAAAAACACAAATTAGCCATAAACAAAAAAAATATATAGTTTACTGTTTTATCGACCATACTCAAATACAAATTACTGATTTTTTATCTCTCTTATATAGCCGTTTATACAAAAAAAGCAATGCCAATGAAACACTTCGTGTATCATTGCATTGCCTCTGTTTTTATAACATTTCGCTTATCTGATATGCATTATGATCTACGCTTTCTGTCACACTCGATCCATTCATCCAGCGTCAGCGGCGTATAATCCGAGTACATACAAAAGCAATTGATCATCTGGCAGGGGATATGCTTTTCCTCCCCGTCCCTCCCCATGCGCGCAGTACTGCGGGTTATTTCCTGGAATTGCTCCAGGAGCCTCTGATCCATGGTATCATGGACATGACCATACAACATATAGGTCTTTGGCTCTCCCTTATCATTTAAATGATACTGGCCATTATAGCACATGATGGGATAATGGCTGAGGATTACTTTTCTCTTATTGTCTTTCAGTTCTTCATAAGGCTTGACCCAGACAAATCTTCTGGAGTCATAGACCGTACTTCTTGAAAACCTGTCATGATTACCCTCTATCAGATACAGCCGTCCATTTAACTGTTTCAGCAAGGCATTCGTTTCATCTGGTTTTCCCCAGGAAAAATCCCCAAGAATCACGACCTCATCATTTGAACGCACCTTTGCATTCCATTTCTGAAGCATATAGGAATTCATGGCTTCCACACTGGAAAACCCTCTGCAATCCATTTGTGTATTTAATGCCTCATGAAAAAAATGACAGTCTGCAATATAATATCTCATAACCCTCCTCCAGGATTTTCTTTACAGTAATGGACCAAGCAGCCTTAAAATGCAGTCAAGACCGGTAAATCTGATTCCCCGTTTCCCGCTGTATTGTTCTGTCACTTCTGTGCAGACTGGAAACAGAGTTTCAAAATCTCTCCGTACCGATAATACTGCCCTGCAATGTGCAAACCAGCATGCATCCTCAAAATGAAGATAGAGACTCCTGTAATCCATATTAATAGTTCCCACAATTGCCGCCTCATCATCACACACCATCTGCTTGGAATGAATAAATCCCGGCGTAAATTCATAGATTCTGACTCCCGCACTGGCAAGGCCTGCATAGTAGCTGCGCGTCACCCTGAAAATAATCTTTTTATCCGGAATTCCAGGAGTGATGATTCTGATATCCACTCCTCTTTTTGCTGCCAGAGTCAGTTCTCTGTGCATCTCGTCGCTGATAATAAGATACGGTGTGGTAATATAAAGATAATGCTTCGCATTTTTTATCAGGTTCAGGTAAGCATTTTCTCCCACTCTCTCATCATCCATCGGACTGTCCGCGTAAGGGATGACAAAGCCCCCTTCCGCCGAGCGATATTCCGGCTTCAGCAAAAATGGTATCGGATCTTCCGGCTTCTTTTGTCCACTGTTCCACAATTTCAGGAAGGTAAGTGTAAGACTTCTTACAGCATCCCCTCTTAACCTGACTCCGGAATCTTTCCATACACCATAGGGCTGTACCAGATTAAAATATTCGTTTGCCAGATTATATCCTCCGGTAAATCCTGTCTTTCCATCAACGACTGTAATTTTCCTGTGATCGCGATGATTCATAACAATATTCAAGACAAGACTCAGACGGTTAAATGCCTTACACTGAATTTTCTTTTTCTTCAGCCTTTCTTCAAATGCATCGGCATTCATTCCGTTAATGCTTCCCATATCATCATACAACACTCGGACGTCCAGGCCTTCCGCAGCCTTCTCCGCCAGGATCTCTTCAATTCCCTGCCAGACGGTTGCATCTTCTACTGCAAAATATTCTATGAAGATAAACTTCTTCGCTGCTCTCATGGCATTTTTCTGAACTTCCAAAGCTTTCATTGTATCCCCATAGAAATCCACATCCGTATTCTGATACACTGGATATCCCGCAGAATTTCTAAAGTAATACGCCTGGTTTGCCAGTGCCTTGTCTGTTTTTTCCAGTTTTCGAACAGCTTCCTCTTCCTGTGGAAGCATGGTTTCATAAGCTTTTTCCACAACAGCAAATTTCTTCCTTATCCGTTTTCCCACACCAATGCTGCCAAACATCAGATAAATACACACTCCCAAAATAGGAAAAAGGGCAACCAAAACGATCCAGGCTATCTTTTGTGTAGAATTCAGATCTCTGCTGAAAATCTGAAAAATTAAGAGCATCGCCAGAATACTTAAGGCTACAGAAATTATGGCATAATAATCCGTCAGATATACAGCAAATCCAATAATCCAGCCAGCCTGCAGCAAGCAGCTAAGTATTACGATGACCAGTCTTCCTATATTTTTTCTGGAATCTATTCTGGCTTCTTCTGTTTTTCCACTCACTTTCTTCATCCTTTCACTTTTTTACATGTTCCTGTAACTGCTCCAGAATGGAGTATCCAATTGTATTTTCCGGCATTTTCAGTCCAAAATTTTCTGTAATGGTAGCTCCAATCACCGCAAATGTATCTACGTCCGGAAGTTTTCCTCCCTTTTCCATGGATGGAGAATATGAAATAAAGGGCACGTATTCTCTGGTATGGTCTGTTCCCGTATAAGTCGGATCATTTCCATGATCCGCTGTGAGAATAAGCAGATCGTCTTCTTTTAATTCTTTTAATAAAACTCCCAGATTCTTATCAAACTTTTCTATCTCCTGCGCATATCCCTGGGGATTTCTTCTGTGTCCCCAAAGTGCATCAAAGTCTACAAGATTTGTAAAACAAAGTCCTGTAAAATCTCTCCTGCTCACGTCAATGGTTTGCTCCATTCCATGAACCGAACTGTCTGAATGCATACTTTCTGTAATTCCTTCTCCCGAAAAGATGTCCTGAATCTTACCGATAGCAATGACATCTTTTTCGGCCTCCTTTAATACATTCAGTGCTGTTTTGCCAAAAGGTTTTACTGCATAATCATGACGGTTGCTGGTACGCTTAAATTCTCCTCTTTTTTTGCCCACATAAGGTCGGGCAATGACACGGCCAACTTTCCATTCATCCTTCATGGTAATTTCTCTGGCGATTTCACAACAGCGATAAAGGTTCTGAAGATCAAAAGTCTCCTCATTTCCACAAATCTGCAGTACTGAATCCGCCGAAGTATAGACAATCATTGCTCCTGTGGCAATTTCTTCCTCTGCCAGTTCATCCAGAATAGCCGTTCCACTGGCACTTTTATTTCCGATTACTCTTTTTCCGCAGCGTCTTTCCAGTTCTTCGATCAATTCCTTTGGAAAACCGGTTTCCGTAAAGGTCTTAAAAGGCTGCTCAGTCTTTAAGCCCATCATTTCCCAATGTCCGGTCATAGTATCCTTGCTGTTGCTCATCTCTCCCATCTTCATGTATCTTCCCAGAGGCTGCTCTTCCGCCCCCATAGTAGAAACCGGATGAAGATTTAATAAACCAAGTTTTTTCAGATTCGGTATCTCCATCGTTCCCACCGTCTCGGCAATATGACCAAAGGTATCTACTCCAATATCACCATACTTTTCAGAGTCTGGCAGTGCCCCAATTCCCAGGGAATCCAACACAATCACAAAAATTCTTTTATATCTTTCCATAGCTTCTCCTTTTCTCATTTTTCTGATTCTTCAAACATCAATGCGGCACGCTTTCCCTTATTTACTGAGAAAGGTACCGCAATCTTTTATTTTTTATCCTTCAAAGCGTTTATCGCTGTCCTTTGTCGTAAGGAATACCCTCTGCTTTTGGCGCCCTTGATTTTCTGGAAGTAAATGCCAGAACAATTAAAGATATGATATACGGAAGCATGTTGTAAACTGTTCCCGGAATCTTTAAAGAAACCAGGAACGGGAATCCCGTATATACATTGGAAAGCGCCCGGAAAAGTCCAAAGAGCAGTGCTGCAAGCCCGATATTTACCGGTTTCCACTGACCAAAGATCATAACTGCCAGTGCCAGGAATCCAAATCCCGCCACGCCATTTTCAAACTTCCATTCACTTACACCGGCTGTAATATAAACGATTCCCCCCAGTCCTCCAAGGAGACCGGAAATGAGCACGCCTGCATATCTCATTTTATAAACATTAATACCTACAGAATCTGCTGCCTGAGGATGCTCTCCACAGGCCCGAAGGCGAAGGCCAAATCTGGTCTTATACAAAACGATATAAGAAATAACCAGAGCAAGGAAGGCAACCAGCATAAACCAGTTAAATTCAAAACCACCTATTCTTACCAGGAATGCCTTCTTGGTGGTAATATAGGAAATCGCTGAAGATACGTTATCTGGATTTTCTGCCATATTGACCGCTCTTACAATGACCACCGCTGCCGCTGTACCAAGAAGATTTAACGCTGTTCCCGCCAAAGTCTGATCTGCCTTAAAATTAATGGCAGCCACCGCAAGAAGCAGAGAATACAGCATTCCCATAAGAATGCTTGCCAACATAACCAGAACAATAATCACGATTGCAGGACTTGTGGCCGGTATAAATTTGAGCATCAGAGCACCGCCCAGAGCACCCATAACCATGATTCCTTCCAGTCCGATATTGATGACACCGCTATGCTCAGAGAAACATCCTCCCAAAGCAACCAGACACAAAACAGAAGCAAAAATCAATGTGTATTGAATCAAAAGCAGCATTATGCTTCGCCTCCTTTCTGTTCCTGCGCCGCACGTTTTTCATCGCGTTTATCCAGCACACGGTTCATCCATAACTTAAAGAAAAATACAAAACCACAGAGATATATAATCAGTGCAGAAATAAAATCTGAAATCTGGGAACAGTACATAGATTTATCTACATAGGCTCCCCCACTGGTAATGTGCTGAATAAAATAAGAAGAAAAAATCGTTCCGATAGGATTTAATCCTCCAAGGAAAGCCGCTGCAATACCATTAAATCCCATTCCCGGAATACTGGTCTGTGTAACAGCCCACTGCTCCATACCTGTCAGATAATAGAATGCTGCACCAAGGCCTGCCAGAGCACCGGAAATCACCATGGTCAGGATAATATTATACTTTTCACGCATACCACAATACTTTGCAGCCTGCTTATTCAACCCCGTCGCCTTAAGCTCATATCCCAGCTTCGTCTTTTCCAGTATGATCCACACAAGCACAGCCATAATCACTGATAATGGGATGGCAATAGAAACATATTTGTTATTAGCAAACAACGCCCCAAGACCTGCCTGCGGGATGATAGCAGAAGAATTTGCCGAAGACAATGCCACTGTATATGGGCTGGAAGGATCCTTTACTGTGGATAACAGCATATTCACAACATAAAGGGCAATCCAGTTCAGCATGATACAGGAAATAACTTCATTCACATTACAATACGCTTTCAGGATTCCGGAAAGTGCCGCCAGGAGAGCACCTGTAACCACAGCTGCAAGAATACATACAAACCATGGTGCCTTAAATGCCAGTGCAAAATAAAGTGCTGCTCCGGCTCCAGCCACGTACTGACCTGCCGCTCCGATATTAAACAACCCTACTTTATAAGCAAATAATACAGAAAGAGAACACATCAGAAGAGGTGCCGTCTTTACCAGGGTACTTCCAAAATACTGCAATGCCTTTACAGAGGATGGATAGTACATAAAGTTCTTCAGAATATTCGCAATTGCCTCTGCTGCTCCGGCAGGATTAATAATCAGAAGAACGATATAACCGATAAATATACCCAGAACAATACAAACCAGTGAAGCCAGCAAGGACTGAACCGCTCCGTTTCTCAGAAGGCTTCCTGTAGATTTCTTTTTCCTATTCATCTCCTATGCCTCCTTTCTCTTTGCACCGGCCATATACATACCAAGTTCTTCTACAGTTACTTCTTTCGGGTCAAATTCACCCACAATTTCACCCTCATACATAACAAGAATCCTGTCAGAAACATTCATGACCTCATCCAGTTCAAGGCTCACCAGAAGAACTCCCTTACCGGCATCTCTCTGGGCTACCAGCTGACTATGGATATACTCAATCGCACCAACATCCAGACCTCTCGTAGGCTGTACTGCAATCAGAAGTTCCGGATTCTTATCAATCTCCCGGGCTATGATTGCTTTTTGCTGGTTTCCTCCGGACATAGCCCGGGCAATGGTAGCCGGTCCCTGTCCAGAACGAACATCATACTGATCAATCAGTTTCTGTGCATACTCACGGATTGCTCCTTTTTTCAGGAATCCGCATGCACCTGTAAACTGCGGTTCAAAATATCTCTGCAGCACCATATTGTTTTCCAGAGAATAATCCAAAACCAGGCCATGCTTGTGCCTGTCTTCCGGAATATGGCTCATTCCCATCATGGAACGCTGACGAATCGGAAGATTGGTAATATCTTTCCCGTTCATCAGTATTTTTCCTTCTTTTAGTGGCTCCAGGCCTGACAGTCCATATACAAATTCTGTCTGTCCATTTCCGTCAATTCCGGCAATACAGACGATCTCCCCTCTGTGAACCTGAAGAGACACATGATTCACCGCATTATTCTTATGCCGCTTGGAAGCCACTGTCATCCCCTGAATATCCAGAACCACTTCTCCCGGTTTACATTCGCTCTTCTGTACTGCAAAATTAACATCACGACCTACCATCATGGCAGAGAGCTTCTCCGGCGTAGTATCTTTGATTTCCACTGTTCCAACATATTTTCCTTTCCGAAGCACCGAACAGCGGTCTGCCACCTGCATAATCTCTCCCAGTTTATGAGTAATAAACAGGATACTCTTTCCTTCTGCTGCCAGATTTTTCATGATCTTCATCAGTTCCTGGATCTCCTGTGGTGTTAACACGGCAGTAGGTTCATCAAAAATCAGGATCTCATTATCTCTGTACAGCATCTTAAGAATCTCTGTTCTCTGCTGCATACCCACTGTGATATCCTCGATCAGTGCATCCGGTTCTACCTGTAGTCCATATTTTTCAGACAATTCCATGACCTTTTTACGTGCTTTTTCTTTCTGCAGAAAACCATGCTTGGTAGTCTCCACTCCCAAAATGATATTATCCAGAACACTGAAGCATTCTACCAGTTTAAAATGCTGATGCACCATCCCGATTCCAAGGTCATTGGCATCATTCGGATCTTTTATCTCAACTTTCTTTCCATCCTTCCTGATTTCTCCCTCTTCTGGCTGATATAATCCGAAAAGGACACTCATAAGAGTGGATTTTCCTGCTCCATTCTCTCCCAGAAGTGCATGGATCTCTCCCTTTTTCAGCTGCAGTGTAATGTCGTCATTGGCAATTATACCTGGGAATCTCTTTGTGATATGAAGCATCTCTATCGCATATTCTCCCAACTCTCATTACCTCCTTCCAATATTTTTTGTGGTGATGCCTTGTTTATGATTACTCATTGTTCAAACTGTCCGTAATTAAATGTAGTATAACACACTATCTGTTAAATTCAAACAAATTGTTGCCTGTGCCAAAAGAAACCAAAAGGAACCAAAAGAAAGGCTCCCATTTTGGAAGCCTTTCGATCATACTGATATATTATTAATATTCACAGTTTGAAACTATTTATTTCACATTGCCGTATTCATTCAGAGTAATTTCTACTTCTGGAGCTGCATCAATGGCATTAGATACTTCAACTTCGCCATTGAACATTGCAGCTACAAGTGCATTGTAGTCATCCTCTGTAAATCCATCTGCCCACTGAGTAGATTCCGGAAGCTGTACATAGTTTTCAGAAGATACTTCAGAAACAAGACCAAGGTTATCGATCTTTCCTGCATATGATGCAAAGTTATCATTCAGGATAGTTTCTGTTAACAGTGTATTAACAGTAGGTGCAAGCCCCTTCATAGCAGATGTTACTGTCATGCCTTCACCATAAGCATCAATAACAGGAGCCTGGTCAGAGTCAACACCGATCACTTTTCCGCCAACTTTAGCTGCCGCTTCTGCTGCAGATGTGTAGATACCTCCGCCGCAGGCAAATACAACTTCTACACCATTTGTAGAATACCAGGTATCCATGTATGCAGTAATATCAGCATCGCCATAGAACTGTCCGCCATATACATATTCTACAGTAACTTCATCAGCAATTCCCAGTTCTACTGCCGCATCATTCGCACCCTGAACATAACCGTAACCATAACGGATAACTGCAGGTACTGACATACCGCCAAGGAATCCAAGGTGTTTGTAGCCTAATTTTACTGCTGCATAACCAGCCATATAACCTGGAATTTCTTCCTGATAAATAGCACAGAAAGTATTTTCAGGATTGTAGTATTCTGTTACATCCCAGTTATCCGGATTATAGTCATAGGATTCTCCAACCCCTGCACTTAAGATATCACCTGCAGACACATCCAGTGCGATGAATTTTACATCTGGATATACAGGTGTTTCTTCTACGATCGTTGCCGCAAACAGATAACCTGGCATAACAATTACATTATATCCATCAGCAATTGCCTGGTCACAGCTGGCAATACGGGCATCATCAGAATCCCCTTCCGGTTTATAATAGTTGAAATCAACGCCGTTTTCTTCACAGAAAGCCTTACATGCTTCATAAGTAGTCTGATTAAAAGACTGGTCTGTAATGTCACCTGAGTCTGTAATCATTGCTACTTTGTAATCACCTTCTGCGGATGCTGTTGCTGCCATAGCAAATGTAGCCATGCCAAGAACCGCTGCTGCTAATAATTTCTTTGCCATAAATCTTTCCTCCTTAATTTTGAAAAAACACACATCGTTTTGTAGCTATTGATAGCTTATCACCTTTGCAGATGGGATTCAAGCAAAATGTTTATTTTCCATTGATATCCAAAGTGACTGGAACGCACGTAAACAGTAACTATGCCATCTTTTCCAGTAAGCTGTCGATTTTCGTCCGAATGAGGTCAAAGGCAACTTCATTCATTCCACTGTTGATCACAATATCTGCCATAGCACGGGATGGTTCCACATAAATATAGTGCATAGGCTTTACTGTGGTAAGATACTGTTCAATGATTCCTTCCAGATCACGGCCACGTTCTTTTACATCTCTGACAACCCTGCGCAGAATACGTTCATCCGCATCCGCCTCTACAAAAATCTTGATATCCAGCATCTCCCTGATCCGCGGATCCTGCAGTGCCAGAATACCTTCCAGTATGATAATAGGTTTTGGACTTATCCTGACTGTTTCATTTTTTCTGTTATGCACAGAATAATCATATACCGGTCCATCCACTTCCTGTCCATTCTTAAGCATTTTTAAGTGTTCCACCAGAAGCTCTGTTTCCAGGGAATCCGGATGGTCATAATTAATATGCTTTCTCTCTTCCATATCCAACTCATCATGGCGCCTGTAGTAATTATCATGATAGATGACCGTAATCTTATCCCCATACAGCTTCTTCAGCTTATTTGTAAATGTGGATTTCCCGGAGCCCGATCCTCCGGCAATCCCAATAATGATGGTTTCCATACTATGTTTTCTCCCTGTCATATCACTTCATTCATGCTTCCGGAACGAAATCCCTGCAGATCCATAGTTACATAAGAAAAGCCATACCCCTTTAACTCTTCTGTGATCCTTTTTCTGATATCTGGCTGAACCAGACGGGAAATTTCGTTTTCCGGCACTTCTATTCTTGCCATCTGTCCATGAATGCGTACCCGCATCTGTTCAAAGCCCAGATTCATAAGCAGCTTTTCTGATTTCTCCACCATGGTAAGTTTTTCCCTGGTGATTCTTTCTCCATATGCAAAACGGGATGCCAGACAGGCATACGAAGGCTTTTTCCAGGTAGGAAGCCCCATTTCCTGGGACAATTTTCTGATCTCTGCTTTCGTAAGCTCACATTCCCGCAAAGGGCTTTTGATTCCAAGTTCCCGGATTGCCTGCAGCCCCGGCCTGTAATCTCCCAGGTCATCCATATTGGAGCCTTCTATGACGTGATCCATTCCTTCCTTAAGCGCTACTTCCTTTAATTCTCCAAACAATGCTTTCTTACAGATATAGCATCTGTTCTTTGGATTCTTACAGAACTCTTCATCTTCCATTTCCCGGGTCTTCAAAAGGATCTGACGGATTCCTTCTTTTTGGCAAAACTCCCTTGCTTCCTCTGATTCCCATTCCGGGAAATATTCTGAATAAGCCGTAACTGCAATGCAGCAATCTCCCAACACCTCATGAGCTGTTTTTAAAAGAAATGTAGAATCCACACCACCGGAAAATGCCACCGCTGCTGTTCCAAGCTCCTGCAAATATTTCTTTAACGCAACCAGTTTCTTTTCTTCCATTTTCCTGCCCGCAAAAATACTACTGTACTTTCACTTCTCCTGCCAATACTTTTTTGTAATCCTCGTAATTCTTCTTCAGAAGCTCTGGTGTGTTTAATTCGTATGGGCATTTACTCTTACATTTACCACAGGAAAGACAGCCTTCAATCTTTTTCATTTCTGCCTGCATCTCTTCTGTCAGCCAGGCCTGTGATGGAGCGCGACGAAGCATCAGGCTCATTCTTGCACAGGTATTGATCTGGATACCGGCAGGACATGGCATACAATATCCGCAGCCACGGCAGAAATCCCCCGTAAGTTCTTCTCTCTCTTTTGCAATAAAGCCTGCGAGTTCCGCAGTCAGTGTTGGAGTTTCTTCCATAAAGGAAAGCCATTCTTCCAGTTCCTGCTCTTTCTGAATACCCCAGATTGGAAGTATATTGTCATACTGAGACATAAATGCCATAGCAGCCTTTGAATTTGTGATCAGCCCTCCAGCCAAACCTTTCATGGCAATAAATCCCATATTCTTTTCCTTACACTTTTTCACCAGCATGATTTCTCTCTGAGAAGAAAGGTAACTGATTGGAAACTGAAGGGTTTCATACAGGCCGCTTTCAATAATCTCCTCGGCTACGCCAATTTTATGTGCAGTAATACCAATATGGCGAATTTTTCCCTGCTTCTTTGCTTCCAGAAGACATTCATATAAGCCTGTTCCATCTCCTGGTTTAAAGCACTGTGGCGCACAATGCAGCTGATACAGATCAATGTAATCTGTACGCAGATTCTTGAGGGAAGTCTCTAACTGCTCCCAGAATTCTTCCGGTGTCTTTGCTCCGGTCTTTGTGGCAATAAAAACCTTTTCCCGCATGCCGTCAAAAGCTTCTCCTACTTTTATTTCACTGTCACTGTAAGCTCTCGCTGTATCAAAAAATCGCATTCCGCCCTCATAAGCTCTGCGAAGCAGCTTCACCGCATATTCCTGGCTCACACGCTGGATCGGTAATGCGCCAAAAGCATTCTGTGGTACCGTAATTCCTGTCATTCCTAATGTAACCTGATTCATCTGTTTCTTTTCCTTTCTATGGTTTTTTTCAAACATCAAATCTTATATTCCATCATAGCTCACACTGATTTTTCTGTAAAGCTTTTTCAATCTTCTCTTTCAAATCCATTTATGATATATTAAATTATCAGACTAACTATATATCAGGAGGAATCATTATGGAAAAAGGAATTGTTACACATATCAAAAATGCAGATAAAAAAGAACTACCTGGAAGAGATGCTATCTGGGTACAGACTCCGGAAAGTACAGGTGGAAAATACATGTCTGTCTGTACCACCTTCTATCAGCCAGGTACTAAGGTGCTTCCTGCACATTCTCATCCATATGGCGAAGAAACCGGCTACGTTGTTTCCGGCAAAGGAAAAATCCTCATCGGTAAAGAAAGTTATGACGTAGAAGCCGGTTCCGTATTTCTCTTTCCTCAGGGTGTTCCTCATGCGGTATGGAACAGTGGCGATGAAGTGATGCAGATTGTTTTCATGTACGCAAACGGACCAAAGGCTATCGAAAGCATTCCTCATGAGGGAATCGATTTTCCGGAAGAATAAAGTTTGGAAGTGAACTTCCAAATCTACCATTATTGACGCAGCAAGTGCGTCATGAAAGGTGAAAAAATGAATACCACGTGGAAAAATGAATTTGATCAGGAAGTTCTGGAAAAAGGCAGAACTTCCTGTTTAAAGGGAAAAATCCTAAATCTAACAGATACAGGGAATGGATATACCGCCTCATTTCAGCATGTCAGCAGGCTTTTTTCTGTTTCTTCATCAAAAGATAAAAAAAGTTTCACCTGCAACTGCCCCGTTTCAAAAAGCGGAAAGAAATGCGAACATATGGCAGCTCTTCTTTATTCCCTTGACATTCAGGAAGATCCAACTAACAAAACTCTGGCAGCTCTGGTCAAAGAGGAAACGGATTTTCAGCAAAGCCAAAAAGCAGCTTCAGAAAAAAAGCATAAAGACCGCGTTGAAAAAATAAAACAAACCAGCCAAAAGAAAGTGGTAGAGGAAAAGACACCATCGATAGTAAAAAAGGTCCAGTCGAAGGCAGAGAAAAAACGAGCAGAAGAAGAAAAGGCCAAATTGGAAGCTGAAAAGGCTCGTTTGGAAGCTGAAAAAGCCCAGTTAGAAGCGAAGCTCCTGGAAGAAAAAGAAGCCAAACGGAAAGCGCGGGAGGCAAGAAAACAAGCCAAATCCCAAAGAGAAGCAGAACGTAAGCAACGTGTACAGGAACAATTACAACAGGAAGCTGCAAAACGTCTTGCTTTAGAAAAGAAACTGGAAGAAAAGAAAAAACAGGCTGAACTGGAACAGAAACGTCTTCAGGAGAAACGTCTTCTGCAAGAAGAAATGCGAAAAAAAGCCGATGAAAAGAAAGCGAAAGAAGAAATGCAAAAGAAGGCTGATAAAAGTGAAAAGAAAGAACTGACAGAAAAAACAAGCAAGGTTGTTCCACAATATGTCTCCCTGGGAGGACTTCAGTCCAATGCGAATGATGAAAGCCAGCGTACCGCCAGACCTTTAGAAAACTATCGTTATTTCGATGCAGATGCGATTCAGAATTCCCTGGTTATTTCACCTAAAGTACTGCAACAGGGACGTTCCCTGCTCAATAAACAGCGCGTTCAATTACAATCCATATCCACAGCATATTACGAATCCAGCCCTGATCTCCATGGCCAGGCAAGCGGAACTGGAGAAAATGACCGGGAATCTTTTCCCATTCAGCTTATTTTCGACCGGAAACGAGTTTTAAGTTTTCATTGTGGTTGTCCTGCCTGCACCGGATGGTATAATAACTGGTATCCCAAAGAAGTGGCTTGTCCCTACAAGGCAGGTTTTCTTTTGCAACTGACAGAAACACTCAAAACGAAAAATATCGGAGATGCTACGGATTTTGAGGCAATATCTTTTATGAATCACTATCTGGATTCCACAGACGGCAGCCAGAATTCTGACGAAATACAGGAAAACTCATTGCATCTCGTCCCACGCCTTCAGAAGAAAAATGGCAAACTGCAGGTTTCTTTCCGCGTCGGTTCTGACAAACTGTTTGTAATTAAAAATCTCGGGCTTTTCAGCCATCAGGTAAAAAACAGTGAAGTCGCATCCTACGGTTCCGGAACAAAAATGAATCACGACATACGCTGCTTTGATGAAAGCGGTAAAATGTGGGTTCATTTTATTACGCAGATCGTACAGGAAGAAGAATCCTTTGAGCAGAAAATCATTGATAATATGAACAATTATCGCAAAGGACGCCTCTCCACCAGTGGTTCCCAGGAGCTGTTTGGCTGGCGTTTGGATCAATTTTATGACAATATCTGCGGCAGTGGTATCGAATATGAGGACAAAGATCATGCATCTTCCAAAAAGATGACTCTGACCTGTGCAGAAGGCACTGCTCCCATACAGATCGATATCTCTGAAAACAAAATGAAAAATGAAAAGGAATTTCACGGCATTCAGGTAAATTGCCATATGCCGCCACTCTATCAGGGAACGTCTCATGGATATTTTATTCAGGGCGAAAAACTCTTTAAAACAAGCAAAGCGTTTCTGGAAAAAGTCGGTCCTTTAGCGGATCAGATGGTGGATGGACAGTTCTTCTTTACGGTCGGTCGCAATCACCTGACTGACTTTTACCGAGGAGTTCTCCCCAGATTACAGGAATTTGCCACCATCACAGAAACGGAGCCTGAGAAATTCCGAGACTATCTCCCTGTAGATGTCCAGTTTGTCTTTTATCTGGACGCGGATTCAGATTATATCTCATGCAGAACGCAGGTGTTATATGGAAATACAGATGTTTCTATATTTGACCTCTATCTGCACAGGGGAGTTCTCCCTTTCCGTGATTTGCGTAAAGAGCGAAAGACATTGCAGACGCTTTTGAAATGGTTTCCTGAAACAGATGTGACCCATGAAGAATTCCTTGTTCACGACGAAGACCTGATGTATCAATTCATGAACGAAGGTGTACAACAGCTTATGGAACTGGGTGAAGTACATGCCACCAGAACATTTATGGGATATCCTGTTATCAAAAAGATTCCTCTTTCTGTTGGCGTATCTGTATCTAGGGGAAATATGCTGGATCTGGAAATCGTAACAGAAGACTTTTCTGAAAAAGAACTTTTGGAACTGTTAAAAAGTTACCGTACCAAAAAGAAATATTACCGTATGAAAAATGGTGCTTTCGTAGATCTGAATAATGAAACACTGTCTGCTTTAAATGATCTCACAAGTGCTCTTCAGATCAAAGAAAACGCTATTGCAAAAGGTAGCATCCAGATACCGATCTACCGAAGTTTGTATCTGGAACAGCTTTTAAAGAAAAATGAAAGTATTTACAGTAATCGTGACAACCATTTCCGAAAAATCATAAAAGATTTTAAGACCGTACAGGAATCTGATTTTGAAGAACCGGAAAGTTTGTCAAAAATCATGCGTGGCTACCAAAAAGAGGGACATAAATGGATGCGTATGCTAGATCGATGGAATTTTGGCGGAATCCTTGCTGATGACATGGGGCTTGGAAAAACGCTTCAGGTGATTTCCGTCTTGCTCGCAGAAAAACAGGAAAGTACTTTTGGACAAAGCCTGATTATTTCCCCTGCTTCTCTGATCTACAACTGGCAGGAGGAATTCCATCGTTTTGCACCGGAACTGTCTGTGCAAGTCATCGCAGGAAATCAGAATGAACGTCAGCAATGGATACAGAACTCTGATGCTGATGTTCTGGTTACCTCCTATGATCTTCTGAAACGTGATATTGTTTTCTATGAAAACAAAAAATTCCGTTTTGAAGTGATTGATGAAGCACAATATATCAAGAATCATTCTACAGCTGCCGCTAAGGCTGTAAAAATCATCAAAAGCCAGACAAGATTTGCCCTTACCGGTACTCCAATCGAAAATCGTCTCAGTGAATTATGGAGCATTTTTGATTATCTGATGCCTGGTTTCCTGTATAGTTACGAAACGTTCCGGAAAGAACTGGAAAATCCTATCGTTAAGGATAAAGATGAAGAGGCCCTGGCAAGGCTGCAGAAAATGGTAAGCCCATTTATCCTTCGCCGCCTGAAAGAAGATGTACTGAAAGAATTGCCTGAGAAGCTGGAAGAAAACCGTTTCGTCAAAATGGAACGTGACCAGCGCAAATTATATGATGCCCAGGTATTGCAGCTGCGAAATACCCTGTCAGGACAAGATGATGAAGAATTCAGTCAAAATAAGATACAGATTCTTTCCCAGATCACAAAACTTCGCCAGATTTGCTGTAATCCCTCTTTATGTTTTGAAAATTATCATGGAGAATCCGCAAAACAGGATGCATGTCTCGACCTTATTCAAAGTGCCATGGATGGTGGACACAGGATTTTACTGTTCTCCCAGTTCACTTCCATGCTGGACTTGTTAAAAACCGCATTGGATGACAGGAACATCGCATGGTATGAAATTACCGGCAGTACCTCAAAAGAAAAACGGATTCAACTGGTAAAAGAATTCAATGAAGGAACGGTTCCTGTATTTTTGATCTCTCTCAAAGCTGGTGGGGTAGGCTTAAATCTTACCGGTGCAGATGTCGTGA
Source organism: Muricoprocola sp. (assembly GCA_051879475.1). Lineage (GTDB taxonomy): Bacteria > Bacillota > Clostridia > Lachnospirales > Lachnospiraceae > Marvinbryantia. The sequence goes on along the minus strand of JBJEMC010000074.1, from coordinate 295 downwards.
TCCATTATGACCCATGGTGGAATGTTGCAGCCCAGAATCAGGCAACAGACCGTGCCCACAGAATCGGTCAGACAAAGAAAGTGACTGTTTATAAACTGATTATGAAAGAAACCATTGAAGAAAAAATCCAGCAGCTTCAGGAAACGAAACGCGACCTTGCCGAGCAGGTAATCGGAGGCGAAAATACCCAGCTTGGAAGTCTCAACCGCGAAGAATTACTGGAATTATTATCTGTTTAGACAAAAAAGGGCGTGTGAAAAAATGAGAAATCATTTTGGAGCACGCTCCTTTTTAT
>JBJEMC010000073.1:0-55390 GCA_051879475.1 Muricoprocola sp. | reverse complement strand
AGGGAAATTATCAGAAAAGACAATCTGTGAGGATGGTGGAAATTCATCATCACCAGCCCACAGAATAAATCTTACAAAATGTCCATTGATAAACTCGATTTCATAAGATACATCACCATAAGAAAGTTTTTTTGCTCCCAGCTTTTCCATTATTTCTGCAAACTTGTCCAGTTTAGAACCAAAACCGTATGCAAGGCGCATCAGACATCTGCCCTGGAACTGTTTAAAATAAAGATCACCATTTGGAAGTTCTCTGTAGGTAAGGAATCTTCCTGTACTTTCTGCTTTCACGCCATTTAAGAGAAATCGGATTGCAAAAATCTTTGCATCCACTTCTTCCTCCAAGGCCGCATAACCAGTATCTTCCCCGTCCACGTTCTTAATCAGCAGATCTGGCCAGGAAATGGTATATGTTTTCTGAAGCATTCGCATGGTAAATTCCTGTTTTTCCCGATCATAGGGAATCCCACTTCTGATACTTGCCGCAACCGGATCCATATTCTGATACTGTTCCATGTATTGCCCGAAGGGAACCTCTTCTATACTATTTTTTGCATACTCTAAGTTCATATCTTACTCCATCAGTTTTTATCGTCTTACTATTCCTGAACCACACTTGGAAACAGGGATGCATCCGTATGTGGAAGGAAACATGCACCAACAAACTCATCCATATAAGAATTGATGGTACTAAGTTCTATATATGTTATGTTCTGTGCCAACTCGTATACTTTACGTTCAGCTTCATTAGAATATAACATGGCATAAGCTCCTGCTAAGGAGGAATTGCCAATGTATTCATATACTTCCAGAGGTACATCCGGGAACATTCCAATGCCGATTGCATTCTTCATGTTGATTCCGCTTCCAATACCACCGGCTACATATACATGCTCAATCATGGAAATATCGAAGTCACAATAAGATAACATCGTACGGATTGCGGAGAAAATTGCTCCTTTGGCCCGGATAAAGTTATCAATATCCACTTCGTTAATTTCTACATCTTTTACGGAACCGGCATCTTTCTGGAATGCCAGTACGTAAGATCCCATACCATAGTGATCATGACGGATTCTCTTACCCTCGCGGATAAATTTACCCTTCGGGCTGATAATGCCGCAACGGAATAATTCCGCGATCACATCAATGATTCCGGAACCGCAAAGACCGATTGGTTTTGTTCCTTCCTCTCCTATTACAGAGAAGGTTGGTTCCATGGTTTCTTTATCAATGGTACAGGCTTCAATAGCTCCATCTGTTGCACGCATACCACAGCTGATGTCACCGCCCTCAAAAGCAGGACCTGCAGAACATGCACAGCTGAACATAAAATCTGAATTTCCAAAGACAATCTCACCGTTTGTACCCAGGTCAATAAACAAAGAAAATTCAGGCTTATTCCAGATCATACTTACAAATGCACCGGCAGTGATATCTCCTCCTACATAGCTTCCGATGTTCGGAGCAAGGATAAGATGTGCTTCCGGATTTGCATGAATACCAATATCTTTTGCAAAAACAGAATTTGTTTTAAAGAAGGACGGAATATACGGTTCCATACGAATTGGATCGCTGTCTACACCTAACAACAGGTGGTTCATAGTTGTATTAGAGGCAATACTCATGCGATAGATGTGCTCATAACTGATCTTCGCCTGTTTGCACATGGTATGAATAAGAGGATTTAGCGTCTCTTCTACAACTGCTTTCTGCAAACGGTCTCTTCCACCTGGTTTTCCGGATTCAATGATACGGTTAATAACATCTGCGCCATATCGAATCTGACCATTACCTGAAGATCCCTTTGCCAATATTTTTCCGGTCAGCATATCGATGATGATTCCAGAAACTGTCGTAGTTCCAATATCGATTGCAAGGCCGCCTATGACAACATCTTTGCCATTCTCAATAACATCATATACAAAAACATCTTTATCAGTCTTTCGTAAAATAACCTGAACCTCAAAGTTACTCTTACGTAAAACGAAAGCTAATTTTTTAATTACTGAATATGGAATGCGGATGATATCCATTCCAGTCAATGTCTGAAGTCCACGGGAAAACCTTTCATTGTCTGGCATTGTATCATCTAATGACGGAACATCAAGTTTCAGGGAAACCAGTTCCATATCATTTTTCAGCTCGATTCCAGCTTCAATTACCTGTTCCTTTAAATCATCAAAAATCTTAATTTCCCCTGGTGAACTAAGATCTGCTACTTTCATACGACTTCTGTAAGCAGAAGCGATATCCGGTACCATTACTTCTACATCATCACAGATCGTGCTGACACAGGCTAACCTCCATCCTGCCTCATACTCTTCATCTGTAATATGACGGGTTTTTTTAGAATCAAGATTTCCGCTGACAAGTTTTACTTTACATTTTCCGCAGGATGCATTTCCAGAACAGGGTGCATCAATAGCTACATTCGTTTTTCTCGCTACTTCAAGAAGGTTTTCACCGAAACCAGCGAAGACGCTGACATCTTCGCTGGCTTCAAACTTAAATGTAACTTTATGCATTAGATCTCAAGATAGGAGTCCGCATACAGTGTATTGTTTTTGAAAACATCACAGGATTTGATTGTCTCCATCAGACGAAGGTCGTTAGGGTTAACGATTGCTGATGTAAGACCCTGCATCATAGCCATAGCAACCAGAGCTGAATCCATGATTGGACGAATGTGCTTTGGCATACCATTGGAGTTATTGGACAGACCACCTGTAGAATTCAGACCCATATCAGAAAGCATCTTGATGAATTCGAGAATCTGCATCTGCTTGTCCTGCATACCCTTAACTACCAGGAACAGAGGATCGAACCAGAGATCTTCTGCTTCCATACCATGTTCCATACCTCTTTCCAGAAGTACCTGGCAGTAACCCATACGTTCATCGTTATCTTTTGCAATACCTTCAGCGTTGCAAAGTGCAATTACGATTGCGTCATTAGCAGCAGCAAGGTCAACATATTCAATACGGCTTCCAGCATCAGCTGAGTTGACGATTGGTTTTCCTTTTGCACGGTTGTAAACAGAAATACCAGCTTCGATAGCTTTCTTATTTGCTGTATCAAGTGCAAGAGGAACATTGTCAAAGTTACTCTGAAGTAACTGAACAGCCCATTTCATCAAATCTTCACCATCACTCTCAGCAGGTCCGATGTTAACATCAAGATAGACAGCACCAGCATCTAACTGCTGTTTTGCTCTCTTAAGGATTGGTTCCGGATCTCTTTCAGTAAAGGCTTTGTTTACAGCTGGAGCTGTTGTGGAAAGTCTTTCACCGATAGTAATAAATTTTGCCATTTTTGTAGCCTCCCTTTTATTTAATTATTTTTTTACAGCTGTCCGTTAGCCTGCATATCTTTCAGGAATTTAACAAGCTGAACTGCTTCTGTAGGAGCAATGATAATCTCCCATCCTGGAAGTTTTGCTTCGATTTCACCCTTCAGAACAGCAACTTTACCAGGAATGATCAGCTTACGGCTCTTAATCTTTTCTTCAATCTTGTTTTCTTCCCAGAATTTCTGGATAGTACCGGAAGAAAGTTTACCAGCTGCCCATGCTGTCAGAACAGAAAGTCCGCCTGTATCAGAGATAATCAGGTTGACTGGAACTCCTGAACGCTCCAGTTCTCCGGATACAAGGAAGTATGTAAGTGCAAAGTCAACAGTTGTAAGACAGATAGAGTTTTCATCAGCACCGTTCAGTGGATAAATACCTGTTTCAACACGCATTGGCTTCTGTGGATCTGTAAAGATGTTCTGTCTTAATCCGTACAGTGGAAGAGCTTCTGCATATGTCATCTCTTCTAATACAACGATAGAACCATATTTCACTGTAAATACGGATGCCAGAGCTGCCTGAAGATACATATCTCCTCTGCAGAGTTTCGCAAGGTTAACCAGTGAAGGATAACCGCAGGATCTGTCATTATCTTTGATTGCAGCTTTACGAAGCTGAACTGTGTTTGCAAATGTTTCTTTTACAGTAGCACCTGTTGTATCAACTACAAGTTTCTTGTTTCCAAGAGCTTCCAGAGCTTTTACTGTATCATAAATTTCGTTCATGTCAGCACCGCTTACACCGAGAAGAACATCTGCTTCTGTAGCAACAGCGTTCATTTCAGCATAGTTTGCCGGTGTAGCACCGTTTAAGATTGGTTTTCCATCTTTGCAAACAGCAAGTGCAGCTTTAGCAACTTCTACATCAGTACATCCCAGAACTAATACTCTGTTCAGTGCAGCTGCTTTCTTAACCAGTTCTACATAATCATAAGCACCGTCAGCACTATAGTTTACATAGATCACTTCCTGAAACATTCTTTCACCGATACGTTCATAGTCAACTTTAGGAATATCGGCAAGTTTTGCATCGATTTCTTCTGCGCTCATGCAGTTGCAAAGTACAGAAGCATATCTTGTTTTGCTCACGAAAGTCTTTTCGTGACGTTCCAAAACGGTTTCTCCGCCCAGCTGGATTTCAGCTTCGCCTGCACCAGCTTTCAGAGTCTTCATAGGAGGTGCTGTAGCTTCAGATAACTGAGCCTTTGCATCTTCTGAGAAGTAAGGGCAGGCAGCAATATCAGCTGCGCCCTGAGCAACTTTCATACAGAAAGCCATACATGTAGGGCTTCCACATTCTTTACAGTTTTTCTTTGGTGATAACTTGAATATATCAAGACCTTTTAATGCCATTTCATTTTCCTCCTTACCAGTGAATTAAACCAATTCTTTGATCATTTTAGCGATTGTTGCAACTGATAACGGGTGTCTCAGAATAACTGCGTTAGAACCGCAAGCAAGGTCGCAGGCTGCTGTCTGAACTTCCATGTTTACGCCACGTCTTTCCTGATCGCCCCATTCTGGTGAATCTTCTTCAAGCTGGGTAGCTTCCTTTGTTCCCCAGACTTCCTGAGATACAGGAGTAATGATTGGCATCTGAAGCTGAGCATCGTTCTGAGAAAGAGCTGCTGCTTTCACACGCTGCATAGTAGATGCAACATATTCATAACCATATCCGGCTGCAGCAGAACCAACATTCATAACAACGCTGGCTGGGTTAACACCTAACTGTGATAATAATACATTTAACTGTTTTGCAAGGTTGATATCTACAGAAGATTCTGCACCAACAACCTGATTGTAGGCAAGACCAGCAGAAGCACCTACTGTTTTGTAGTTTTCTTCTCTGGCAGCAAGAACCAGAGCATTCTTACCCTGAAGAGCTTCAGCTGCTTTGCTGAGAAGTTCCGCATCTCTTTCCGCATTCTTAGATCCGGCAACAACGATTGGAAGATCTGTTGCATCTGCAACTTCTTTTAACTGTGCAATCAGTTCTTCAGTAGATTTGTTAGCACCGTTTGGATCTCCACCTTCCATACGGAATGTGATAAAATCAACACCTTCAAATGTGCTGGCTTTTTTAGCCATATCTGCTACTGTTGTACATCCTTCATAATATTTTTTGATTACATCAGGTGTACCTTCCATACCGAAGTCAGTTATTTCGATACCTACCTTTGGTGCATTTTCAATAGGAGCATCAAATGTATAGAATGGCAGTACATTTTCGCCACCGATTGTTGTTGCCTTATCACCGGTACCAATTGTAACCGCTTTGATTGTGGCATTAAACTTTCCAGATTTAGCTGTAAACGGCATTTGTTATTTCCTCCTTCATGACTTTAGACTGCCTACCTTCCTGGGTTCTGACAGGCAGGGCAGTCTTATTTCTTCATATTACATTTTATATAATACTGACTTGAAAATCAAGCTGTACTTTTATAATCTTCTATTATAATACCTACGGATTGTTTCGTGCCTTGCACTCTCACAATCCTACCCAATATTCGCATATCGTGGGATTATCATCCCACTTTTATGCTCATATCGGGGCGGTTCTCAAGATCTTTCACACATCTATGAGCAAGCTCATATGTGTGAAAGACCTTTTGAACCTGGTATCATTACATCATAGGTTCCATTGTTAATGCTGGATGTCCTTTTTCTTCCAGGAATGCCAGTAATGTTTCCGGATCTTCTGCGATTGTTTCATCACCGATCATATCTGTGAAATTGTCGATACCGTAGAGTTCTTTTGCAGTAGCATTTAATCTGTCAGCAACGGTTTCTTTCAGTTCTTTTGGCATCCATACGATTCTTGCAATACCACCTTCTGCCTTCATAAACTTCTTGGAAGAAATGAAATGTTTACCATGTCCCATGAAACCTGGAGTCTGAACACCACCACCTGTCATAGATGCCAGTTCAGAGAATGTCATACCGATTGGGGTCATACCAGCATATTCACGGTTTGCGATACATACACCATTGGAAAGTGGTTCGATACCACAGATACATTCGAAGCATCCACAGGATGTCATTGGGTCTTCAATGATGGAGTAAAGAGTAACGTTTTCCAGAGCACCCTGGGAGAACTTCTTAACAGCTTCATTAACGTCTTCGTATGCACCTGTTCTTTCATCGATACATCTTTCTTTTGTGATGATCTGACATGGTCCCTGAGGATCCAGTTCATTTGTTGCCTTAGCATCCAGCCATGAAACAGCTCCACAAAGGCCAAGTCTTTCTGGTGTTACAACACATACATGGCTTGGGGAGAATGCCTGGCACATGATACAGCTGTAGTATACATCTACAGATTCATCTGTAAGGGATACAAGTCTTTCGTCACGTTTATCAAATGCCGGGATAGCAAGATTGTGACGAAGTTCTGTACATTTTTCAGGATCTGTGTAAATCTTAACCTGACACTTGTCAACTACTGCAGCAAATTCGCTCTTAACTTTTGCATAAAGAACTTCACCGATATGTTTTGCTCTGAATCCTGCATTGAATGTATCTTTACTGATTCGGATACGGATCATATCACGCTGACCTGTATGCATAGCACCTTCGATGCAGTTCAGATAAGAGTGGAATTTACGTTCAAATACAGATTCGAAGTCTGTCTGCATGTTCTTTCCGGCAACTTCAACAATATAACCGATAGAATGTTTAGATCCTACTTCAAATTCATCAATATCTGGTCCGATTAATTCGATCTTATGATCTTCGATTTCAGAAGCTTCTTTTGTCTGAACAAGCTCGAAACAGTCAACACGGGAACCATCAAATTCAACCTGCATATCACCACGACGGATAATTTCACCTTCAAATGCAGATGCGAATGCAACTGGGATGTCGATGTTTGTGATTTTGATCTTAATATCTCTTGCTTCCAGAGATGTAGCATTGAACTTGCTGATATCTGGCTGTCCGATCAAACTCTTTGGTACATTTGCATGTACAGCTGCCAGTGTATCACAGTCATTTGTTACTACCGGGAATCCAAGAGCGATTGCGCCTGCACCACAGGCAACGATAACCGGATCCAGTGGAGCAAATGCGTTAACAAATGCAGGAACACGTTCAAATGTATATTTCATTAATCCGGCAGCATCTCCTCCAGCTACGTTACCGAAGATCAGAGCTGCTCTTACTGCTACAGATACAACGTGGATTACAGATGTGATATCTTTTCCAAGTGGGATAACACGTACGTTAGCACCTGTCTTGTATCCAAGCTCTTCACACTGGTCGATGATTCCACCAACAAGTGTTACCAGGATACCCTGTGCCTGGTAAGATTTGATCAGAGCAACACCTTCTTCAGCAGTTGGAGCTGCACCGATGATAACTGCAACACCTGGGATATCACCTGTTACCAGCGGAACACCAAGTTCACGAATGATAGCATCACCAAGATGTCCATAGCAAGGAGCTTCATATGGTGTAGCTCCATCTATATATTTCAGAGTTTCAAGAAACTCTGCGCAAAGTGCTGTAGCGATACCTGACATAAATACATCATGTAATCTTTTATTTCTTGTCTGAAGTGATTTTATAACTTCAAGAGCTGCTTTCATATCACCCAGATTAGCGATCTTTGTACCTGTTACACCGTAGTAACATGGAAGGCTGTAAGCAGTATCTGGTAAAGAAACAGGTTTATCAGCACCATTTGCAGCAATCGCATCATCAACTGCTTTTTCTGTCAAACCATAGACAGTATCATTTCCACTAAATACAACATCAAATAAGGTCACTGTTATTTCCTCCTTCAGATTATGGATTCATATCCATCTTTTCTTTGATAGCTTTTATTTCTCTCACCGCAGTTTCACTAAAATCATAAGGTGAACTTCCCTGCCGGTCAGCATCAATGACTTCTTTATTATAATGAATGAAACCAAGAAGATCTTCCTGGGGAATCTGACTGCGGATAAATTCCTCATCTTCTTCATCGCGCACTTTATTTGCAACAACACGTACCTGTTTTACACCAAGACCTGTAGCCAGGCGTTTTACATTACGGTATGTCTGTACGCTTCTTGCACCGGGCTCCACTACCACTACAAACTGATCCATCCCTTCGGTTGTTCCACGTCCAAGATGTTCCAGACCCGCTTCCATGTCAAGAATTACCACATCATCTCTTCTGAGAATCAAATTACTGATAATACGTTTTAACATCACATGCTCTGGACAGACACAGCCACTGTTTGCCGTATCTACAGTACCAAGTACCAGTAATTTTACTCCATTACATGTCTTAGCATAAGTATCTGGAATATCACTAACCTTAGGATTCAGATTATAAAATGCACCGGAACCGGTAGCACCTGTACGTTCCTCAATGAGTTTCCTCATCTTGGTTATTGGAACGATTGAATCCAGCTCCTCGGCAGAAAAGCCAAGAGCCAGGCCCAGATTTGCATCCGGGTCAACGTCAGCTGCCAGTACCTGCCTTCCTTCATCTGCATATAATCTTGCCAATGTTGCCGCAAATGTGGTTTTACCCACACCGCCTTTACCGGTTACCGCTATCTTCATAACAATTCATCCACCTTAATTTATTTATAGTAATTATACACCAAGAGCCTCACGTTTCTTTTCGATGCACTCGATCATCAGATCAGCCAGCTTATTCATATCTGCATATGGATCATTTGTAGGTGGAACTACTGTGTAAGCAGCTTCAACCCAGTCTCTTAATTCCTCTGTAAGCAGAGATACCATCTGATCAGAACCAGATACATATGGGTCAACACCAAGGAATGTTTCCAGACCTGTAGCTACTACGTAGTTACCAATGGAAACAGCCTTTTCAGACATGTATTCCGGAGCACATCCTACTACAGGAAGAGCAGAGATTGGAACACCTGCGTCTTTTGCAAGTTCAGAAGCAAGGATCAGCATACGGGAAATATCTACACAGGATCCCATGTGAAGTACCGGTGGGATATCAGCCAGTTCACAGACTCTCTTCAGACCTGCACCGCAGAGATCTTTAGCAGCCTTATCCATCAGACCAGCCTTAGCTGCAGCCTGAGCAGCACATCCGGATGCAATGATAATGATATCGTTTGCAATCAGTTTCTTCATAAGTTCTACATGTGCGTAGTCAGGACGAACCTTAGGGTTGTTACATCCAACCATAGCAACAGCACCACGTAATACACCGGAAAGAACACATTCCAGTAATGGTTTTGTTGTTCCTGTTTCATCTACCTGAGAGTTTGTAACGCCATCAAGAGTCTTGATGATTGCTTCAACGGAGTAACCTACAGTAGCCTTTGCCTTGATATCCGGGATATGTACCAGTTCAGGTTTTCTGTTCGGGAAGTTATTAATAGCAAGCTCAACAATATTCTTAGCAACTTCAGCTGCATTTGTTGTATTAAAACGAATAAATTCAGAATCTGGCTGCTGACAGATTGGGCTTGTTGTGATGAATTTAGTATGGAAACATTTACTCAGAGGTCCAAGTGCAGGGAAGATACACTGTACGTCTACTACGATAGCTTCACATGCTCCTGTAAGAACAATGTTTTCCTGCTGCAGGAAGTTACCTACCATTGGGATAGCCTTACGCATAGCAACTTCATTACCTGTACAGCAAATACCTGTAACTGTAATTCCCTTTGCACCAACTGCTTTTGCTTTCGCGATCATTTCAGGATCATCTGCAAGGTCACAGATAAATTCAGAAAGTGATGGGTCATGTCCATGAACAACGATGTTAACGTTTTCAACTTTCATACAACCAAGGTTTGCTTCTGTATCCATTGGCTTTGGAGTACCAAACATAACGTCTGAGAACTCTGTACCTGTCATGGATCCGCCCCATCCATCGGCAAGACCCATACGAAGAGCCTGACGAACAAGAACGTCCGGTTTAGAAGAGTTACCCATATGAGTCATATGCATACAGGTTGTAACTTCACGGTCTACTGCACGAGGCATGATCTGTTCTCTTTCCCAGATTTCCTGTGTATGCTGAGGTGCTCTCTTTGTCCATTTCTGGAACCCACGAACTTTACCATATTCGCAAAGAGCCAGTTCAGCTATTTCATGAGCCAGGTCATAGATATCTTTTCCTTCTGTTTCAACATCCCACATCTTAGCAATGCGGATCAGTTTTTCAGGATCTTTTACTTTAAATGGTCCTTCTGGTTTTGCTTCAAGAAGTTCAAAACAAACTTCACGGCCATGGTCAGAGTGAGTTGCTCCACCACCTGCTGTGAAACGTAAGAAGTTACGTCCTACGATACCATGAACATCACATCCACAGATTCCTCGCGGAGCCTTTGGTGTAATACGGCATGGACCCATTGTACAGATACGGCAGCAGATACCTTTTTCACCAAATTTACAATGTGGTGTCTGGTTTTTTACTCTTAACTGCCATGTGTCAGCGCCAACTTTTTCAGCTGTCTCCAATAATCGATTGGTAGCAGCTTCACATTCCTCAACTGAGATTAATTTAAAATCGCCCATATTGACCTCCTTCATATTTCTTGGGTAGAATTTTAGATCCCAAGCTTATCCACGATTTCACGAAGTGCTTTCTGAACCGGCGAATCTTTTGGAAGTGTAACCGTCGGTTTCCCTTCGCAATCGTATTCATATACTTCAGTACTCTGTGGGACAACGCCCAGAAGTGTCAAGCCTTGTTTTTCCACTTCTTCCATCGTACCTGCATTTATTTTACCATCCGGAGCACGGTTAATGATCAATCCCATTGTCTTTGGATTCAGTTCGCATTCTTTTACCAGTTCAGCAATTCTTCCTACTGCCTGAACACCTCTTCTGGAGCAGTCACTCACAAGAAGTACCATGTCCACCTTTGGAAGTATTCCCCGGCTGATATGTTCCATACCAGCTTCATTATCTACTACAACCATAGGATAATTCGGAGTCAGCTTCTGAAGCTGCGTCTGAAGAAGACCATTCACAAAACAATAGCAGCCTTTTCCCTGTGTTCTTCCCATTACCAACAGGTCAAAGTCATCATCTTCTACCAGACATCTGTTAAACATGATCTCCATATAATCTGACTTAGACATACTGGCAGGAATCGGATTATTTTTACTGTTTTCTGCTTTTGCTACTTCCTCTCTGATTTCACCCAGTGTCATCTCCACTTCAACACCCAGAACTTCATTTAAGTTAGAGTTTGCATCCGCATCCACTGCAAGAACAGGTCCTTTTCCCTTTTCACATAAATACTGAATCAAAAGCCCACATAAAGTTGTTTTACCAACGCCGCCTTTACCGGCTACTGCAATTGTAAATGACATAACCGTCTCTCCTGATAAATAAAATATTTTAAAATGATATATTCGGGCTTCCATACCAAATGTGTATCAAAGCCCAGCTTTCCTTCATTGCCGGGATTATCGTTGCTGTTCACGTGCGTTCCGGTAACGATGAAAAAGCCACACAAAATCACCTTCGGTGATGGCTTTTTCATTGCAGACTTCGGGTTTTGCCATACAAAACACCTCGCAGAACAGTGACACCTGAACTATAACTGAATTTTCCTAGCAAAGAATTTCGACCCTGCCTCCGGTAAGATCTGCCATGGCGATAGTACCTTCGACAGTCTTTCTCTCACCCATTACATCTGTGAGAGTAATCTGATTACCGTTGACTTCGATCTTGCTGACATACTGCAAAATAATGCTGTCAGCCTGATTGATGTTCACTACTGTTGCCAAACACATAGCTTTTTCCTCCATCCATCATTCTTTTACAAGCGATAACGCAAGTCCAAGATACAGGTTTCCTTTCTGAAACTCATCTACAGCTTTGCGAATTTGCTCTGCCGCCTTATCATGACCATCCAATGCCAGCTTCTCTGCCATCTGATCCAATTCAGCTGCATGATGCGTGTTGTGATCCAGCATGTACTGCAATAACGCTTCATTCTGATTAGCCGGAGCTGCTGATTCATGATTATGACAGTGTCCGCCTTCGTGGCTATGACAGTGTCCAGCTTCTCCACTTGGACATGTTCCTTCATGACACTCTGCATGATCGTGTCCGTTTTCATGATCATGTGTATGGTTATGATCATCTTCATGTCCATGTTCATGGCTATGCTCATGGGAATGTTCGTAAGTGTGTGTGTGTACATGTTCATGTGAATGCACATGTCCACAAATATTGCCATTTTCATCCTTTACAATATGCACTGATTTCAAACCTCCTTTCGCGTCATTGTTAATTTTTTGACAGAGTTGTATAATTACTCACATCATGAATATAGTATAGCACATCGTGAAAAAAATCTCAATAAAAGAAATGGAAGTTTTTTGGTAAAATCTCTCGAAATATGAACTATTTTTTGTACAAAAAAGACGGCTCAAAAAAGAAGCCGCCTTTTAATAAGTAAAGATTACTAATTTAACATCATTCTGTCATTTGCAAATTCTCCGCCGCTGGCCTGTTCAAATTTCTTAAGAAGGTCAGAAACTTTCAGATTTTTCTTTTCTTCACCGGATACATCATAGATAATATGGCCTTCATGCATCATAACCAGACGGTTTCCATGAGCAATGGCATCCTTCATATTATGAGTGATCATGATAGCTGTCAGATTGTCTTTTTGAATGATTCTGTCAGTGGCCTCCAATACCTTTGCTGCGGTCTTAGGGTCAAGTGCTGCTGTATGCTCATCCAGAAGAAGAAGCTTTGGTTTCTTTAATGTAGCCATCAGAAGTGTCAGTGCCTGTCTCTGTCCTCCGGATAAAAGTCCAACTTTTGTTGTCAGTCTTTCTTCCAGACCAAGATCAAGAATTTTCAGTTTTTCAATATACTCTTCTCTTTCCGCTGACGTAATACCTCTGCGCAGTGTTCTCGCCTGCCCGCGTCTTGCTGCCAGAGCCATATTTTCTTCAATCTGCATACTTGGAGCAGTTCCCATCATTGGATCCTGGAAGACTCTGCCAAGATATTTTGCTCTCTTATACTCAGGCAATCTGGTTACATCAATTCCATCTACGGAAATAGTTCCGGAATCTACAGGCCACACACCTGCAATGGCATTTAACGTTGTTGACTTACCGGCACCATTTCCACCGATTACAGTAACAAAATCCCCCTCATTTAATTCCAGATTCACACCGGTAAGGGCTTTCTTTTCATTTACCGTTCCAGGATTAAATGTTTTGCGTACATCTACCAGTTTCAGCATTAGCGTGCACCCCCCTTACCAGGTTTATTAAAATATTTTCCCTTCAGATGAGGAATTGCAAGAAATACTGCAACTACCAGTGCAGAAAGAAGCTTCAGATCATTGGTATTCAAGCCCAGCCAGAGTACAAACTGAAGCACCAGATAGTAAATAATTGCTCCAAGAGCAACAGAACACAGCTTCCATGCAAATCCTCTTGCAATTTTTCCAAAAATTACTTCACCGATAATAACGGCAGCCAGACCAATGACAATGGCACCACGCCCCATATTTACATCGGAAAATCCCTGATACTGGGCATATAATGCACTTGCCAGAGCAACAATACCGTTAGAAAGCATCAGACCAATGATCTTTGCCAAGTCTGTATTGATTCCCTGTGCTCTGGACATGTTTTCGTTGGAACCTGTAGATCTGATGGAACATCCAAGTTCTGTTCCGAAAAACCAGTAAAGAGCAGCAACCAGTATCACAATAAAAATAATAACAACAAAAATACTGTTTTTCCAAATCGGTACTCCCTTAATATAACGAAGGGATACGATCAGAGGATATTTATCTACGCTGATGGCCTGATTTGCTTTTCCACCCATAATGCGAAGATTAATGGAGTACAATCCAAGCTGTGTCAGAATACCTGACAAAATAGCCGGAATTCCCATAAATGTATGGAACACCCCGGTAGCAAGCCCCGCCAGCATACCAACTAAGACGGCACAGGTTACGGAAAACGGTACAGAATGTCCCGTCGTCATCAATACAATGCAAACCGCACCACCTGTACACATGGTTCCGTCTACTGTAAGATCTGCAAGATCCAGAATTTTATAGGTGATATACACACCTATCGCCATGATTCCCCAGATCAGTCCCTGCGCACAGGCACCTGGCATGGCATTGAATAGAGTATTAATGTTCACTTTTTCTCCTCCTGTTTCGTAAAAGTGCCTCTGCGTAAAGACTCATTCTTGTACGCAAGAATAGGGGCTGCCGTTTTGGCAGCCCCTTGGCATTACCTGATTTTATTCTGCAACCTCAATTGCAACATAATCTTCCGGAATTGTAACTCCAAGAGCTTCAGCTCTGTCAGCCATATATTCTTTTGTAACTTCTGGAGCATACTGTACTTCCATTGTAGATACATCTGCACCATTCAGGACTTCGATACCCATCTTACCAGCTGCATAACCAATGTCATAGTAGCTGATGGAAAGTGTGGCAACACCACATCCCTGGCAGATACCTTCTTCACCTGCAATTACAGGTATACCTGCTGGTTCACAGATATTGTTGATGATCTCTGTATTAGATGCTGCTGTATTATCAGTAGGAATGTAAATAACATCTGCTTCGCTTACTGCTGTTGTTACAACAGATGCGATATCATTGGAATCTGCAAAGCCATATTCTTCACAGGTATATCCTGCTTCTTCCAGATATCCTTTTACTACTTCAACCTGGTATACAGAGTTAGGTTCTGCTGAGCAGTAAAGAAGACCAACTGTCTTTGCATCAGGGAACAACTCGCCAAGCATTGCTGCCTGCTGATCAAGAGGAGCAAGGTCAGAAGTACCGGAGATATTTCTCTCTGTAAGACCTGTCCAGTTATCAATATCAAGTGCTGTTGCAAAATCTGTTACAGATGTTCCAAGGATCGGAATCGTATCAGTAGCTGCTGCTGCTGCCTGTAAAGGAGCTGTTGCATTAGCAAGAATAAGGTCTACTTCGTTGGATACGAACTGATTTACGATAGTTGCACAGGTAGCAGAATCACCAGATGCGTTCTGCTCATCAAAAGTAATGCTGTCGCCGAATTCTTCTGTAAGAGCATCTTTAAATCCCTGAGTTGCAGCATCAAGTGCCGGATGCTGAACTAACTGACAGATACCAACATTGTATTCTTCTGCGCTTACCGTAACGCCCGCTGTTGCTGCCACAGAAACAACCATTCCTGCTGTAAGCATTCTAGATACTGTTTTGTTCATAATAGTGTCCTCTTTTCTTCTTTTCCTTTTTCAATACTTTACTCCTTTAAAACGTAACAGTATTGATGTACTGAAATTAAATATACACCAGAACTTCTGATTCGTCAAGAGGTTACTCTTTTTTATTCTTTTTGAACAGATATGTTTTTCTCTCCGTCCCGGCTAAGAGCCTCTGAATATTTCCTCTATGTCTCCAAAATGCCATGGCAGCCAGGAGAAACATCAGAATATACATTTCATATAAAGCATTCTGTGCCATATGAAAACATCCCATCTGCCCCAGAACAATCGTTTCTATTACAAGTCCTACATAAAGCAGCAGGGATCCCAGAGAAACATAATGTGTGATAAAAAATGTTGCAAAAAAAGTGATAATTCCCAGTACAGCGATTACAGGATGAAAAGAAATCACAATACCGGCTGTAGCAGCAATTCCTTTTCCTCCCCGAAACTGCAGATAAAAAGGAAAATTATGACCCAAAATAACTCCTGCCGCCCCATATAAAGCCAACAGGGGAATAATGTCACTATATCTGGAACCAAACAACAACCGGATCAGTACTACTGCAAGAACACATTTAAAACAGTCTCCTAAAAAAGTAAGGATTCCTGCCTTTGTTCCCATGGTTCTCATCATATTCGTTGTACCTGCATTTCCGCTTCCATGGTCACGGATATCAATTCCGTGAAGTTTTCCGATAATATAGCTTGTCTGGAAAAGACCAAACACATATCCTATTGCGATGCAGATTACCCTTATCCCCATCTTACTCCTTTTCCTTTCGCTCTCTGATGATAAACCGTAATGCAGTACCCCTGAATCCAAAGGTATCACGAATCTTATTTTCCAGGTACCTGGTATAGGAGAAATGCATCAGTTTCTTGTCATTTACAAAGATGACAAACGTAGGTGGTTTAACAGCTGCCTGTGTAATGTAATACAGTTTTAATCTCCTTCCTTTATCGGAAGGCGGCTGCTGAAGGGCAACTGCTTCTGACATGATTTCATTTAATACACCTGTCGCAATTCTCATGGACTGATTTTCAATGATCATATCAATCTTTTCAAAGAGTTTTGGAAGTCTCTGACCCGTCTCAGCAGAAACAAATAAGATTTCTGCATAATTCATAAAGGATAGCGTTTCTTTGATTTTGTTCGTAAACTTATAGATCGTCTTGTCATCTTTTTCAACAGCATCCCACTTATTGACAACTACAAGAATACCCTTTCCTCTGTCATGAGCGATTCCTGCAATTTTGGCATCCTGTTCTGTTACTCCTTCTGTGGCATCAATGACAACTACTACAACGTCAGCCCTTTCCACTGCAGTTACTGTACGGATAATACTGTATCGTTCCAGTTCTTCTTTAATCTTACTTTTTCTTCTAAGACCTGCTGTATCAATAAATACATATTCTTTTCCTTCCCAGATCACCTCGGTATCGATGGCATCTCTGGTGGTTCCTGCAATATTGGATACAATGACTCTGTTTTCTCCAAGAAGCTTATTAATGATAGAAGATTTCCCTACATTTGGCTTTCCTACAACTGCCACTCTTGGACGTTCATCCTCTGTTTCCCCGTCTGTATCCTCCGGAAAATACTGAATAACCTGATCCAGAAGATCACCGATTCCCTGCTTATTTGCAGCAGAAACAGGAAATGGATCGCCAATTCCCAGATTGTAAAACTCATATACATCTGCGATGCTCTTGGCATAGCTGTCAACCTTATTTACAGCAAGTATGACAGGCTTATGGGATCTTCTGAGCATATCTGCTACTTTGGAATCAGAATCCACCAGCCCCTGCTTTACATCCACCAGAAAGATGATCACATCTGCGGTGTCAATGGCAATCTGCGCCTGTTCTCTCATCTGTGAGAGGATAATATCACTGCTTTCCGGTTCAATACCCCCGGTATCAATCAATGTAAATGCTTTATTCAGCCATTCCACATCTGCATAAATACGATCCCTGGTAACACCTGGTGTGTCTTTTACGATGGAGATATTCTCTCCTGCTAATGCATTAAACAACGTAGATTTCCCCACATTAGGTCTTCCTACGATTGCAACAATTGGTTTACTCATTCATTCACCTCATATGGCTGCCTTTTTCTGGAACTTGTCTTATTCTCATCCATTAAAACGGCATGCACAAAATCCTTTCCGTCTGATTTTACAATACATGTCTTGGTTTGTAAAGTATTCTCCAGTTCCTCTATAGTAATATCATCCAGGAAAACATTCTCTCCGTCACGAAGAACATTCTCTGTAAGAAGCAGTCGTTCTCCAAGATCTTTTCCTTTAAGCTGCCTGATTATATCCTGTCCGGTAAGCAGCCCCGCTACAGTGATCTTCTCTCCAAAGAAGTCATTTTTTACAGGATAAATAAGAATCTTTACATTCGGGTACTTCTTTGAGATCTGCTCTGTTACCTGCCGGATACAGTCCTTGGCCAAAAGTCCTGTTGCCACAGATACGGTATGGCTTCTGTCATCTCCTGTTAACAGGCTCAATTCTTCCGCAGTTTCTTCCAGGAAAAGGCGAATCATCCCAACGCCGTTTTCCAACTGTAGATACCCGTCGTAATTATCTGCGCAGGGCAGTTCTCTTTCAGCCAGCAAATACCACTCATCTCCCGCATGAATAAAATGCGTTCCATATTTTTCATAAAAATAGTCCTGCCATCTGTGAATAAGATCCAGTACCTCACAGGCATCTTCTTTTGTAAATGCCTCCAGCGGATAAAGACCATCCCGGAATTTTGTCAGACCCACAGGAACTACCGATACACTGACGAGATTTGGCAGATACTTTTCCAGTTCTTTGATGGAATATTCCAGTTCTTTTCCATCATTGATGCCTTTACATAAAACGATCTGTCCATTTAGCTCGATTCCGGCTTCCACCAGTTTATCCACTTTTTTCAAAGCTTCACCAGCAAAACGATTATGCAGCATTTCACACCGAAGCTGTGGATTCATGGTCTGAAAAGAAATATTAATAGGAGATAAATGATATTTGATAATCTGATCTATCTCCTTTTCTTTCATATTCGTAAGTGTCACATAATTTCCCTGTAAGAAAGACAGTCTGGAATCATCATCCTTAAAATACAGGGTATCTCTCATTCCCGGAGGCATCTGGTCAATAAAACAGAAGATGCATTTATTATGGCAGGAACGGTACTCATCCATCATTCCATTTTCAAATTCCAGGCCAAGATCTTCTTCATATTCCTTTTCAATCTCCAGTTCCCATTCTTCCCCATTTGGTTTTAAAACCACTACGGTCAGGAACTCTTCATTGCAGGCATACCTGTAATCCAGAATATCTCCAATTTCACAATCGTTGATGGAAACGAGAATATCTCCCGGTTCCAGTTCCATTTCTTCAGCGATGCTGCCAGGAAGAACCTTACTTATCACATGCTTTTTACTCATATTGTACTATACTCCTATACTGATTCTATTTTATCATACTAAATTCGTTAATAAAAAACAAGCCCATGCATTGTATCTTTTTTTGTAAAATAAGAAAAAATCTTGACGATTGCATGTTCTGAACATATACTAGTCTAAGTATAAACTACTCAAAATTAGATATATGGAGGTAATTAT
This sequence comes from Muricoprocola sp., assembly GCA_051879475.1. Classification (GTDB taxonomy): domain Bacteria; phylum Bacillota; class Clostridia; order Lachnospirales; family Lachnospiraceae; genus Marvinbryantia. The sequence goes on along the minus strand of JBJEMC010000073.1, from coordinate 36,228 downwards.
GTCTGATCGTTTTGATATCATGCGGAATTCCATTCCCATTGCCCCTTTAAAAATTGCGGCATTGGAAGGCTGCAGAAGCTTTGCAGAAAAAGTAAATGCTCATCTTGTTGAATTTCGCCACTCCAACCCTACTCAGGATGTAAAAAATGTTCATGCCAGTGGATACTGTGAAGACACTTATCTGATTAACTGTGCATGTCCAAGATTTGGTACCGGTGAGGGAAAAGGCATCCTGAATGAATCTGTACGTGGAGATGACCTTTATATTTTTGCTGACATCACAAACCACAGCCTTACATACAAGGTCTGTGGCTATGAGAATCATATGTCACCTGATAATCATTTCCAGGATTTGAAACGAATCATTTCCGCTACCAATGGAAAAGCAAAACGTATCAATGTCATTATGCCTTTCTTATATGAAGGACGTCAGCACAGACGTACCGGCAGAGAATCCCTGGACTGTGCACTGGCACTTCAGGAACTGGCAGATATGGGCGTATCAAATATTATTACCTTTGATGCCCATGACCCGAGAGTACAGAATGCAGTTCCTCTGATTGGTTTTGATTCTTTCATGCCTACCTATCAGTTCCTGCAGTCTATTCTGGCTTCTACACCAGATTTTAAGATTGACCGGGATCATCTCATGATCATCAGCCCGGATGAAGGTGCCATGGATCGTGCTGTCTACTTCTCTACTGTTCTGGGAGTTGATATGGGTATGTTCTATAAGCGTCGTGATTATTCTGTGATCGTTAATGGAAAGAATCCTATCGTGGCTCATGAATTCCTTGGCGATTCCGTAGAAGGAAAAGATGTTCTGGTAGTGGATGATATGATTTCATCCGGCGGAAGTATGTTAGATGTAGCTAAACAGCTCAAAGAAAGAAAAGCAAAACGTGTCTTTGTCTGCACAACCTTCGGATTATTTACAGATGGTTTCGATAAATTCGATGAATACTATGAAAAAGGCTATATTTATAAAGTGGTTACTACCAACCTTACTTACCTGGATCCCCAGATCTATACAAAGCCTTACTTCGTAGAAGCAGATATGACAAAATATCTCGCCAGCATCATCGATTGTCTGAATCATGATATCTCTACAGAGAGTGTATTGACACCGACGTTAAAGATTCAGAATCTGTTAGACAGTATTAATCATAAATAGAGTAGGAGGCGGTGACTAACCGCCGTCCTCTCACACCACCGTGCGTACCGTTCGGTACACGGCGGTTTCAATAGTTGACGTGCACAGACTGATAGGCTGTGGCTAAATCATAATAGCCCCAGTTTATCAGTCTTTCTTTTGTTAACGCTCTTTTTACCACACCTGCATTTGCCATTCTCCAGTAAGCTTTCCGACTATAGGCGCCTTCACAGGCTGCCCATTCGGGCAATCCTAGTCCGATAAGTTTTCGTTTACGTGTCCTTGGCAGTTTCCACTGCTTCCAGATGCACATCCGAATCCTTCGGTACAACCATCCATTCAGTGCTTCTATTTTGTTCTTCATATCTGCGATACCGTAATAATTCAGCCATCCCCGCATAAAGACTTTTATGCGTTCCATGGCTTTTACAATACTTCCGCACCTGCTCCGGGATGTGAGCATACGGAGCTTATCCTTGGCTTTCTTCCATGCTTTCGCATGAACACGGATGTAGATTCCTTTTCCATTCTTCCCGAAACAGAAGCCAAGGAATTTAAAATTTCATATCGCAAACACACTGACTGTTCGGCTTTTCTCTCGATTCACCTTGAGTTTCAATGTCTCTTCCAGATATTTCGTACTGGATTCCAACAGCCTTTGGGACGCTCTTTCGCTTTTCGCCAGCAGTACGATATCATCTGCGTAGCGTATGCACGGAACCCCTCGCCTGTTAAACTCCTGGTCAAACTCGTTAAGATAGATGTTTGCCAAAAGGGGGGAAAGATTTCCTTCCTGCGGCGAACCTTCTGTTGTCTCAACGACGACGCCGTTCTCCATGACTCCGCTCTTCAGATACCGTTTTATCATCTGTATCACTCTTTCGTCCTTGACATCTCTGCGCAGGATGTTCAGCAGTAATATATGGTTCAGCGTATCAAAGTACTTTGACAGGTCAAGAACCACTGCTCTTGTATAGCCCTGTTCTGCATATTCTTTTATCCTCTGTACGGCATCCTTGGCATTTCTCCCCGGACGGTATCCATAACTGTCATCGGAAAACTTTGGTTCATAGATTGGCATTAGCTGTTGTGCCATTGCCTGTTGGATAATGCGGTCTATAACGGTAGGAATACCAAGCTTTCGTACTCCGCCGTCTGGTTTCGGGATTTCCACTCTTCTGACGGGAGATGGGGCATAGTGACCCTTTCTTATTCTCTCAATCAGTTCATGGTTGTGTTCCCTGAGCCACGGAAGCGCCTCTTCGACGGTCATGCCATCGACTCCCGGTGCTCCCTTGTTTGCCTTCACTCTCTTATAAGCTCTGTTAAGATTGTCCTTGTCCAGTATTATGCAGTCTTACCCTCATACATGACCTTATATGAGATTTCTATTCGTCAGACCAGAGATTTGCCCGTGAGTTAGTAGGTTCCTCACATCCAGCTTCCTTCAGATTCCACCTCACGATGGACACCCTTGCCTTCGGCTATATCCTTCCCACTACCGGGCGGATTCGGAACATTAACCCGTTAGAAGCGTGCGCCGCCAGGCGCACATAAGGATCAGCCAGTGCTTAATTTGCACTGGCTGTTTTGTAATGTCTCCGACAAGATCTGATACTCTTGGAAAATTGCACGATTTTTATTCAAATGCTCAAACACCATTCACAATATTTCTTGAATATTTGACATTTTTTCCTTTTCCAACAACCATTACAAGTTCTCTATCCCTTAATTTCCGCATTAATCTGATTGCTCCAGATGTGCTAAGTCCCAAATGCTTTTCAATGTCGCTTCTGCTTACTTTTCCTTTCTCGGAAATGAATGCAAGTGCTTTTTTCATTTCTTCATCATATTCAAAGCATTCAACAGGCTCAAGCATATTCATATTTGGAAGTACTACCTTAAATGAATTAGGTCCAGCCATAAATTCAGGTTTTCCATTTCTGCCATTATAAGCATCCCTAATCTTTTTGAGTCCTGTTCCATATGCCTCAATAAGCCTTAATCGATAAAATATATTGGCCAGCTTCTGATTTCTGCATACAGAAAGACCATAGAGAACATCTTCCAGAGATACTGCACCAGCAAGACCTCCATATGAAACAATCTCCATTCTATTTTCATACACGCTGATCAATGTGCTTGCAGAGAAGGAATAATCACGATGTACGATTGCATTCAACAATGCTTCTCTAAGGGCTGAATCGGAATAGTCTTTGGAATCAGTTCTATATAAGCCTTCAAAGGTTGCCTTAGTCTGATTTCTCATATCCAAATAGCTATATGCATCATTAAGCTGTTTTAATAATGAACCGGAAAATTCCTTTCTATCTTGAAATTCTTCTTGATTACTTCCTCGGAAAGTTGCCGCTTTAATAATATGTGGACACTGATCAGACAGGAGTAATGCCAGATTCGTATACATATTTTCAGAATTAATCAGACCAAGAGTCCTCATCTGAGCATTCTTTAATTCTAATCCCTGTAAAAAAAATGCTTTTGTAAGCTCATCAAATGTCAAATCCTGATTTAATGAACGCATATCTTCGAACCGGTCTCCATCTGTTTCCTTTATCATTTGTCGAATTGCTATGTCGCTTGCCGGAGCAGACGAATTTCCCTGTCGAATATATACCCCAGATGGTTTTAACCCTTTCGTTCCCAGATAATACGGTCTCGATGTTCCCCTCTGAACTCTCACTGCAACCACCTTTTTAGAACTCACATCGATGATTTCATATGCTAAAAACATTGTAATATCAGGCTTAATTGCATCTCTGCAACTATTCGAAATTTGCAGAGACACTCCATCCGGATCATCAACCCCTACCACGTCTCCATTATCATCAACGCCAACATAAATTGTGCCACCATTACTATTCGCAAAAGCAATAATCTCTTTTCGTATATCTTCCACATACCTTGTCTTTAATTCAACGAGCTCACTTTCCTGAAATTTCATTGAAAACACCTCAACAATATTTTTATCCCCATTTTACTCTTTCTATCCATTCACGTCAATTATTTTGATTCAATTCAAAACAAATGGTTTGAACAAGTTCTTCATTTATTTTATTATTTTCATTGAAATAACACACAAACATCTATGACAACATATATTATACAAAAATAATAAATACAAGTTGGTGATATCATGCATCAAATAGAATGTACACCGGATGCATATGCAGAAATTCAAGGTACCGCTGATTATCCTGATATACATGGTCTGGTATCTTTTTATAATGTATTCAATGGTACAATCGTCACTGCAGAAATACAGGGGCTCCCAAACTCACCAATTCCTGATACAGAATTATTTTTCGGCTTTCATATCCATGAAGGAAGCATATGCTCAGGAGATCAGACTGATTTATTAAAAAATACCGGAAAACATTTCAATCCTACAAATCGTGAGCATCCATATCATATCGGTGATCTTCCTGTCCTGCTCTCTGTCAACGGAACTGCATGGAGCTCGGTATATACCGGAAAATTCCATCCGGAAGATGTAATTGGAAGAACCGTTGTAATCCACCTTCATCCCGACGATTATAGAACTCAGCCTGCCGGGGACAGCGGAATGAAAATTGCCTGCGGCATCATCAAAGAAATATGATGATGCCCGTCAAACTTCCTATTACTTTCAATATCTTCCAGACAATTTAACTGGTAATTCACCATTTCCGACGACCGGACCATATGCTCCTGTCGATACAATTACCTTTCCATTTTTTAAATAAAATCCAATGCTATTATATGAATACTTCGAACTGACGCTTTGGAATATCTCCGAATATGTAAAACTATTTCCTAATTTTTTGTAATATGCATCTGTAATAGCATATTTCACATCCAAGTCAGTATATGCATTTTTTATTACATCTGTAAGTTTCAGCTTCTTTCCAGTCTTTAGATCATAGCTGCATCCTTCATGACATAAATTATGTACACCTCCGGCAAACCAGTCTTGTGTAAAGCAGAAAGAGACAATTCCTTTTTTGTTATAAGTAACTTTACATGTCGTTGTAGAAAATAGGACATTTTTACTGGTGGATGTTTTACCCATATTTTTTGCATACTCAAGAATATTTTCTTTACTCTCCAATGCTTTTTTATACTCTTTCTTTAAGTCTTTATTGATTTTCTTTACAGCTGCCGATGTTCCGGATAATTGTGGTAACTGAAATTCAAATTTGCCTGTAACACGTCCGTATGTCTTCTCTGTTTTATATTTCTTTATAGTATATGTTGCTTTATCCGTTGCCTGTACACTAACTGCACAAAATACCAGAACCATTGCAGTAATCACGAAAACCAGTATTTTTTTTAACATTCTTTTTTCCTTCATTTTCTCTCTTCTCCTTTCCTGTAACTAAATAGGTATATCATATATCTTACCATTAAAAATATATTTTGCCAATTATGAATCATTTATATTATAATAAAACCAAAAGAATTTTAGATAAATAACAGGAGATTTTCCAATGTATAGTGACGCATTTTGTAAAGTATATAACGAATTTGGGTGGAATTATTTCCCACAGGCTTTTGGAGAGGAATTGGTTGCCTGGATAGAGCAGAATCAGATATCTGTGAAAACCAGTCTGGACCTGGCCTGTGGTACGGGAATTTTATGTGAAGTGCTCTATGAGCATGGCATTGAAGCTTTCGGAATGGATTTTTCAGAAGGAATGATTGAGATTGCCAGAAAAAGCAATGAAAATATTCATTATGATGTTGCAGATATGATCTTGTACCGGCCGGATAAAAGGTTTGATCTTGTCACCTGCACAGGAGACGCTTTGAACCACATCATAGATTTAAACAATGTGGAAAAGATTTTCCAGAACGTCTTTGCATATTTAAATCCGTCAGGCTACTTTATTTTCGACATTCTGAATGAAAAAGAAGTTTCCACCAGTGAGCCTTTTGATCTGGACTTTGATAAGCACGTGAAAGCTCAGTTTCAGATTACACGCAATCAGGATGGTATCATCAATCTAAAAACTTCTGTGTATGAAGATGGTGAGCATCAATTTGAAGAAAATATTACAGAAACGGTTCATGATCCGGAAACTATCTGCTCACTTCTTCAAAAAACAGGATTTCAGGTATTACAATGTGCCGATCATTTATTAGAAAACAGACATGGCACTACCTGGTATATCATTGCGATAAAACCTGAATAGGTTACTGTTCACGTACGTTCCAGTAATGATGAAAAAGCCATGCAAAATCACCTTCGGTGATGGCTTTTTCATTGCAGACCTCGGGTTTTGCCATGCAAAACACCTCGCGGAACAGTGGCACCTGAACAATAACCTGAATAGAACCATACATATCCCATATAAAATTTATCGAATGCCAAGGAACGCAGCAAGATTACCCCTCATTCCTTTTGATGCCCTGTGAGAATAAAGAAAATCTGAGTTGCAGCAGGTACAGAGATCTGTGATGCTCAGATTTTCTTTGGCAATGCCTGCTTCTAATAAGATGATCTCATTTGCTTTCCAAAGATTCAACTGATATTTGCCGTTTTCTTTTTTATAATACAGTTCTTTCCATTGTTCTTCCTGAAAAGACTTCTGGAACTGAAAAATCACATCTTCGCTTACTTCGTAACAGTCCTGACAGATGGAAGGTCCGATTGCCGCCAGAATATCTCCGGGATTACAGCCAAATTCTTCTGACATTTTTGAAATCGTTACCTGTCCCATCCGGCCTACGGTTCCTTTCCAGCCGGAATGACTAAGACCAATGACTTTCCTTACTGGATCATAGAAATATAAAGGTACACAGTCTGCATAAAAAGTTGCCAGAACAAGTCCCGGTACATTTGTAATCAGGCCATCTATATTTGTGTAATCCCGTTCTCTGGAAAATCCTTTGCCTCGGTCTTCTTCTGTAACAATATGCACATTCGTGGTATGTGTCTGATCTGAAAAAACAAGATTCTCCGGATCAAAGCCGATAGCATCGGCGATGCGATGGTAATTTTCCACTACATTTTCTGGTGCATCTCCCCGGGAAAAGCTCAGGTTCATGCTAAAAAGATGATCCCTGCTCACACCTCCAAGACGGGTAGAGAAGCCATGTATAATTGCCTCTTCCTGGTCAAACCTTGGATAAGTCAGCCATACCAGGTCACCTTTTTCCCTGATGTTTAACACTGGTTTCTGTCCTTTTCTTTTTATCTGTAATTCCACTTGATACCTCTTCTGTTTTATCATTTCCAAACTACTGCTTAAGAAAGCTGAAATGCATCTTTTATCACAGTAATTTCACTGCCATTTACTGCTACCACATCAAATCTGCAAGGTACATCAAAACCCATACCATGGGTCAGAAGATAATGCTTTGCCGTTTGAATGATTTTTTTCTGCTTGTATATAGTTACCGATTCCTGCGCATATCCCATTGACTTATTTTTTCTGTATTTTACTTCAATAAAAACCAGATAACATGACTCCCGGGCAATGATATCGATTTCCCCTGACCGTATCTGATAATTTCTTTCCAAAATGTGATACCCACAGCTTTCCAGGTATTTTATCGTACTGTCTTCTATTTCCTTTCCGATAGCACGTTTGTTCAAATGATCAATCTCCTATATAAAGTTTTTTATAAAAGTCGCTCTGTGGATCTCAGAAGGGCCATACTTCCTGATTGCCTCAATATGAGACGCAGAACCATATCCTTTATGCGATGCAAAGCCATACTCCGGCATCATCTTATCATATTCCACCATCAAACGATCCCTGGTAACCTTGGCCATAACACTTGCCGCTGCAATGGACAGACTTTTGGCATCTCCTTTGATGATCGGGACCTGAGGAATCTCCACGCCTGGAATGGTTACTGCATCATTTAACAGAATCCCAGGTACAACTCCTAAATTAGAAATAGCTTGACGCATAGCCTCATAGGTAGCCTGTAAAATATTTATCTCATCTATTCTGGCCGGGGAGACCATTCCAATCCCCACTGCAACCGCTTTTTCCATAATTTCATCATAGAGTTGCTCTCTTCTCTTCTCTGAAAGCTTCTTAGAATCGTTCAGATATTTAATCTTACAATTCTTTGGCAAAATGACTGCTCCAGCCACCACAGGGCCTGCCAAAGGGCCTCTGCCCGCCTCATCAATGCCACAAATGTAATCACAGAACCCGTACTCTCTCTCATAAGAAAGCATCTGTTCCAGACGGTTCTGTTCTTTTTCTTCCTCTTCTATCTTCTTCTGGTATTTTTTGATCAGATTTGCCACCCCTGCTCTTGTATCTTCCTGATAACGCTGGAACAATGCCGGCAAGTCTTTCATATCCGTACTTTCAAATAACTTTTTGATCTCTGCGATTGATTCTGCCATATTTATTTTATACTTTCTATCTCATTTATCATACTTCATCAGGAAATTCCAGGGTCAATCTGCCGAGTTTTCCCTTTCTGAAATCATCCAGGAGCAGGGATGCCGCCTTGGAATAATCATATTCTCCGCCTTTTAAGAGACATCCTCTTACTTTTGCGATGCCCTCTAATACCTGCATATCACTCTCTTCTGTCTCCAGATGATAGCGTTCACTTAATATGCCAGGATAGCTTTTCATTAAGAATCTGATCAGTTCAATCGCCAGCTCATCTACATTTAAGATTTCATCATTGATAGATCCGATCACAGCCAGCTTCATCCCAACAGCCTGATCTTCAAACTTTGGCCAAAGAATGCCAGGTGTATCCAGAAGCTCCACGTTCTTATTCAAACGAATCCACTGTTTTCCCTTTGTCACACCAGGCTTATTGCCGGTCTTGGCACAGGCTTTTCCTGCATAGGAATTAATAAAGGTAGACTTTCCTACGTTTGGGATTCCCACAACCATAGCCCTTACAGGTCTGTTTTTTATTCCTCTTTTCAGGTCTCTTTCAATTTTCTCTTTGCAGGCATCCTGAACCAGAGCTGTAATGGATTTCATCCCGGCTCCGCTTCTGGAATCAATCTCCAGGACATGGTAGCCTTTTCCCTCGAAATAGGTCATCCAGGCACGGTTTGCAGACTTATCTGCCAGATCCGCCTTGTTCAGCAGAATAAGACGGGATTTGTTTTTACCCAGTTCATCTATATCAGGATTTCTGCTGGACAGGGGAATCCTCGCATCCACAAGTTCTATGACAAGATCTATTAATTTTATATCTTCCTGCATCATACGTTTTGCTTTTGTCATATGACCAGGATACCACTGATAATTCATCTTTTTTCTTATCTCCAATTATTTATTTCAAAAAACCAAAGGAATCAAAAGGTGTGACTCGAAACCACACTTTGCCTTCGATATAATCAGCACTTATCACACCAATATCTGCGTACCTGCTGTCGTCCCCGTTATTACGGTTATCACACAATACAAAATAATCTTTCACCCCCAACGTAATCGGCTCCGAGGCAATCCCGGGATTAGATATCGCAGGGTAATCTGTCTTTTCCAGATAAACCTCTCCATTGATATAGATCATCCCATCCTTTATCTGTATGGTCTCACCGGGGACACCGATCACACGACGGATATAAGTATGTGTCGTCTCACTTCCATTTGGCTTAAATGCCACTATATCATTCCTCTTAGGAGTACCGATACGGTAACTGAAGGTATCGATCAGTACACGGTCTCCCTCTGATATGGTCGTTTCCATAGCCTGACCGACATTTGTCCTGATCTGACCAAAGAAAAACACCAGCACAAAGGCAAATAACACGGTAACTGCAATTTCAAATACCCATAAGAGGATGCTCGTTATTTTTTCTTTTATAGATTTTTTTTCTTTTTGACGTTTTCTGACACTACGCTTGTCACGTTTCATACATAGTCTCCCTGAATATATAGAAATAGATACGACAGTGATAAAACACACTTCGCGAGTTTTATCACTGATTAGCGGTCGTCAAATGCAATTGTGCAAGCACATTGCATTTTCCTCATCGCCATAACAAAAAAGGCTGTCAAAAGACAGCCTTCTTGGAATTATTATTTTACTAACTCTTTTACCTTTGCGCTCTTTCCGCTACGTTCTCTTAAGTAATTCAGTTTAGCACGTCTTACTTTACCTTTTCTAATTACTTCAACTTTTTCAACGTTCGGAGAATGCAATGGCCAAGTCTTTTCAACACCGATTCCGTTAGAATTCTTTCTTACTGTAAATGTTGCACGAGTGCTTCCACCCTGTTTCTTTAATACAGTACCTTCGAAAATCTGGATACGTTCACGGTTACCTTCTTTGATCTTTCCATAAACTCTAACAGTATCACCTACTGAGAATTCTGGTACTTCTGCTTTTAACTGAGCAGCTTCAATGTTTTTAATAATATCCTGCATTGTGTGCCTCCTTATTCTTCTGGATGTTCATAATACTCATATACGTAACAGAGGACCATCTCTTTTCTCACAACGTAAATTATTTTATCATGCAAAGCCAGAAAATGCAAGTACTTTTTTGATTACATGGTCAAAAGGTGTTACAGTTCAGGTGCCACTGTTCACAGCAAAACAATCCGTAATCATTTTATTCTGCATCTACTTCCACAGTATCTTCTGTCACAGACTCTGCTTCATCATTTTCTTCCACAACAGGCTCTGCTTCTGCCGTTTTCTCCTCCGGCTCTTCCTTCACAACAGTTTCTGCTTCTTCTGTCTTATCTTTTTCCTTCGCTTTTTTCAGTTCAACTTCCAGTTCTTCGACTTCTTTCATAATATTGTGAATCTTGACGATCTCATCTGCAAACTCAGTTGTCTCATCCTTATGTTTTTCAAAGAAAGCTTTCCCCAGAGCAAGATATGCATCCTGAATATTCTTCTTTTTTCCAAGAATTTTTGCCTGTATTGTTGCAGCTTCTGCTACTTCGCCTGTCTTTTTCATCACTTTGTTACCCAAATCTGTCAACTTTTTACTAAAATCTTCAAACATGATCCTCTACTCCTTTCAAGAATTCATTCAATCGTTTCAGTTCTTTCTTTGTCAACTGTCTCATCAATAGTTCCTTTGCTTTTTCCCAAAGATCTGGTCTCCATTTTATGGTACGCAAAATGGACTGTCCTTTTCTCCATTTTTCTACATTTGCATGATGCCCGGATAACAGAACATCAGGAACCTTTTTTCCTCTCCATTCTTCGGGTCTGCTGTACTGTGGATATTCTAATAAATGATCCTGAAATGTCTCTGTTTCTGCGGAAATATCGTTATTCAAGACTCCTTCTACCAGTCTGGAAATCGTATCCATCATCACAAGAGCAGGAAGTTCTCCCCCTGTGAGTACATAATCTCCAATGGAAACAAAATCTGTAACCACTTCTTCCAGTACGCGCTCGTCAATTCCTTCATAATGCCCGCAAAGAAAAATCAGTTCTTCTTCTTTGGCAAATTCCCTGGCCATCTCCTGATGAAAGGTCTTTCCCTGAGGAGTAAGATATATCGTGCGAATGTTCTTCTTGCCTGCTTTTTCCAGAACAGAACGATGCGCTGCATATACCGGTTCTGCCTGCATGACCATACCAGCACCGCCCCCATAAGGATAATCATCTACTTTCATATGTTTATTACCGGCAAAATCGCGGATATTGACCGTATCTAACTCCAATATTCCCTTTTCCATTGCTCTTCCCGTAATACTTGTATGAAATCCCTGCTCAATCATCTCAGGAAACAGCGTTAATACATGAAATCTCACAGTAGTCCCTCCAGTAAATGAACTGTCATGGAATTCTCTTCCAACGATACATTTATAATACAATCTTTTATATTTGGTATCAAGACCTCTTTGTCATTTTCCATCTGTACGACATAGACATCATTCGCACCAGTCTGTATGACTTCTGTTAATTTTCCCAGATAATTTCCATTATCTTCTGAAACCTCCAGCCCAATCAGGTCACAGATAAAATATTCCCCCGGTTTGAGCTTAACTGCATTCTCTCTTGACACAAGAAGAGCTCTGTTTCTCAGCTTTTCCGCATCATCCATTGTGTCAATTCCCTTTAGTTTCAATATCACCATATTTTTAAAGAAACGGACCTGCTGCACTTCCATTTCTGTATTTTCTCTTTTGCCTTCTACAATGACTTTTTTCAGTTTTTTAAAACGAGCCGGATCATCTGTCGTCGGAAATACTTTTACGTCTCCCCTTACTCCATGCGTAGATGTAATCACTCCTACCTGTAAAAACTGTTCCATATTATAATCATACCTCCCAGACATATAAAATAGAGTTCTGCCTGCTTTCTATATAATAAAAGCTGCTACGCAAATGTAGCAGCTTAAACTTACTGAATAATATCTACAATTACTTTTTTATCGCTCTTGGATGCCGCTGCCTTAACAACGGAGCGGATTGCTTTTGCAATTCTACCCTGTTTGCCGATAACCTTGCCCATATCTGACTGAGCAACCTTCAACTCGATCACGGTGGATTTTCCGTTTTCTTTTTCGGTTACAACAACCTCATCCGGATGCTCTACAAGAGATTTGGCAATTACTTCAACTAACTCTTTCATTACCGCCACCTCGATCAGTCTATTATTTCTCGATGCCGGCTAACTTTAACAGTTTCGCAACAACCTCTGTTGGCTGAGCACCATTTGCAAGCCATTTCTTAGCAAGTTCTTCATTGATCTTGAACTCACTTGGATCAACATTAGGATTGTAAGTACCGATTTCTTCGATACATTTTCCATCTCTTGGAGATCTTGAATCTGCTACTACGATTCTATAGAAAGGTGCTTTCTTCTGACCCATTCTTCTTAATCTCATTTTTACTGCCATTGTATTTTTCCTCCTTGAAAATAATCGTATAATTTCTGATGAAAATCTAAAACTGATTTTCTTTTATATATGTTAAAAAGGAAGTTTAAACTTTCCTCTTTTACCACCTCTGCCTCCCATCATACCCGGGAGCTGTTTCATCATCTTCTTAGACTGCTCAAACTGCTTTACCAGCCTGTTTACTTCACTGATGTCAACACCGGCACCATTTGCAATTCTCTTCTTTCTGGAAGGACTCAGGATATCCGGATTTGAACGTTCCTTTGGTGTCATAGAAAGAATAATTGCTTCCGTTCTTGCCATTGCCTTCTCATCAATCATTCCTTCAATATCTTTCACCTTATTTCCGCCAAGCCCCGGCATCATACTTAAAACACTGGATATACCACCCATGTTTTTCATCTGGTTCATACTTTCCAGATAGTCATCAAATCCAAAGGATGCTTTCTTGAGCTTCTGCTCCATCTCCCTGGCTTTCGTTTCGTCAATATTTGCCTGAGCCTTCTCAATCAGACTCATGACATCCCCCATACCAAGGATTCTTGAAGCCATACGTTCCGGATAGAACAATTCCAGGTCAGAAAGTTTCTCACCCATTCCTGCATAAAGGATAGGTTTTCCACAGGTTGCCTTTATAGAAAGTGCCGCACCGCCTCGGGTATCACCGTCAAGCTTTGTAAGTACAACACCATCAATGCCGATCTTGTTATTAAACATCTCTGCAACATTCACGGCATCCTGACCTGTCATGGCATCTACAACCAACAGCGTCTGATCCACATGGACAGCTTCTTTGATCTCAATCAGCTCATTCATCATGTCTTCATCTATATGAAGACGACCGGCCGTATCAAGAAATACCACATTCATGTTATGTGCCTTTGCATGTTCCAGAGCCGCTTTTGCAATATTCACCGGCTTTTGTTTATCTCCCATGGAGAAAACTTCCACACCAACCTTCTCGCCATTGATCTGAAGCTGTTTGATTGCAGCAGGTCTGTATACATCACAGGCCGCCAGTAACGGAACCCGTCCTTTTGATTTTAACTTTGCCGCCAGCTTTGCTGTCGTCGTGGTCTTGCCTGCACCCTGGAGACCGACCATCATAATTACCGTAATTTCTCCGCTGGGTTTAAGTTCAATCTCTGTCTTTTCAGAACCCATAAGCTTCACAAGTTCTTCATTCACGATCTTGATTACCATCTGTCCGGGATTCAGTCCATTCATGACATCCTGTCCAACAGCTCTTTCCTGCACAGACTTAATAAACTGCTTTACAACTTTAAAACTTACATCGGCTTCTAAAAGTGCCATCTTGACTTCTTTCAATGCAGTCTTTACATCGGCTTCTGTAAGTTTTCCCTTGCTTCGAAGGCTTTTAAATACATTCTGTAATTTTTCAGAAAGACTTTCAAATGCCATCTACAATTCCTCCAATATATCACTGCAAATCGCGTCAATTTCCTGATTAGTCCCAGCCAGTGTGCGAATCTCTTCGACCTTTTCTTTGATAAAAAGGAACTTTTCCACTAAATGCAGCCTATTCTCATAATCTTCTAAAATCTTATTGCATCTCTTGATCAGATCATGTACACCCTGACGGCTGATATCATATTCCTGGGCCACTTCTGTGTAGGAATAATCATTCATCACCACATCTTCATATATATGCCGCTGATGCTCGGTCAACAATTCTCCATAAAAATCATATAATAAAGTCTGCTCAACTATGCGTTCCATTTTCATCACCTTAGACATCATATACGAAAAAAGCGATCTTGTCAAGTGTTTTTTCTTGACAAGATCAATTACTGTTCACGTACATTCCAGTAACAGTGGCACCTGAACTGTGGCCTAAAAATTCTCCCTGTTACATTTTTATAAACTTGCGCGGATTACCCTTGGTTTATATCCATTTTCTTCCAGTGCCTTTACAATCTGATTCTTATGCTCTGTTCCAAAGGCTTCCATGGTGATCTTCAATTCCACAGCCTTTGTTCTGTTTGTGCTTACAAACTGGTTGTGATCCAGCTTAATAACATTTCCCTGCATTTCTGCGACAACAGAAGATACTTTTACAAGCTGTCCCGGTGTATCCGGCAAAAGAACAGATACGGTAAAAATACGGTCTCTCTGAATCAGGCCATACTGAACCACAGAAGACATGGTGATCACATCCATGTTTCCACCACTGAGCACAGAAACAATCTTTTTATTTTTCACATTCAGATGCTTCAGGGCTGCAACAGTAAGAAGTCCGGAATTTTCCACGATCATTTTATGATTTTCTACCATATCCAGGAAAGATACGATCAGTTCATCATCCTGAATGGTAATAATATCATCCAGATTTTTCTGCAGATATGGGAAAAGCTTTTCTCCCGGAGTTTTTACCGCTGTACCATCGGCAATGGTATTTACAGTGTCCAGTGTAACAACTTCTCCCGCCTGCAAAGAGGCTTGTAGACAGTTTGCTCCTGCCGGTTCCACTCCAATGACTTTAATATTTGGATTCAAAAGCTTTGCCAGAGTAGAAACACCGGTTGCCAATCCGCCTCCACCAACAGGTACCAGAATGTAATCTACCAGAGGCAGTTCTTTCACGATTTCCATGGCAATAGTTCCCTGTCCCGTGGCAACACCGAGATCGTCAAAAGGATGGATAAATGTATATCCATTTTCCTCTGCCAGCTTCAAAGCATATTCGCAGGCCTCATCATAAACATCCCCATGAAGGATTACCTCTGCGCCATAGCTTTTTGTTCTGTTTACTTTCATAAGAGGAGTGGTAACAGGCATCACCACAATAGCCTTAACTCCCAGTTCTTTTGCCGCATATCCCACACCCTGAGCATGGTTGCCTGCGGATGCTGTAATCAGTCCTTTTTCCTGTTCTTCTTTCGAAAGAGTGGCAATCTTGTAATATGCTCCACGGATCTTATAAGCTCCCGTAACCTGCATATTCTCCGGTTTCAGATATACTTTGTTACCAGTCTGTTCACTAAAGTATTTACTGTAAACCAGCTTCGTTTCCTGGGTTACTCTTTTTACTACCTCTGATGCTTCTTCAAAACTTTCCAATGTCAACATTTTTCATATCTCCTCTTTGTATAATTAATCAATTTACTGATTCGAATCCAGAAACAGGGCATTTACAAACTGATCCGCATCAAACTTCTGCAAATCATCGATGCTTTCCCCTACTCCAATGTATTTTACAGGAATTCCCAGCTCTGAGTGAATTGCCACGGCAATTCCTCCTTTGGCTGTACCATCCAGTTTCGTAAGAATAATACCGGTAACATTGGTTACTTCTGAAAACTCCCTGGCCTGCACCAACGCATTCTGTCCTGTTGTTCCATCCAGAACTACCAGAGTCTCCCTGTATGCCTCAGGGAACTCTTTTTCCAGGATCCTGTTAATCTTACCAAGTTCATTCATAAGGTTCTTCTTGTTATGAAGCCTTCCTGCTGTATCACATAATAATACATCTGCATGACGGGCCTTGGCGGCTGCAATGGCATCATAAACCACCGCTGCCGGATCAGAACCTTCCTGTCCGGTAATAATCTCTACACCAGCACGATTTGCCCACTCTGTAAGCTGTTCTCCCGCAGCGGCACGGAACGTATCAGCCGCCGCAAGAATGACACGTTTTCCCTGATCCTTGAGCTTTCCTGCAAGCTTTCCGATACTTGTGGTCTTTCCGACACCATTTACACCAATCACAAGAACAACAGACACTCTATTTTCAAATTCGTAGGCCATCTCTCCCACATCCATCTGGCTCTTGATACTTTCAATCAGGTATCTCTTACACTCTTCCGGTTCCCGGATGTTATTTTCTTTTACTTTCTTTTTCAGATCTTCGATAATCGCTGTTGTAGCATTGATACCAATATCTCCCATTACCAGCGTTTCTTCTATTTCATCATAAAAATCGTCATCAATACTGGAAAAACCATTGAAGATGCTGTCTATTCCAGCCACAATATTATTTCTTGTCTTGGTAAGGCCTTCCGCAAGGCGCTTAAAAAAACCCTTTTTTTCTTCCATGTGCCCTCTCCTCCCTGATAATTATTCAAGATTCTCTTAAGAGTCCTGGCGCGGAATTCGAGTCTGCAAAGCGGACATATACTACTCCGAATCCCTGCGCATCGTAAAGCGTAGGATCAAATGGGGGAATCATCCACCATTTGATCTATATCATTCTCAACCATATTTACAGAAACCTGCGTAGAAACGCCTTTTTCCTGCATAGTAATACCATAAAGACGGTCTGCCGCTTCCATGGTACCTCTTCTGTGAGTAATAATAATAAACTGCGTATTTTTTGTCAACTTATGAAGATAATTTGCATATCGTGACACATTATTTTCATCTAATGCAGCCTCGATCTCATCCAACAGGCAAAAGGGTGATGGTTTCATATTCTGGATTGCAAATAAAAGTGCGATTGCCGTCAGGGCCTTTTCCCCACCGGACATCTGCATCATATTCACCAGCTTCTTTCCCGGAGGCTGTGCGTTGATCACGATTCCTGCTTCCAGGACATCTTCATCTTCCACCAGCTCCAGAGTTCCCTTACCTCCTCCAAAGAGTTCTTTAAATGCCTTTTCAAACTCTTTCTGGATGATGGCAAATTTCTCCCGAAACTGCTTTCTCATGCCCTGATCAAGCTCTGTAATGATCTGTCTCAGTGCCTCTTCTGCCTTAACCAGATCGGAATGCTGTTCTGATAAAAACTTATGTCTCTCTGCCACTTCTTTATATTCTTCAATGGCATTTACGTTGACCGTTCCAAGACTCTTAATCTCATTTTTGATCTGTGACGTCTGTTTTTTCAGAACCGCTATATCGGAGTATTCTTCTTTTCGGAAAGATTTTGCTTCACTTTCTGTCAGTTCATATTCTTCCCAGATATAATTGATCTGGCGCTCCCTGTAATCTTCCAGACGTTCCTTTTGTGTTTCCAGACGCATTCTTTCTTTATCCAGCAAAGATAATTCATTGGAAAGTTCCTCACGGGTATCAAAGAACTTCTTGTGAGCTTCATTTTTGATTCTGCGTTCCTGAGTCAGTTCATTGATGTTGTCTGTCTCTTCCTGTATCTTCTCTTTTGCCTCTTCCATGGTCTGCTCAATAGAGAGAATCTGCTGTTCCTTTCCGTCAGAGTCAGTCATTGCCTCATCAAGGCCGGATTCCAGCTTTTCTTTATCCTCCCGAAGCTGAAGAAGCTCGCTGGAAATTCTTGCGCTTTCCTGTCGGATAAAGCCAGACTGCTGCCTTAGCTGTGAGGTTTTCATCTGCAGCTGGGATACCTGACTGCTTTGGCTTTCCTGGAGAGCTTTTGCTGTTTCCTGCTCTTTTTGCCATCCTGTGATCTTCATTTCCAGTTCTTTCTCTTCTGTAACAGATAACTCTAATTCTTTCTCAATTGAGACTTTTCCCTCTGCGATTTCCTGAATCTGTCCTTCTATTTCGTGTGCCTCAGATTTCAAAGCTTCATAATCCTGGATGGTTTTGCTATTCTGTGTTTGAATCTCCTGCAGCTTAATCTTGACGGTATTCTGCTTTAATTTCTCTTTCTGGATCAGTTCCGTCTGTTCCACCAGTTCTTCTCTTAATGAAGTCCTCTCATCTCTGAGTCCTTCAATTTTTTTCTGTAACGAAATAATCTCATCTTTTTTGTTCTTTAACTGTATCTCCAGGTCATCCAGTTCTCTTTTTCTTCCCAGAAGATTACTGGAATTTTTAAAAGCACCACCAGACATGGAGCCTCCAGGGCTGATCAGATCCCCTTCCAGAGTAACAATTCTGATGGAATGGCGATATTTTCTCGCAATGGCAATGCCATGGTCAATGTGATCTACCACCAGAGTTTTTCCCAACAGATATTCCACTAATTGATCATAAGTATCCTCTGCATCTACCAGCGTGCTCGCCACTCCTATTGCCCCGGGCTCGTATAATGCATTTTCATTTCCAATGCCGCCTTTTCCCTTTATGGCAGTAAGTGGTAAAAATGTAGCACGTCCGAATTTATTTTTTTTCAGAAATTCGATCATTCTCTTGGCTGTGTTTTCATCTGAAGTAACAATATTCTGTATGCTTCCGCCAAGAGCGGTCTCAATAGCTGTTTCATACTTTTTCTCTGTTTTTATAAGATCTGCAACAACACCATGCAACCCTCTCTCTCTGTCCTTCTGCTCCATGACACGACGGATACTGTTTCCATATCCGTCATATCTCTCAGACATATTTCTGAGGGAATCCAGCCTGGACTCTGTTCTGTGAAAATCCGCCTTGATTTCTTCCAGTCTGTTAGATTTCTGGATCAGTTCTCCCTGGACAAGATTGATCTGATTTTCAATCTCACTGTTTTTTTCTTCTATTTCTTTCATATAGCCGGCAATGCGGTCGTATTCTTTCTGATATCCTTCTTTTTCCTGAATCAGCTGGACTTCTTCCCCTTTTGAAGTAAGGATTCTCTTTGTCAGCTCTGCCTTTCTGATCTCAATCTGCTCAGACATGGTATCATAACGCTGCAGCTTCACCTTTGTATTGGATCTGTCATTTAAAATCTGAATCAGCCTGGACTGTCCTTCCATGATCATGCTCTCCAGCTCACTATTATGACTGGTATATTCTGAAAGGATCCGATTTTGTTCCTGTTCCTCTTCCAGAGCCTTTGACAGAATTTCCTGAAGGTTTTCCTCTTCCTGCTTCTTTTCCCTGGCAGCAGTTTTCTTTTCCTCTATCTGCTTCTTAAGAGAATCCAGTCTCAGGATTAAATCTTCCCTCGTTGCAGAAGCGGAACGAATCTGTTCCTTTAAGAGCGCAACCTGATTTTCAAACTGCTGTCTTGTAAGGGTACTTTGATTTAGCAGCGTCTTTTTCTCATCAATCTGCCGGTCCAGTTCTTCCAGCTGAATTTCCACCTGTTCGTATTCTTTTTTGGCTTTTTCCAGATTTTCTTTTACCTGGCTCAGATCATGGTCAGAAATTGCAATTTTTTCATCTACTGATTTTATCTGGACTTCGATTTTTTCTGAATCCAGCAAAAACATATTCAGATCATACTCTTTTAATTCTTCTTTCTTTTTAAGATAGATCTTAGCCTTTTCTGCCTGTCTCTCCAACGGTCCTATCTGCCTCGTTAATTCACTGAGGATATCATTAATTCGAGTCAGATTGTTATTCTCATCCTCAAGCTTTTTCTGAGCAGCCTGTTTTCTCCGTTTAAATTTTACGATACCGGCAGCCTCGTCAAATAACTCCCGGCGTTCTTCCGGCTTACCATTTAAGATCTTATCGATCTGTCCCTGTCCAATAATGGAATACCCTTCTTTTCCAATACCGGTATCATAAAAGAGTTCCCTGACATCTTTTAATCTGCAGGTCGTTCCGTTGATGAGGTACTCGCTCTCTCCGGAACGGTATAGCCTTCGCGTTACTGTGACTTCATCAAAGTCTACGGGAAGCTGATGATCAGAATTATCCAGTGTAATTGCCACCGTGGCAGATCCCAGAGGCTTTCTGTTTTCCGTGCCGGAGAAAATAACATCCTGCATATTTGAACCACGCAGCTGTTTTACGCTTTGTTCGCCCAAGACCCATCTTACTGCATCTGCCACATTACTTTTACCACTTCCATTTGGCCCTACGATTGCTGTAATCCCATTATGAAATTGAAATTTTAATTTGTTGGCAAAGGATTTAAATCCATGTACTTCAATACTTTTCAGATACATATTTATACATCTTTTCCCTTCAATAACAAAATAGTCTGATAAGCAGCCTGCTGCTGTGCGGCTTTTTTCGTCCTGCCTGTTCCTTCACCAAATCCCTTGTCTCCGATAAAAAGCTGCATCTGGAACTTTTTATCATGATCTGGTCCTTCTTCCTTCAACAACTTATATTCCATGGAAGCGCCCTTAAATCTGTACTGAACGATTTCCTGTAAAATAGTCTTGCTATCATAAAAGAGTTTTTTATTATCAATATCATTTAATATGAATCTGCGTACAAATTCTTTTGCACTAGCAAAACCACCATCCAAATAAATTGCACCAATCAACGCTTCCATGGCATCAGAAACAATAGAATCTCGGCCACGACCACCTGTATGTTCTTCTCCTTTTCCCAAAAATAAAAAAGAACCTAATTCTATGTCAGCTGCACACTGTGCCAAAGTAGGCTCACATACAATACTGGCACGAAACTTTGTCATATCCCCTTCCGGCATATCCGGATAATTGTGAAAAAGGAATTCGCTGCTGCTTAATTCCAACACTGCGTCCCCTAAAAATTCCAGGCGTTCATTATCAGCCATTTTATTCTTTTTCTCATTTACATAAGAACTATGGCGCATGGCATTTTCCAATAATTCTTTATTATGAAACTGATACTGTATTTTTGATTCTAATTCCTTTAAATCTCTGCTCATGATTACTCCTTGTAATTTCTTATAACGAATAAGAGGGAACCGCATCATTGATGTGGTTCCCTCTCACAATCAATCCAATTAC
Source organism: Muricoprocola sp. (assembly GCA_051879475.1). Taxonomy (GTDB): domain Bacteria; phylum Bacillota; class Clostridia; order Lachnospirales; family Lachnospiraceae; genus Marvinbryantia. The sequence goes on along the minus strand of JBJEMC010000073.1, from coordinate 14,739 downwards.
TCTACAGCATTTTTAATTGCTTCCACTGCGTCGCCAACGGAAACAATACTTTCGATTGCATCATTTGGAATCTCAACATCAAACTCTTCTTCGATTCCCATAATAATCTGGTAAACATCCAGAGAATCTGCGCCTAAATCATCTACAAATGTAGTATCCATAGAGATCTCATCTTCATCTACATTCATGACTTCCATAATAATTTTCTGTAACTTTCTAAATTCCATAACGACTCCTCCTAAATTATTTTTCTACGGAAATTTTTTCTTTGATTTTATCATTTATACGCTGCTTACTGAACTGTGCACATTGAGCAATCGCATTTTTCAATTCTACGCTTGTAGCATTCCCATGGGCTTTCACCACAAGGCCATTTAATCCAAGCATAGGTGCTCCGCCATACTCTGAAGCATCAAATGCCTTCATCGTATTTTTTATCGGCTTTTTCACCAGTAATGCTCCCAGCTTAGAAAGAAAACTGCTCATCATGGCACCTTTGATCTTCTGGATCAAGGTAGAAGAAACTCCTTCATATAACTTGAGAATTACATTTCCAACAAACGCATCGCATACAATTACATCACACACACCGGCTGGAATATCTCTTGCTTCTACATTTCCAATAAAATTAATATCCGGACATGCTTTTAACAGCGGATATGTTTCCTTTACAAGAGCATTCCCTTTTTCTTCTTCTGCGCCGATATTCACAATTCCAACTTTTGGATTCTTGATTCCCATAATAGATTCCATATAAATGGATCCCATCTTGGCAAACTGTACCAGATGAGATGATCTGGCATCTACATTTGCTCCGCAGTCAACCAAAAGGGAAAATCCATTTGCTGTAGGAATCAGCGGTGCTAAAGGCGGACGTTCCACACCTTTCAGTCTGCCTACGATCAACTGTCCACCCACCAGAACTGCTCCTGTACTTCCAGAAGAAACAAAGGCATCTGCCTCTTTTTTCTTCAGCAGGTTCATACCGACAACAATCGAAGAATCTTTCTTCTTACGAATGGCATTTACCGGTGGTTCACCGGTTTCAATCACTTCACTTGCATGAACAATCTGGATTTCTTCCTTCGGGTATTGATATTTGGACAATTCTTCTTTAATTACATCTTCTTTTCCAACAAGAATAATCTCAACCTCTGGAATCTCCTTCGCAGCTTCCACAGCAGCCTTGATGGGTTCCACAGGTGCATTGTCTCCGCCCATGGCATCAACAACAACACGTATCTTATCCTGCATTTCGTAACCTCCTATCACATCTATACACATAATACAGGACATCTATTTAAAAATCAATATAAAAGTTACACACTTTATCAGATTAAAGCAATATATTTCACTCATTAGTTAAAAAAAGACTCCTCGAAGTATCGAGAAGCCTTTATTTTCAAGATTAATCCTGAGCGATGATTTCTTTTTTATTATATGTTCCACAATTCTTGCAAACTCTGTGGGACATCATCAGTTCTCCACATTTGCTGCATTTTACAAGGTTTGGAGCTGTCATTTTCCAGTTAGCTCTTCTCTTGTCTCTTCTTCCTTTGGAAGATTTATTCTTTGGACAGATTGACATGGTTACACCTCCTTAAATTTGCTAAAGATTTCCTGGATCTGTGCCATCCTGGGATCCAAATCCGTCGGCTCGCAGTCACAAGTCTTCAGATTCAAATTGGTCCCGCAGGTATTACAAAGACCTTTGCAGTCTTCCTTACATAAAACCTTTGATGGCCAACTCACCAGTATCTCTGAACAGACAAGCTTATCCACATCCAGATTATATCCCTCAATATAGAACTGTTCATCCAGTGTCTCACGCCGTTCCTCTTCTGTCTGGCTCATATCAACTTCTTGGTCGATATCCAAATCCAGCGCAACCCGAACATCCTCCAGACACCGGTCACAAGGAACCACCAGCACAACATGTATGCTCCCTGTGATTTGCAATTCCCTGTTTCCTTTGTTCGAAATTAATAAAGAAACCGGCTGATTGCTTACGATAGGAAATGTATCTGTTCCATTACTATAAGAATCTATCGACAATGGAACTTCTGCCTGCATTGTTTTTCCGTCGTTTTTCAAAACTTCGTTTAAATCAATCAGCATATCTTCCTCCTATCCCATACCTGTTCATTATATCTATATGTAAATAATTTGTCAACAGGAAAATTAGCATATTTTTAAAAGTTTTTAAACCAGAGCTACTGTCTCACGGCAGATTGCAAGTTCTTCGTTTGTAGGAATTACTGCAACTTTTACTTTGGAATCAGCTGTAGAGATTACGCAGTCTTCTCCACGTTTTGCATTCGCTTCTGCATCCAGAGTAATTCCAAGATATCCAAGATATCCAAGAACGTTTTCACGAACCAGAGGAGCATTTTCACCGATACCTGCTGTAAATGCGATGGCATCTACGCCATTCATAGATGCAACGTAAGAACCGATATATTTTCCAACTCCGTAGCAGAATACATCAATTGCTGCTGCGCAGAGTTTATTTCCTTCTTTCATGCCATTTTCAAGATCACGGAAATCGCTGGACAGTTTAGAAATACCCTGTACACCGGATTTCTTGTTCAGCACATTCATAACACCTGCAATATCCAGGTTTTCTTTCTTTGCGATAAATTCCATGATAGCCGGATCAATATCACCGGAACGTGTTCCCATTACAAGGCCTTCCAGTGGAGTAAGACCCATAGATGTATCTACACATTTTCCGTTCAGTACTGCACTGATGGAAGCACCATTTCCAAGGTGAGCAACAATGATCTTAGAATTGTTAAGGTCAAGTCCTAAGAACTCAGCTGCATGTTTGGAAACAAAACTATGAGATGTTCCGTGGAAACCATATCTTCTGACTCCATATTTTTCATAATATTCATATGGAAGGCCGTATAAATAAGCCTTTTCCGGCATAGTCTGATGGAACGCTGTATCAAATACTGCTACCATAGGTACACCTGGCATCAGTTCTTTACATGCATTGATACCAATTAAGTTTGCCGGATTATGAAGTGGTGCAAGGTCATTACACTCTTCGATTGCTGCCATTACTTCATCTGTGATCACTACAGAACTTGCAAACTTTTCTCCACCATGTACGACACGATGTCCAACAGCGTTTACTTCAGATAAATCTTTGATTGCTCCTGTCTTTTCATTAACCAGAGCATCAAGTACCAGCTGAATTGCTTCTTTATGTGTAGGCATAGCTGCTTCTGTCACTTCTTTGTCACAGCCGGATTTCTGATATGTAAGTCTTCCGTCGATACCAATTCTTTCACAAAGACCTTTTGCAAGCACTGCTTCTGATTCAGAGTTAATCAGCTGATATTTCAGTGATGAACTACCACAGTTGATAACTAATACGTTCATTATAATACCTCCTAAAACTGACTTCTGATTATTTGTCTTCTGCCTGGCACTGTACAGCTGTAATTGCTACTACACCAACAATATCTTCTGCAGAGCATCCACGGGAAAGGTCGTTAACAGGTTTAGCGATACCCTGTGTAATAGGTCCGTAAGCTTCTGCTTTTGCAAGTCTCTGTACCAGTTTGTAACCGATGTTACCTGCATCCAGGTTAGGGAATACAAGTACGTTAGCCTGTCCTGCTACTGTGCTGTTTGGAGCTTTGGATTTACCAACAGATGGAACGATAGCCGCATCAAGCTGAAGTTCTCCGTCAAGTTTAAGGTCTGGGCTCTGTTCTTTGGCAATTCTTGTAGCCTCAACCACTTTATCAACCAATGCATGTTTTGCACTTCCCATTGTAGAATGAGAAAGCATAGCAACTTTTGCTTCCTGCTGAACAAGGAGTTCGAAAGATTCTGCGGAAGAAGCAGCGATCGCAGCCAGTTCTTCTGGATTAGGATCCTGGCAAAGTCCTGAGTCAGCAAATACGAATGCACCGTTTGCACCGTATTCACAATCCGGAACTACCATTAAGAAGAATGCAGATACAAGTTTTGTACCTGGTTTTGTCTTCAGAATCTGCAGACAAGGTCTTAAGGTATCAGCTGTAGAATGGCATGCACCAGATACCATACCATCAGCATCACCCATCTTAACCATCATAACACCATAGTAAAGATACTGGTTTAACAGAATCTCTTTTGCCTGTTCCGGTGTCATACCTTTTTTGCTTCTCAGTTCAACAAGTTTGTCAATGTAGCCCTGTGTCTTATCAGATGTAGCAGGATCTACAACAACTGCTCCTGAAATATCCAGTCCCTCGGAACCTTTCTTAACTGCCTCTTCGCTGCCGACAAGAATGATATTAGCAATATCTTCTTTCAGAATCTGTGCAGCAGCTTCATAAGTTCTGCGGTCTTCTGTCTCCGGAAGAACGATAGTTTTCTTATTATTTCTTGCTCTTTCTTTAATAATGTCAATAAATCCCATGATCTTTGACTCCTTTCGTATTTTACAACTGCAAAGCAGTCTGTTATATTTTACATTATATTCTTAAGAAAATGATTTTTCAACAAGGAATATGGGTTTCCCCATGTTTTTTTTCCTGCGCAACAGCGATAAAACACGCTTTGCGAATTTTATTAGCTGATTAGCGGTCGTCAAATGCAATTGTACGGGTACATTGCATGTTCCTCGTCGCCATAACAAAAAAACTGCCGGTTCTTAAGAACCGGCAGGCATAAATATCTGTAGAATCAGATCTTATCGTTAGAACCAAGAACGTTAACGATCTTATGTGCAACCATATCTTTCACAGCCTGACGAGCTGGTTTCAGATACTGACGTGGGTCGAAATGATCTGGATGTTCTGCAAAGTATTTACGGATAGTACCTGTCATTGCAAGACGGATATCGGAGTCGATATTGATCTTACATACAGCAAGTGTAGCAGCTTTTCTCAGCTGTTCTTCCGGAATACCAACTGCATCCGGCATATTTCCACCGTACTCATTTACCATCTTAACAAATTCCTGTGGTACAGAAGATGATCCATGAAGAACGATTGGGAAACCTGGCAGTCTCTTAACAACTTCTTCCAGAACATCAAAACGCAGTGGTGGTGGAACAAGGATACCCTGTTCGTTACGTGTACACTGAGCAGCAGTAAACTTGTATGCACCATGGGAAGTTCCGATAGCAATTGCAAGAGAGTCACAGCCTGTTCTGTCAACGAATTCTTCTACTTCTTCTGGACGTGTATAGCTTTCATGACCAGCTTCTACAACTACTTCATCTTCGATGCCGGCAAGAGTACCAAGTTCTGCTTCTACAACTACGCCATGAGCATGAGCGTATTCAACAACCTGTTTTGTAAGTGCGATGTTTTCTTCAAAAGATTTGGAGGAAGCATCAATCATAACAGATGTAAATCCACCATCGATACAGCTCTTGCAAAGTTCAAATGAATCGCCATGGTCAAGGTGAAGAGCGATAGGAATCTCTGGATTCTCAGCTACAGCAGCCTCAACAAGTTTTACTAAATAAGTGTGGTTTGCGTATGCACGTGCACCTTTAGATACCTGAAGGATAACCGGGCTTCTTAATTCACCGGCTGCTTCTGTAATACCCTGCACGATTTCCATGTTGTTTACGTTGAATGCTCCAACAGCATATCCACCATCATATGCTTTTTTGAACATCTCGGTAGTAGTAACTAATGGCATATTCTTATATCTCCTTTTTATATAATCAGACTAACCAACATTCCAACTTCCTTATGGCAGTCCTATAAATATATATTATATGAACTTTTCCAAATTTATCAATACCAACTTTTTCTTTTTACTCAAAATTTTAAATATCGTTACTGTTCACGTACGTTCCAGTAACGATGAAAAAACCATACAAAATCACCTTCGGTGATGGCTTTTTCATTGCAGACCTCGGGTTTTGCCATGCAAAACACCTTGCGGAACAGTGGCACCTGAACTGTAACATATATTTTAAAAAACTCTCCTTGACATCTTATATAAAAAAAAGCAGAATAGCCTTATCATCACATTTTAAAAGGAGTAATCACATGAACATCACAGGCATCATCGCAGAATATAATCCCTTTCATACCGGTCATGCTTATCACCTTGAGCATGCCAGACGTATCACAGGTGCTGACTATATCGTAGTCGTTATGAGCGGTAACTATGTACAACGTGGAGAACCTGCTCTGATTGATAAATACCACCGCACAGAGATGGCTCTTGATGGCGGTGCGGATCTGGTACTGGAACTGCCTCTGCGCTGTGCCTGTGGAAGTGCAGAGTACTTTGCAAAGGGTGCCGTTTCGTTGCTGGAATCTCTTGGCTGCGTTACACATCTGTGCTTTGGAAGTGAAACGACAGATCTTTCTGTCCTGGAGCAAGCTGCAGCTTTGCTTACAAAGGAACCTGAGCATTACAGGGCTGCTCTGCAGGAATGCTTAAAAAAGGGATATTCTTTTCCTAAAGCACGTTTTGAAGCATTAAAGCATTGCATTACCAACCTTCCCGAAAGCATGAAAGAGCCAAATTCTACTCTGGGTATTGAGTATTTAAAATCCCTTAAGCAACTGGACAGTTCTATGATTCCTGTTGCAATTCCCCGTATTGGGAACGGTTATCATGATCATGATCTTACAAAAGAATTTGCTTCTGCCACATCCCTTCGCAGCAGTATTTTAAAATCCACATCTTCACCGTTTCCAGGTTTATCTGAGGAGATGCTGGATTATCTCACTGCTTCGGGACGTAGGATTCTTTCTGAAAATTATCAGGTCTGCTATCCGGTGTGCACAGAGGATTTCTCAGATTTTTTGCAGTATCGGTTGATCTTTGCGGATTCCTGGGAAGATTTTGCAGATATTTATGACATTTCAGAAGAACTGGCAAAGCGTATTTTTAACCTGCGTTTTCAGTATCATGGTTTTGATTCTTTTGTCCAGCTCCTTAAAACTAAAAACCAGACAGAGCTCCATCTTCGCCGTGCTCTGCTGCATATTATATTACAATTAAAAAAGCCCACATCTAAAGATATGGGCTTAGCTTCCTATGGAAGAATCCTGGGATTTAAAAAAGAATCTTCTCCTCTGCTTCGTCTGATTAAAGACAGAAGCTCTATTCCACTCATCTCCAAAATGGCAGATGCGAAAAAGATTCTTTCTGAATATCCTTATGAAAATTCCTCCAGAAACCAGCAGGCACTTACTGAATTTGAAGAAAGCCTGAAAGCTTCTCACTTATACGAAAGTATCCTACAGCAAAAGTTTTCCAAAAACTTCCAAACAGAATTTCAATATCAAATAGTACGACGCTAGTCTTTTAATTCTTGAAGCTGTGAATTGGAGCCGGTATTCTTCCACCACGATTTACAAAATCTGCACAGGAGTATTTGTTCACAGGCATAATTGGGGCATATCCAAGAAGGCCTCCAAATTCCACCATCTCTCCGACTCCTTTTCCGATTACCGGAATGACACGGACGGCAGTAGTCTTCTGGTTCACCATACCAATTGCCATTTCATCTGCAATAATTCCGGAAATGGTTGTAGCAGGGGTATCTCCCGGAATGGCGATCATATCCAGACCTACAGAACATACACAGGTCATGGCTTCCAGTTTTTCTAAAGTAAGGGCATTCGCCTGTACAGCATCAATCATACCCTGATCTTCACTGACCGGAATAAATGCACCGCTAAGACCGCCCACATAAGAAGAAGCCATTACGCCACCCTTCTTAACCTGGTCATTTAATAAGGCCAGAGCAGCTGTAGTACCCGGTGCGCCTGCATACTCCAGACCGATCTCACAAAGGATATCTGCCACACTGTCTCCAATAGCCGGGGTCGGTGCAAGAGAAAGGTCTATAATACCAAAAGGAATATTCATTCTCTTAGAAGCTTCCTGTGCTACCAGCTGACCTACACGAGTTACTTTAAATGCTGTTTTCTTGATGGTCTCACAAAGTACTTCAAAATTTTCCCCACGTACTTTTTCCAAAGCACGCTTTACAACGCCAGGTCCGCTGACACCTACGTTAATGACAGCATCTCCTTCTGTCACGCCATGAAAAGCTCCTGCCATAAATGGATTGTCATCCGGCGCATTACAGAAAACTACCAGTTTTGCACATCCAAGGGAATCTGATTCCTTCGTATATTCTGCTGTCTCTAAAATCACATCTCCCAGAAGACGGACAGCATCCATATCAATTCCTGTCTTGGTGGAACCGACATTTACAGAACTGCACACACGTTCCGTCACAGAGAGTGCCTGAGGAATGGATCGAATCAGATATTCATCACTCTTTGTCATTCCCTTGCTTACCAAAGCGGAATAACCACCAATAAAGTTTACTCCAACTTTCTTAGCAGCCTGATCCAAAGTTTTTGCAATGGTCACATAATCTTCTGGCTTTTTACAGGCAGCTGCTCCCACCATTGCAATTGGTGTAACAGAAATTCGTTTATTTACAATTGGGATACCGTATTCATTTTCGATCTCTTCACCGGTTTTCACCAAATTCTCAGCAAGAGTTGTAATTTTCGTATAAATCTTCTGATTTAAGACCTCCAGATCAGCATCCATACAATCTAAAAGACTAATTCCCAAAGTAATGGTACGTACATCCAGATTTTCTTCGGAAATCATCTTATTCGTTTCATTTACTTCAAATATGTTAATCATGCTTTTCCTCCCCTGTGTAAAGTAATATTTGATACCTACAGTTCCAAAGTCTTTCGCCCACTTATGAGCAAGCCCATGTGGCCTTTAGACTTTTGTCCCCTGGTATCATCAGATTCTGTGCATCTTATTAAAGATTTCTTCGTGCTGGCATCTGATCACAACACCGATTTCTTCTCCAAGAACCTTTAATTCTGAGGAAAGCACACTAAATTCTTTTGTTGCCTTCGTTGCATCTGTAACCATCATCATATTAAAGAATCCATCTACGATTGTCTGGGAAATATCCAGAATATTTACATTGTTATCTGCAAGAAAGGTACAAACCTTTGCAATAATTCCTACCGTATCTTTTCCCACAACTGTGATAATTGTTTTTTTCATTTTTTCTCCTCTTCTTTCCTTTTCATCTATTTATTATACAGCGACCAGTTCTGTTATCTCTGATCTTTTTGCCACCTGAATACAAAAATCAGAGGCCTTGTATGGGTTTTCTCCCATGGTTACTTCCATACAGACCGCTTCATATGCAAGTTCCTCATAATTATTTTCTTTGCTTAAATGGCCAAGATAAATCCTCTTCAGCTTATCATGTAAAATCCTGCAAAGCAAAAGACCTGCATTTTCATTGGATAAATGTCCATGTGTCCCCAGTATCCTCTGTTTCAGATAATAAGGATAGCCTCCGGCCATCAGCATCCTTACGTCATGATTCGCTTCCAGCAAAATCGCATCCAGATTCTGCAGATTCTCCACGATATAATCATTAAAGACTCCAAGATCCGTTGCTACCGCCACTGAATGTCCATCATGTTCCAGGCGATATGCCACAGGCTGCGCCGCATCATGGGGAATTTCAAAAGGATGAACCTCGATATCTCCTATGTAAAAGTTCTCATCCTCATGAATCTCATGGAGCAGACCTTCCTCTATTTTTCCCAGAGAAGCACAGTTTCTGACTGCTCTTAACGTTCCTGCTGTTCCATAGATAGGCACCCCGTATTTTCTGGAGATTACCCCGATTCCCTTGATATGATCGGAATGTTCATGGGTAACCAGGATCCCATCCACCTCTTTTAAGGAACGGTCTATGCTGTTCAGGGATTTTTCAATCTGTCTGGCACTGATTCCTGCATCAACTAATACTGCTGTTTCTTCTGAACCGGTGTAAATACAGTTTCCGCTGCTTCCACTGGCAATACTACAAAAATCCATATTCTTTTAATCCTTTGTCAATTTGTTCATAAGTATTTTCTATAAAATCACTGCTGTTGTCAATCACAAATTGACAGTAGTGGCGAAATTCTTCATCACTTTTCTGATTTTTCAGAATCTGAGCAGTTTTTTCAGGGGTATAACCCCTGGATTCTTCCAGTCTGCGGATACGCACCTCAGAATCAACATAGACATACCAGATCGTATCACAGATTTCTTCATAATGATCCTCTAACAATAAAGCAGCTTCAATAACCAAAAAAGGAATGCGGTCAGCCTCTGCCTCCATTTTGATTTGTTCCCGTACATACTCCTTTACAAGAGGATGCACGATCTTATTTAGTTCTTCCACTTTCTGCCGATCCGGGAACGTCTCCTGATACAGCTTTTTCCTGTCTATGGTTTCATCTGCTGCCAGAATCTTTCTGCCAAATCTATCTATGATTTTTTCATAACAAGGCTGCCCCGGCTCCATAAGGAAATGTGCAGCCTGGTCCAGCTGAATCACTCTGACGTTATATTTTTTTTCCAGATACTCCAGAATCGTACTTTTCCCGGCTCCGACTCCTCCCGTGATCCCCAGGACTTTAATGTGCTTCATACCAGTCATTTCCAACATTTGCCTCTACTTCCATCTGTACTGTAAGAGAAACTGCACCCGTCATTTCCTCCTGCAGAATCTGTTTTACCTGTTCTGTTTCTTCCTTAGGGCATTCCACCAAAAGTTCATCATGCACCTGCAGCACCAGCCTTGCACAGAGATTTTCTTCTCTTAATCTTCTGTCAACCCTTATCATAGCAATCTTTATAATATCTGCAGCGGTTCCCTGAATCGGAGAATTCATTGCAATTCGTTCTCCGAAGGATCTTTGCATGTAATTACTGGAACTAAGTTCCGGCACAGGTCTGCGTCTTCCAAACCAGGTACTGACATATCCTTCTTCCTTTGCTTTTTCTACCGTACGATCCAGGAACTCTTTTATCTTCGGATATGTTTCAAAATATCTGTCTATATAATCCGAAGCATCTTTTCTGGAAATCTTCAGATCCTGGCTAAGGCCAAAGGAACTGATTCCATATACGATTCCAAAGTTCACAGCCTTGGCATTTCTTCTTTGCAGATCAGATACCTCATCAAAGGGAACATGAAATACCTGAGAAGCCGTTAATCTGTGAATATCCATGCCATTCTGGAAAGCATGAATCAAAGCCTCATCCCCGGATAAGGCTGCCAGAACACGTAATTCAATCTGAGAATAGTCCGCATCCACAAACACATATCCCTCTTTTGGAACAAAGACTTTTCGGAACAGGCGTCCCATCTCTGTACGGATTGGAATATTCTGAAGATTCGGATCCGTACTGCTGATTCTTCCTGTGGCTGTCACTGTCTGATTGAATTTTCCATGGATTCTTCCATCCGGTTGGATAAAGTTCACCAGCCCGTCCGCATAGGTAGACTTTAATTTTGCCACCTGGCGGTAATCCAGGATTTTCTCTACAATAGGATACTCACAGGCCAGTTTTTCCAACACATCTGCCGCAGTGGAAAATCCGCTTTTGGTCTTTTTTCCTCCCGGAAGCTTCATTTTCTCAAAGAGGATCACACCCAGCTGTTTGGGGGAATTGATATTAAACTCTTCCCCCGCTTCCTGATAGATTTCTCCTTCCAGTTTCCTGATCTGAACAGCCAGTTCTTCGCTGTATTCCCGCAGTGTATCAGAGCAGGCACGTATTCCCTCCCGCTCCATATGGTACAGGGAATATGTCAGAGGTAACTCTATGGAAAGATATAATTCTTCCATACCGCTTGCCTCTAATCTTTTCTGAATCGGTTTTTGGCAACAAAGTGCTGTATAAGCCATATAGCAGCCATAATCCCTGGCCTTATCCCTCAACTCTGTTTCCTGACTCAGAGCCTCTGAAACAGGAACCTTTCCCAGTAATTCTGCTTTTCCCGGAAGAATCATATTTCCATAGTCTTTCACAATATCTTCATATGGATAATCTCCCTTTAAAGGATTCAGAAGATATGCACCGATTGCCACATCATGGATTCGTTTCTCTTCTGATACGGACAGCCATTTTAACTGTGATTTCAAGTCAATGGTAGAAACTGTAGGAACCTTCTCAATCAATTTATCCAAATGATCCAGAAGATACCCTTCTGTCAAAAATCCCTCTACAGGAAAACACAGAATCGTCTCTGCGTTTTCTGCCACAGAAACCATACAGACATGATTCCCCTGACTGGAAATGGCAAATCCAATCTCCTCTGCCTGTGCAAGCTTCTCAAAGACTTCTTCCGCCTGAGAGAAATCATCCACCATACGAAAATAATCCCGAATCTCATTCTGAGGTCCTTCACATTCAAAACGGGATAATATATTCTTAAATTCTAATTTTTTACACAATTTGAAGGCTTCTTCCGTATACAGATTCTCCAGCTTTGCCTTCTCAAAATCCAGTTCAACAGGACTGTTAATATTGATTGTCGCCAGATCCCTGCTCAGTCTTGCCAGATCAATATGCTCCCTTAAGGATTCTTTCGCCTTGTTTGGCTTTATTTCTTCTATATGCTCATAGGCATTCTCAACACTGCCAAACTCACATAAAATCTTTGTGGCTGTCTTCTCCCCAACACCCGGAATACCAGGGATATTATCAGAAGCATCTCCCATCAATGCTTTCAGTTCAATGATCTGAAGCGGAGTTACAAGATACTTCTCCTTCACATCTGCCGCATAATAATTTTCTATCTCCGTTCCGCCTTTTTTGGTTTTAGGAATCCGGATCAGGATATGATCTGTTGCCAGTTGCAGCAAATCCCTGTCTCCTGATACAACTACCACTTCATAGCCATCTTTTTCTGCTTTTTTCGCCACAGTTCCCAAAAGATCGTCTGCCTCATATCCCTCCAGCATCAGTAAGGGCACCTGCATTGCGGTAAGCATTTCTTTCATGACAGGAACCTGCTCTTTTAGTTCCGGCTGCATTGGTTTTCTGGTTCCTTTATATGCTTCATACATCTTATGCCGGAAGGTAGGAGCTTTTAAATCAAAGGCCACCGCAAGATAATCCGGTTTTTCCTCATCAAGAATCTTAAACATAATATTTAAAAATCCATAGACGGCATTCGTATGAAGTCCCTCTGAATTTGTCAGATCCGGCACTCCATAATATGCCCTGTTTAAAATACTATGTCCATCAATTAATACCAGCTTGTTACCCATGCTTAATCTCCTTTACTTTTCTGTCGGATCCGGAAGTGGAGGCGGAACTTCCTCCCTCATGGCCTCTGTTTCGGGTTCTCTTATGATCACCTGATTTCTCCTGTTGGTCTCCATCTCTATACTTTCATCAACCTGTTGGAAAATCACGGAAGAATCATCCAGATTTTCTGTCTCAACATCCAGTCCCAGCATGTGATAGATTTTTGTTTCCTTTATACCACCGTTTGAAACAGCATCTATGCCGGTAATCAAAAAAATCCCAATCACTATGCCAAAGATCACTAATAGAACTCTTTCCACAAATTTTTTTGAACTGACATATTGCAGATGTTCCTCACTTTTTTCTATACTGTCCTTTAAGACTTGTTTGATATCAAAAGAAACTGAATCATCCTGATCCAGTTTTGCCAGTGCATAATAAATTGTAAAATATACTTCAAGTTCTTCTCTGCAAGTCTCACATTGTGAAACATGTTCCAGAAATTCTTCTAATTCTGCATCTGAAAGGCGCTGTTCAATATACGGCATAATCGCATGCTGAGCACGTTTACAATCCATGGTTATCTCCTGTAAATTCTTGAATTGATTACGGATGGCTTCGTGCTTTGCACTCACGCAATCCTACCCACAATTCGGATTCTCGTGTGCCTTCGTCACACTCCATCCTCATTGTGGGGCGTGTCATAAAGTCCTGCATCCATCGACATGCAAGCATGTCATGGATTTGGACTTATGACACTGTAATCAAAAAAAGGAAGCTTTGCTTATGCAAAACTTCCTGCAATACTGCCGGCAGCGGGACTTGAACCCGCACGTTGTTGCCAACAACAGATTTTGAGTCTGCCTCGTCTGCCATTCCGACACGCCGGCGAATGAGTTACTTTCTCAACGAAAATTATATTAACATATACAGTCAGATTTTGCAAGCATTTCTTTTCTAAAGTTATAAAAAAACATCTTCGAATATGAAACCAGTATAACACAGTTTTCCAAAATATTATACACAAACTCTTGAATTTTTTCTCTTTTCCAGATATACTCATTGGGATTATAAAACAAAACAAGGAGTAAAACAGGAAATGAACTCAAAAACAAAAGATCCTTATATGACCAAACGCATTTTTGCAACTGTTCTTGGTGTTGTTGTCTGCGCAATCAGCGTTGGTTTTTTCAAAGCAGCAGCTTATGGCGTCGATCCCTTTCAGGCATTCATGAGTGGATTAGATTCCCTGGTTCCGATTCAGTTTGGAACTCTTTACGTCATTGCCAATATCTGCCTGCTGTCCTTTAGTTTCTTTATTGATAAGCATTACATCGGTCTTGGCACAGTGATCAACCTGTTCCTGACAGGATATATCGCTCAGTTTTCCAAAGACTGCATCCTTCAGATTATTCCTGAACCAGGTATGGGACTCAGAGCCGGTTATCTGATTTTTGGCATTGTACTGATGTGCTTCAGTTCCGCATTTTATTTTACAGCTGACCTCGGTGTTTCTACATATGACGCAGTAGCTTTGATCCTGGCAAATAAATGGAAAGTAGCTCCTTTTAAATTCTGCCGTATTGGCTGTGACCTTTGCTGTGTCGTAATCGGATGTGTTCTCTTCCTGATTGCCGGCGGTAAAGTATCCATGATTCCAACTTT
>JBJEMC010000072.1:0-15267 GCA_051879475.1 Muricoprocola sp. | reverse complement strand
GGAAGACATCAGGTATGGAACCAGGAACTGATTCATAGCATACTCCCTGTGTAATGATTTATACTTGGAAACAAACTTTTTATAAACGGCATTTTCCGGTTTCCCCATCTTCTGAAGGACAGCATCAGATACATGTTCCGGTGCCACTTTCAGCTGTCCGCTTATATGGTATTTCACAAGTTCTCTGAAAAACGTGTCATCAGGATCCGCCATCAGGTAATCGAAACGGATTCCTGACCGGATAAACACTTTCTTCACTCCCGGAAGTTTTCGAAGTTTGCGAAGAAGGCTGATATAATCAGAATGATCTGCCGTCAGATTCTTGCATGGCTTAGGGAACAGGCATTGCCTGTCTGGACAAACCCCCTTTTCCAGCTGCTTTTTGCAGGCAGGCTGTCTGAAATTTGCCGTAGGGCCTCCCACATCATGGATGTATCCCTTAAAATCCTTATCCTCTAAAAACATCTCGGCTTCCCTGATAATCGATTCATGGCTTCTGGTCTGGATGATCCTTCCCTGATGGAAGGTCAGGGCACAGAAACTACAGCCGCCAAAACATCCTCTGTTGCTGACAATGGAGAATTTCACTTCATCAAGAGCAGGAACCCCTCCCTGAGAATCATACATGGGATGCCAGGCTCTCTGATAAGGGAGGTCATATACGGCATCCATTTCTTCCTGAGACAAGGGTTTCTGAGGAGGATTCTGAACAATAAAACAATGCTCCGAATACGGCTCGATCAGCCTTTTTCCGCTAAAGGGATCGGTATTTAAATATTGCTGATAAAAACTCCTGGCATATTCCAGTTTATCGGCTTTTAGCTGCTCATATCCCGGCAGTGTGATGGCATCATAAACCATCTCTGTACTTTTTGTTTTATATACGGTTCCATCTATAAAAGTAATATCCTTTACCTCTAATCCGGAGGCCAGCGCATCTGCAATTTCCACAATGGAACGTTCTCCCATGCCGTAAGAAATCAGATCCGCCCCGGAATCCAACAGGATGGATCTCTTTAATGAATCTGACCAGTAATCATAATGTGCCAGTCTTCTTAAACTTGCCTCTATTCCCCCGATAATAACAGGGACATTTTTATACACCTGACGGATCAGATTACAGTATACTACCACCGCATGATCGGGACGTTTTCCCATTACCCCTCCCGGAGTAAAGGCATCTGTCTGCCGTCGCTTTTTCGACACAGTATAATGATTCACCATGGAATCCATATTGCCGGAAGATACTAAAAATCCAAGCCTTGGCTTTCCAAGAACCTGAATACTTTCTGGATCCTTCCAGTCAGGCTGGGCGATGATTCCTACGCTATAGCCATGTGCCTCCAGAATTCTGCTGATCACTGCATGGGCAAAAGAAGGATGATCTACGTATGCATCACCTGTTACATAAACAAAATCCAGCTGTGAAATATTCCTCTCCTTCATATCTGCTCTGGAAACAGGCAGAAATCCATTCTTCATATAGTGTCCTCCCATTTACTTTCTTTTAGTAACATGATCTCTTCTTTGGTCAGTTCCCTGTATTCTCCTAAGGAAAGATCCGTTCCCAGCTGTAAGGTTCCCATAGAGATTCTTTTTAAATACACCACGGTTTTCCCCACAGCCTGAAACATCCGTTTTACCTGATGAAACCTGCCTTCACAGACCGTTACTTCAATCTCGCTGGACTCTTCCTCTTCATCCACAGAGAGAATCTTTAATCTGGCAGGCAGCGTCTTTTTTTCCTCTCCGATGTCCAGACCTTCCTGAAATGCCGTACAGTCATCTTCTGTCACGATTCCTGCAATCTTTGCATAATAGGTCTTGGGAACATGATGCTTAGGAGATAACAACCGGTGTGCCGTATCTCCGTCGTCTGTAATGATCAAAAGGCCTTCCGTATCCTTATCCAGTCTTCCCACGGGAAACAGTTTTTCTTTTCCCGGAATCTGCAAAAGATCCATAACGGTCTTATCAAAACGATCCGTTGTTGCTGTCACTACGCCAGCCGGTTTATTCAGAAGAATATAGGTTTCTGTTTTTCTGTTTACCACTTTGTTTTCAAACTCTATGACATCTTTTTCCGGATCAATCTTTTCTTCCGGTTTTTTAACAATTACTCCATTTACACTTATTTTTCCGACCTTTATGTATTTCTTTACCTCAGACCTTGATGCAATCTGTGCATTTGAAAGGAATTTGTCGATTCGTTCCTGGCTCATCTGTTTTTTCTCCATATCACACGATTTTCTGTCACGTAAAATTCAATCCCTGGGCTTTATATCCCTCTGCAAGGGAATCCAGATTCTTATGAAAACAGATCAGCTTCTCCAGGTCATTCTTCTGGTAAACTTCGTAAAATTCTTTCTGAATCTTTTCCATATCACGTTTGTTCGCCACATGATATAAATTCTGAATCGTCGTAAGGATCTCTGTGACGACATTCTCCTGTCTTCTCATGGAATTCTGGGCATCCATGATCTCATCCCGGACACTGGACATTTCCTGGTCCAGGATCACCATGGCATCGGCAGAATTTAACAGCCTCTCTCTTACATAATCCGGAATATCTCCCTTGTATTTGTACTGGAGAGAATGTTCAATGGTAGACCAGAAATTCATTCCCATGGTGCGGATCTGTATTTCTGCCTGAATGGTCTTCGCCCCCTGGAAGGTCTGAACATCGTAGAGGATAATGACATGATAACTTCTGTATCCGCTGGACTTCATATGTGTTACATAGTCCTTTTCCACTTTGACCTTCATGTCTTTTCTTTCCCGGATCATGTTCACAACCTTGGGGATATCTTCCACGAACTGACAGATGATACGGATGCCTGCCAGATCCTCCAGTTCTGTTTCAATATTTTCTATATCAATATTTTTCTTCTGTAATTTATCCAGTATGCTGGAAATCCCCTTTACGCGCCCGGTTACCTGTTCAATAGGACAGTAGATTCCCCGTACATTGTGTTCGTATTTTATATGTTCAAACTTGGTAATTAATTCTTTTACTGCCAGGTCATAGGGATCCAGCAAGTCACGCCATTGATGTATTTCCATAGAAAGCTCTCCTAATCTGGTTCTAACACATAGTCATTAATAATACAGTATATCACATGAAAAGAAACTGTTCAAATTATTTGGAGGAAATATGGGACAAATCATTTCTGCACTTGGACTTTCGTTCTTTTTTATCTATCTTCTGCTGTTTCCCGCGGACAGTCTGGCTTCTGCGCAGTACGGACTGGTCTTATGGGCGAACCATGTCATTCCGGTTCTTTTTCCCATGATGCTGATCTCAGGCCTTATCACAGAATCAAACCTTGCCTGGTATCTGGTCCGCCCTTTTAAAAAGCTGCTTGGATTTTTTATTCCGGTAAATGATTATGGCATCTATGCCATGGTTGTGGGATTTCTCTGTGGATATCCCATGGGATGCAAAACCTTACGGGATCTGTACAGCCAGGGAAAAATCAGTCAGAGGGAATGTCACTATCTGGCCGGATTTTGTAATAACGTAAGTCCATCCTTTGTCATATCCTATGTTCTTCTCCAACATTTTCCAGAGAAAAAATGGATGTTTCCTACCCTGATCATTACCTATGGAAGCCCCATCCTCTATGGAATCCTGTCAGGAAGAGGACAGAAAACAGTAAAAACAGAAAAATCTGTACCTCCAACCATAAAATTTACATTTTCTCAACTGGATCACTGTATTTCCGCCAGTATCACAGCCATCCTGAAATTAGGCGGATACCTTGTGCCATTTACTATTCTATGCACGATAATCAGGAAAATGCCTGGTTATCCTTTTCAAAAATATTTATTATGCGGATTTTTGGAAATTACCAACGGAATTTCTTTCTTATCTGCATGCGCGGATGCTTTTCCTGTTTTTACTTTTTTATCTATGATCTGCATTTTAAGCTTTGGAGGACTGTGCAGTGCTTTCCAGTCAAAGGAGCTCCTTCAAAGCTTTCAGATGTCTTTGCCGAAATATCTCTTATCAAAGCTTAAAATAACTCTCATCGCTTTTATACTTGCAGGAATCTACCTGTTTTTTGGCAGACTTTAAAAAAGAATGTGCCGCAGCACATTCTTTTTAGATTAGCCCCTGTATAATAATAATGATAATCAGCACCGGGAGAATATACTGAAAATACGGTTTCAGTACTTTTCCAAAACGAAGCCCTTCTCCTTCATTACATTCCTTCATATAGTTGTCAAATCCCCATCCGAATCTGGTGACACAGAATAACAGATAGATCAGAGAACCAATCGGAAGGAGCAGATTACTTACAATAAAATCTTCGGTATCCAGAACATCTCTTCCGCCAATCAGGTGCAGATCACTCCAGATATTGTAGCCAAATACACATGGCAGGCTGGCAATCAAAATGATAACTCCATTGATCAGAACGGCTTTTTTTCTGTCCATGCCAAACATATCAACCCAAAAAGAAATGATATTTTCAAATACTGCCATAACGGTAGAAAAGCTTGCAAAAGTCATAAACAGGAAAAACATGGTTCCCCACACTCTTCCTCCTGCCATATTTACAAACACATTTGGCAGAGTGACAAAAATCAGGGATGGACCGGCATCCGGCTTTACTCCAAAAGAAAAGCATGCAGGGAAAATAATAAGTCCCGCCATGATTGCCACAAAGGTATCCAGAAGGCTGATACGGATTGCTTCTCCCGGAAGACTGTGCTCTTTCCCCATATAACTTCCGAAAATTTCCATCGCCGCGATTCCCAGACTCAAAGTAAAGAAGGCCTGATTCATTGCCGCTGTGATCACATTCCCCAGTCCGACTTCCTTTACTTTTTCCAGACTTGGTACCAGGTAAAAACGGATTCCTTCTTTTGCTCCCGGAAGGAGGCCACTATGTACTGCCAGTACCACGATGAGCACTAATAATACCATCATCATGAATTTACTGATTTTTTCAACTCCATTCTGAAGACCCCGGCTGCATACGATAAATCCAAGAATCACAGTTACCGCCATCCAGCCTGTCATTTCCAGAGGAGATGACAGAAGATTTGTAAATATACCGCCTACATTTTCTGCACTCATTCCCGCCGGGAACACTCCCGCTGCAAATTTAAAGAAATAACTGAGCATCCATCCGGATACCGTCGTATAATACATCATCAGTATATAACATCCCAGCATACAGAGCCATCCATGGATATGCCATTTACTTCCCGGCTTTTCCAGTGTCTTATATGCCAGAACCGCACTTTTGCGGCTGCTTCGTCCCACAGCAAGCTCCATCGTCAGTACCGGTACACCCATAATAAACAAAAATACCAGATACAGCAGTACAAATAAGCCGCCGCCATTTTGTCCCACTACATAAGGAAAGCGCCATACGTTTCCAATGCCGATGGCGCATCCTGCACTGACCAGGATAAATCCCAGTCTTGATTTAAAACCTTCTCTTTTCATTTATTCTTCAACCATCTCTTCTTCCGGTTCTTCTGTTGCAGCAGCAAAATCAGAAGTATAATTACTGGATGTACTTCCCTGAGGAGACAGTTCCATTCTGTTCTTGCTTACAATGTCATAACAGGACTGAAGAGAGTTGATAAAAGTATTATACTTGGAACTTACTGTATCAGAAGCATGACTCATGATCTGCTCCAGATTAGCCAGCATATCATCTGTATAACTGATAGCGCTCATACGGATATTATTCGCATCTGTCGTTGCGGAATCCAGAATCTCCTGCGCCTGTTTTCTGGTCTCTTCTAACATGATCTGTGACTGCTTCATTGCCTCCTGCATGATCTCGTTTTCTTGTACCATATTTTGCTGTTTTGCGGTAGCATCTGCAATAATGGCATCAGCCTTCGCCTGTGCATCGGCAAGGATTGCATCTTTATTACTGATGATCTTCTGATATCTCTTGATCTCATCCGGTGTTTTCATACGAAGTTCACGTAAAAGTTCTTCCAGTTCTTCCTTATTTACTACAATCTTTGTGGAAGAAAGCGGCTGAAACTTACAACTGTCAACATATTCTTCAATTTCTTCAATGATCTGCTCAATTCTGCTGCTCATAATTTCACTCCTTATAATTACTTATTCTCACTCATCTTCTGCTGAATCACTGCAACAACTTCCGCTGGCACAAATTTGGAAATATCTCCCCCATAATAAGCAACTTCTTTTACAGTAGAAGAACTTAAATATGCATATTCCAGATTCGTGGTTAAAAAAATCGTATCGATACCCGGTGACAAAATCCTGTTTGTCTGAGCCATCTGCAGCTCATACTCAAAGTCTGTAATAGCTCTTAATCCACGCACAATAAACTGTGCTTCACATTTCTTTACAAAATCAATAGATAAGCCACTAAACGATTCCACCCGGACGTTGTCTATATCTTTTGTCACTTCCTTAAGTATCTTAACACGTTCTTCTATAGAAAACAACGGATTTTTTTTATTATTCTGCAAAACACCCACGACCAGCTCATCCACCAGTTTTGCTGAACGGCGGATAATATCCAGGTGTCCAAATGTTACCGGATCAAAACTTCCGGGATAAACGGCTCTTTTCATAATTCACTCACTCCATCAGTTTACAAAAAACATGTGCATTGGTTTTATATTTTTTGTATTTTATCATCTCGTACCCATAATCCTTCAGATCATCAAAATCAGTACTCAAAGATGCTTCCATAATGATAAGCGTATAGGGATCTGCCAGATCTGTATCCCTTAACCTGAGCAGGACTTCTTTTTCCAGATCATGGTCATAAGGCGGATCCATAAAAATGATATCAAAGGGTCCGCTTCCATTTAACCTGGATACTGCTGTAACAGCATCTGTGATCATTAGTTTTGCATGCTTTTCCAGACGGGTAAACCTAAGATTCTCCTGGATATAGGAAGCAGTTTTCCTGTCTGCTTCCACAAATACCGCTTCTTTAGCACCACGGCTTAATGCCTCAATGCCTATGGCGCCGCTTCCACTGAACAGATCCAGAAACCTGGCATCTACCACATCATTCTGGATCATATTAAATAACGTTTCTTTAATTCGGTCAGTCGTAGGCCTTGTACTTAAGCCCTCCGGACATTTCAGTGCCAGATGTTTTGCTGTACCTGCTATTACTCTCATAGATTTCTCTTTCTTTGAATCAAACCATTTTTAATTATTATTATACACAGACCGCCATTCCAGATCGCCATGAGATAATCCCAGCAACAGTGATTCTGCTGTTGCAATATTGGTTGCAATCGGAATGTTGTATTTATCACAACATCTTGTAATATTGTCAATATCTGCAGCTCTCGGATCCTGCATAAGTGGATTATAAAAGAAAATAACCATATCCATATCATTACGTTCAATCATTTCTGTCATCTGTTTATCCCCACCCAACGTACCAGGCAAAAACTTATGAACGCGAAGATTGGTTACTTCTTCTACCCTTCTTCCAGTCATTCCTGTTGCATACAACTCATGCTGCGCAAGTATTCTTTTATAAGCAAGACAAAAATTTTCCATGAGACTCTTCTTGCTGTTATGTGCAATCAGACCAATTTTCATTTTCGTAACCCCTTCTCCAAATAACATCCCATAAATTATTTTTCATATATACTTTAAATTTAATCTGCTTAATTTTTATTCAATAGTCCATTCAAGCATATCATAAATTTCGATATTAGTAAATGTTTTTATGAAAGAACTTCCAGTTTATTATCTGTAAAAATCCATATACTATGTTTGCAATACAAAATATTGCAAACAAAAATTTTCTACAAAGGAGGCGTTTCAAATGTCTGGTAAATCTTCAAATACAGCTGCTGTACCTGAAGCCAAAAGTGCTCTGGATAAGTTTAAATTCGAGGTAGCATCAGAATTAGGAGTACCACTTACCGATGGATACAACGGTGACCTTACTTCCAAACAGAACGGTTCTGTAGGAGGTTATATGGTTAAGAAAATGATTGAAGAACAGGAAAGACAGATGTCCGGACAGTCCGGTCAGTCTGGTATGGCCAGTCAGGAAAATACTGCAAGATAACTGAAATAAACCTGTATGAAAAGAGCATAGATTCGATTCTATGCTCTTTTTCCAGTTATAAATTCAATTTTTTGCTTTCCAGAGACATCATAGTTTTCAGCCGTTCTTTCATCAGGCGATGTTCCTCTTTTTCCAGATCCGGGTCTTCTTCCATCAGTTTATCGACAGTTTCACTGGCCTGCTGTAATATACGGGAATCCGTATAGATATCTCCGATTTTAAATTCCAGGTCTCCGCTTTGCCGAACTCCCAGCAGATCCCCCGGTCCTCTAAGCTTCAAGTCTTCACTGGCAATGTAAAAACCGTCATTGGAATGGTTCAGGATATCCAGTCTCTTCTGATTTTTCTGACTGTCTGATCCGTTTATCATAATACAGTAGGACTGAAGATTGCTTCTTCCTACCCGACCTCGAAGCTGATGCAACTGGGCAAGGCCAAAACGTTCTGCATTTTCAATCATCATAACGGTGGCATTAGGAACATTTACCCCAACTTCCACAACAGTGGTGGATACAAGAATCTGAATTTCATTGTTCAAAAACCGTTCCATGATGCGATTCTTTTCTTTCGGTTTCATTTTCCCATGCAGATACTCAATACAGATATCCTCCGGGAAAACCGACCGCAACTTCTCTGTATAGGATAAGACATCCTCTGCTTCTATCATTTCACTTTCTTCCACCATAGGACAGATAACATAAACCTGATGACCATTTCGTACTTCTTTTTCCATAAAAGCGTAGGCTTTTTTTCTGTAACTGGTGTTCACAACGCAGTTTTTAATTGGAATTCTGTTAGACGGAAGCTCATCTATGACAGAAATATCCAGATCCCCATATAAAATAACTGCCAAAGTCCTGGGAATCGGCGTAGCACTCATAACAAGAGTATGCACAGAATTGCCCTTTTCTTCCAGGCTTTCTCTTTGTCTGACACCAAAACGGTGCTGCTCATCTGTAATCACCAGTCCAAGCTTTGCATACGTTACCTTTTCCTGAATCAGTGCATGGGTTCCGATGATAAAATCTGCTTCATGGGAAGCAATTTTTTCATAAGCTATACATTTTTCTTTTGCTGTCATAGAACCAGCAAGAAAAACAGCTTGAAAAGAAAGATTATTTTTTTGAAGCAGCTGATTCATTGCTTCAAAATGCTGTCTTGCAAGCACTTCTGTAGGAACCATCAAGGCACTTTGCAGCCCGTTTTGCGCCGCAAGTATCATCGCAAGAAAAGCGATAATGGTTTTTCCTGAGCCAACATCTCCCTGAACCAGCCTTGCCATAACCTTTTCTCCCGTCATATCTGCCACGATTTCTTTCCAGGTTCGCATCTGAGCACCTGTCAGCTGGTATCCCAGATTATTTATCACTGTATCGATAACATCAGAATACTGTATATGAAAAATATTTTCAGGGACTCCCCGCTTTTCTTTGTATTGCCTCAGCATGTATAAGAAAAACAAAAACTCATCATAAACCAGCCTTTTACGAGCCAGGAGCATATGATGCTCATCTCTTGGAAAATGAATCTCTTCTATCGCATAATCATATTCTGCCAACTGATATTTTTCCCTGATATACGAAGGAAGATATTCCCGGAACAGTGATTTTTCATCTAATACCTGCCTCATCAGTTTTGTCAGCATAGTATTACTTAATCCCTTGGAAAGGACATAAACAGGCTGCAACTCAGACTGCATACTCTGGTACTGTTCCAGGGAATATAGGGCAGGCTGCTCCAGGATAAACTGGTGGTTTTTTCTCACTGCTTTCCCATAAAAGACAAATTGCTTACCCGGAAGCAGGGTATTCTTCAGATACGGCATATGATACCATCTGGCAGTAATCTCACCGGAAGCATCCTGTATTCTCACCGAGGTCATCTGCAGTCTTTTGATATACTGTACGGAAGCCGGTCTTAAAATAACGGCGTAAATGGCGACTTCTGTTTCTTCCTGCACCTGCTCAATGGGAATGATTTCTCCATATTTACGATACGTTCTCGGATAATAACTCAGCAGATCTCCCACCGTATAAATGCCTGCATTTTCGTAAACTTTTCTTGTTTTTTCTCCGATTCCTTTTAAATCAACAATGCTTGATTCGATATTCATTCTACAGAAATTAAATAATAATAAATTGGCTGTCCGCCGGCATATACTTCCACTTCACAGTCTGGGAATAATTCCTGTATTTCTTCTCCCAATGCATTTGCATCTTCTTCTGTGACGTCTGCTCCATAATATAAACTGATCAGTTCAGCATCTTCGTCAACCATAAGACGGATCGTCTCTTTGGTCACTTCACCAATTTCTTCTCCCACGGCAAGGATGGTCTTGTCACCAATTCCCATGATATTGCCCTGTCTGATTTCTTTATCATCAATATGAGTATCTCTTACAGCATAGGTAATCTGGCCACTCTTGACAAGACTCATAGCTTCTTTCATATTTTCTTCATTCTCTTCCACGGATTTTCCGGCCTCATAGCTTACGATAGCGGAAATTCCCTGAGGAATCGTCTTTGTAGGAATCACAATAATCCTCTTATCTTCTGTCAGATCCTGTGCCTGATTTGCAGCCATGATGATATTGGAATTATTCGGGAAAATAAAAATAGTATCTGCATTTACGTGGGCAATGGCATTTAACATATCTTCTGTACTTGGATTCATGGTCTGACCGCCTTCAATCAGATAATCCACACCAAGACCTTTGAAGATCTCGCCCACTCCGTCTCCCACAGAAACAGAAATAAATCCTACTTCTTTGTGCGGCATCTCCGGCTCCCGGTTCTTTTCCATTTCTTCCAGTTCTGTTAAGAGAATTTCTTTATGCTCATTCTTCTCTTCCCGGAGATTATCAATCTTAACTTTAACAAGCTGTCCATATCTTAAGGACTTTGTAAGAGCAACACCTGGATCATTCGTATGAAGATGGATTCTGAAGGCATCCTTTGTACGGAGCACTACCACTTCTTCTCCAATTCCTTCCAGAATAGAGCGTAACTTGTCTTCCTCTTCTGTGCTTACTTCTCTCTTAAACTTCAGATCAAATTCTACGCAATATAAGAATTTAATCGTTTCTTCTTCAGTCTGAGGAGCTTCCTTGGTATAATCAATTTCTTTTCCCAGGAAGACATCAAATGCACCTTTTAATACCTGGATAAGACCCTGTCCACCTGAGTCGACAACACCTGCTTCTTTTAATACCGGCAGCATCTCCGGAGTCTTTTTCAGTACTTCTTCAGCATATGCAAGAGACTGGCCAAGAAGTTCTTCCATAGTGATCTCTGTCTCAGCTAATTCTTTCGCCTTATCAGCAAATCCCTTGGCTACAGTCAGAATCGTACCTTCCTTCGGCTTCATAACAGCCTTATATGCTGTCTTTACTGCCTTCTGAAAGGCTTCTGTGATCGTTGGTACATCAATTTCTTCTGTACCTTTAATTTCCTTTGTAAAGCCTCTGAGAAGCTGTGACAGGATAACACCGGAGTTTCCTCTCGCGCCGCGAAGGGAACCGGAAGAAATTGCTTTTGCAAGCACTTCCATTGTGATATCATCTAAAGCTTCTACTTCCTTTGCAGCAGCCATAATTGTCAATGTCATGTTAGTACCTGTATCACCATCCGGAACAGGAAAGACATTTAATTCATTGATCCATTCCTTATGTGCCTCCAGATTTCTTGCACCTGCTAAAAACATCTTTGCACATAATTCGGCATTAATTGTACTTCTACTCACCTTAAGAGTTCCTCCTTAATCAATCGCTCTGACACCTTCTACGAAAATGTTCACTTTATCGATTTCCATTCCGGTGAACTCTTCGACTCTGTATTTTACATTACTCATCAGATTCTCAGCTACTGTAGCGATACTTACGCCGTAAGCAACGATCACATGAAAATCCAGTGAGATCTTATTATCCTCATCCAATGTAACATTAATTCCATGTTTCAGGCTGTCTCGCTTCAGTAATTTTACAAGTCCGTCTTTGACACTTACTGCAGCCATACCCACTATTCCAAAGCATTCCACTGCAACGCTTCCTGCATACATAGCAATCACGTCACTGTCAATTGTAATGCTTCCTAATTCATTATCCATACGTCCTTTCATATTTTACCTCCAAAAAAGTATTCTAGGATGTCTGATTTATAGTATATCAACTTTTTTGAAAAAAGGGAACATCTTTTTTTATTTTCCTCTTGCAAATTTTGAAAGTATCTGTTAGAATACGATTGTTGTCGGTCTGTGTACTCAATAGCACGGGCGAAAAATATATAAGGAGGTGCAGTCATGGCAAGATGTGCAATTTGTGATAAGGGCGCTCATTTCGGAAACAACGTGAGCCACTCTCATAGAAGATCCAATAAGATGTGGAAATCTAATATTAAGTCTGTTAAAGTTAAGGTTAACGGAGCAGCAAAGAAAATGTACGTATGTACTTCCTGTCTTAGATCCGGAAAAGTAGAAAGAGCTTAATGAAATAGATTGAGTTTGAGCCGCATTTATGCGGCTCTTTTTTCGTTGCATGAAAGGAACCTCAAGAGCACAAAAACAGATTGTATCCCAGAAGCAACAGAAAAAAAATCAGGAACACCTTCCAGAACGTATTGGATATTAACAGGGAGATCAGCATACCTACTGCAATCCAAAAAAGTGTATATCCTGCTACTCGTTTCATATCTTGTGCTCCTGAGTTTTTTATATCATATGCAGTTTTAGTTTAAAATGTTACAGGGATATTATTCTTGTGTATCCTCTGTGGTCTGTGCATCTTTGGATTCTTTTCCTTTATCTGCTGACGAATCTGTAAAGCCTGCTGCAGAGGCAAATCGGTTCACAAAATCAGGCACCATATCCAACACTTTTGTAAGGCCATCCTGATTTCTTACATTTACCAGCTTCGTAGTTCCATTCTGAATCACAAGAACGGCACTTGGAGTCATCTTACAGCCCATGCCGCCGCCCCCATTATTTTTATTGCGTTTTTCTTCTCTTCCTTCCATTGCAGCAGCTGCAACGCCAAAAGAAACATCAACTAAAGGAAGAATAATCGTATCTCCTACTGTAATTGCATCTCCAACTACTGTTTTGGAATGAATAAATCCATCCATACCTTTGAATAAAGATTCAACCTTTGACTGAAAATTATTTTCTGCAGACATCTTCTTTCCTCCTGTTATTCACGTCTTAATTTTTTCATTTCTTTTATGGTTCTTCTGATATTGTTATCCAAAATCAGACTGATACCGGTTTTTAATATATGGACGCTTCGGATATGGCCTTTGATCCGCAGGCTGCCCTGCAATACGGCTTTTTCAAAATCCGCTTCTGTTTCTAAATGTCCTCCCAGCAGGACATTTGCTACTGACAGGATTCCCAGTACCTCTCCTGTCAATGCAGGATCCTCAAATCCAAAATAAACCTTTCCTTCCATCACTCTTGGTCCATAGTGCAAAAGCAGATATCTTCCCTCTTTCTTTAAATGGGAAAAAGTTGCTTTTGTAGTTGAAAGCCGTATAAAATCCAGATACTTATCGATCTGCTCTTTTATTTTTCTGAACTTCTCTTTTATAGCCTCTATTTTATGAGTCTTACTTTTCGGCTTCTTCTTTTCATCCTCAGAAAAACGCTCTTCTTCTGAACCTTCCGATTCTTCTTCGGTTTCAAAAGCTTCAGGTTCTTCTTCTGTTTCTGCCGTTTCTATAACCTCAGGCTCCTCTTCTGCTTCTGTGGTCTCTGTAACCTCAGGTTCTTTTTCTATTTCCGCAGTTTCTATGATTTCAGGCTCTTTTTTCTTTTCAGATGATGGAACATTCGGTTTCGATTTTGTTTTCTTTTGCTCCTTCTTTTTCTTTTTTTCTTTTTTCTTTTCTTCCGGCGGGGTATCGGACAGCAGCACTTTTTTGAAAATGCTGACCTGATAATGCAAGCCTGTTTCATCATAGCCTGCCTGTATCCGAAAGATGCGAAGCAGCCAGGTCACTTTGACAAAAGCCTGCAGCTTGTCCTCTTTTTTCCCTTCCAGATGATATCGTATGGGAACCAGTAATACGCTGCATACTGTCAGTAAAATAACAGAGAGCACAATAACCAGCAGTATACCGGTGATTTTCAATAAACATGCAATCATATGTAGCATAAATAACTCCCGCTCTATTTCTTATTCCCTGGCCAGCGTCCTCTTGACTTTAATTTCTCCATTGGATAACTGACAGAGATGCTGTCTTCATTTTTTACTTTTTCTTTTAAATATGCCATGACATCACAACGCCCATATTTCTGAAATGACTCTGTAACAATATTGCACACGATATCAATTGCTTCTTCTTTACTCTGAGCAAGCCCGATGATCATGGGACAATGCCCGTGAAGGACTGGCTGCAGCAACATATTTGCTGAAAAAATATCAAACAGATCCTTTCCATTTGAGGCAACTGTAATCACATATATTCCAGGTAACCCTGCATTTGTTTCCAGTTTTTTGATCAGCTTTTTTCGTTTTGGTGCCAGCTTTTCATTCAAGTAGAGATGTCTATACCATTCCATATATTCTATCCTTACCAGTTTTACACGTTTTATTCTGTCCCTCAAACAGGAATCTGCCATGATACGCAGAAAGACCGATGTGTATCATCAGTCTTTCCCCTTAAAATTCTTTTTGCTTCCACCCCATAAATTTGCTTTTTTCAAATTCAGATACTCTTCGTATGCTCTTTCCAACATGGCTCTTTCATTGGCAAATTTTAAAAGGTGGTATGCCTCATGATATTTATAATATCCTGAGTCAATAAAATGTTCCTCGCGTTGTGGTTTACTATAATAGCTTTCTGAGCGCATTAAATACCAGTGGACATCTTTTTCCACTACGTCATCAGGTACATTAAAGGAATACTGACTTTTCCCAATGTATTTCATTATGGTTGCCTTTGCACCCGTTTCTTCCAGGACTTCACGCAATGCCGTCTCTTCAAATGCCTCACCGCATTCCACAGTCCCTTTTGGCAAGACCCAGCCTTCATATTTGTTCTTATAGCTCTTAAATAATAACAGGATCTTTCCTCTGAAAATTACCACACCGCCACAGCTTGTTGCCTCAATCATTGCAATCCCTCCTGAAATGCGTTGTGCTTCATAAAAACATCGTTACTATTCACATGCGTTCCAGTAACGATGAAAAAGCCATACAAAATCACCTTCGGTGATGGCTTTT